>DATBYJ010000096.1:0-12283 GCA_036513795.1 Solirubrobacteraceae bacterium | reverse complement strand
CGGACCGTACTGGACAGCGTCGGCGCGTTCGATGACCGCATGCTCAACTACTACGACGACGTCGATTACGGCATACGGCTGTGGCGTGCGGGATGTCGAGTGGTCGTGGCAGAGGACGCCTGGATCGACCACGGCTGCGCTAACAGCGGTCAAGACTCGTCGCGCAAGCAACTGCTGTGCGAGCGACACCGCATGCGAGTGGTGCTCAAGCACGCTCCCCTCAGCAGCCTCGGGCGCTGGGCCCTCCACGAGGCGCTCGGGATCGCGCGTGCCCGCGCTTCTGGCCGATGGCGCAAGCTCAGGGCGATCGCGTGGAACGCGGGCCACCTGCCGAGCACGCTTGCCAGCCGCCGGCGCCTGCGCCACGCCGCTGCTGTTCCCGATCGCCTGGTCGACCCGTCCTGGGGGGACGGCTTCCCGGCTGGGGTCCCGCCCCGCCTGACGCCGGATGCCGAGAGCGCCGGCAGCACCCTCGAAATGGCAAATCCGAGCAGCGAGGATCAGCTGCTCTATGGCTGGTTCAGCGCGGAGCATGTGGGCGGGTACAGCTACCGCTGGGCCGGCGTGCAGGCGGCGGTGCTCGTCCGGCTGCAGGCGCCCGCCAAGAGACTGAAGCTGCGCTACGCGCACGTGCCGGTCGACACCGGTGGAGTGAACGTCAGCGTTCGACCGCTTGACTCGCTCGAGCCGCTCGAGCCGCTCGAGCCGCTCGTCCCCGCGTGGAGCACCCGCCTAGCGTGGCAGTACATCGAGCGCTCCGTAGAGAACCATCCGCTGGCGTTGCCAGCAGGTGACTACGAGGTCGTATTCAGCGCCCCGCAGGGATGGTCCGACCCTCCGCGCGAGACCCGCTCGCTCGGGTTCGCGCTCGCGTCGATGTCATTCGAGGAGTCCTACGAGATCGCCACCGGCGGCCTGGACATGACTTCGCCGGATGTCGAGGAGCAGCTGCTGTGCGGCTGGTTCGAAGCCGAACAGAGCGCCGAGCGCAGCTACAGATGGGCGGCCGCCAATGCAGCCGCGGTCGTGCGTCTCACGGAGGAAGCGAGCAGCGCGTGCCTGCGCTACCGCTTTCCACCCGGACCGAGCGGCGACGTGGTCGTGTCGGTACGGCCGGTGGACTCACACGAGGCCGTGTACTCGACCCGGCTCGCTCGGCAGGAGGGCGAGTGGCGGGAGGAGAAGCTAACGCTGCAGCTGAGCGCCGGCGACTACGTGGTCGCGTTCGAAGCCGAGGGCACCTGGTCGAACCCCGATCAGGGAGAACCGCAGTTGCCTCCGGAGAACCGCGCGCTGGGATTCGCCGTGTCCTCGCTGTCATTCGCGCGGGCGTAGCGGTGCTTGTTGATTCTTTGAAAGAAGCGTGCCAGCCGTGTCTGCTGGGCCGCGAGTGCGTTGGGGTCAGGTCTCGAAGGCGCCCGGTCGCTCACTGGGTCAGCTCTTCGATCGCGCGGGCCGCACCAGCCATCTGACGGCGGTGGTCACGGCGAGCGCGTGCACGGATCGTGTCGTGGCGCTCGCCCAGCGGGCGCCACTGCCCGTCACGGTCGACCAGCACACGACCCTCTCCATGGCGTGATCGTCCTCATCGGCTGGCGCGCACTCCACGGGCACTTTCCGATCAAGTTCGGCAACATCGAGTATGCGGACGAGCTAAAGGCGTCGGCCGATACCGTTGAAGCGCACGAGGGATTGCTCAAGGCCGCTGAGGCTATTGACGAAGCTCACGAGCAGCGTCTTAAGCTAATCGAGGCCGTTCTTGGGCTTGCAGATTCGCCCTAGCACCCCCTACACTGAGGGATAGATGAACTTCCAAGTTCCACAGGACTCTGCATCGACCGCTCCGATTTCGACCGATGGCGCCGCAGCACGCGGGCGTGCCGCGCGAGAGCAGGCCATACGCGAAATTCCGGCGCTACGTGAGGCCACGGCTGCAGCAAAAAGCGAGATTCCCGCGCTGCGCAAACAGGCTGAGCAAGGGATACGAACGCTCCAGCGCCTCACCGAGCGATAGGCGCTTTCTAGCCCGTATGGCCTCTGTGATTCGTCACGAGGCAACCGGGCCAACATCCTCGTGGGCGGCATCCATAAAATGCTGCTTTGCCGTGGCAAACTCATCGGCCCAACCGGCATCTTCATGCCTCGGTCGATCACAGCCTTCATGGCGAGGGCGCTGAGATTCGCAACCCCGAGGGCCATCTCGTCCAGATAGACGACGTGGCGTGGAATCATGTCCTCGAGCAGCATGTCGAGATGAGCGAGTACCTTGAAGAGACGATGACCGCGATCGAGATGCCCGATAACCGCGAACCCGACCTCCAAGCCGGACGGGAACGCTACTTCCGCGAAGGAGGCCCGCTGCGCTGGATCCGAGTGGTCACGGAGTTCAGCGGCGACTTCGATCGCGTCGTGACAGCGTTCCCGCAGTCCAATGATCCGCGAACGGGAGGCTGGCGACGATGACGGTCCACGTCGGTCCATACGAGTTCGATCACGTCTCCTACGACAGCAACGGCGACGTCCTCTACCTACGCCGAGGCGAGCAACAGCCCGCAGCCGACACGTTCGGCACCCCGGAGGGTCACGCCGTGAGGCTGGACGGCAACGGCGACATCATCGGCATCACGATCGTCAACGCGAAATGGCTCGTCGAACACAATGGCAAAATCACGATCACAGTGCCCAACTTGATCGAGACGAACGCCGACGATCTCGCAGCCGCCCTCGCCGCCGCCTGAGCCCGGCAATGGCCGCAAGCCGCCCCGTGTCTTGCGCGAGGACAAGCTCCGTGTCTGGCCCATCCGATAGCCGCGCTGCCTGGGGCGAGCTGCCGCTGCTGGTCGATCCCTCCGCGTGGTCGCGCGCTGAGCCGCTGGTTCGAAGCCGAACAGAGCGCCGATCGCGGCTACAGGGGTAGGGCGAGCACTGTCGACGCGATACACCGGTGGTACACTTGGTTGGTGGCCACGTCCCATCCCCGCATCCAGGTCACCGAGGATCCAGAGCTAGCACGCGCGCTGCGCACAGCCGCGCCGCATCTGCCGGCCGGACTCTCACGCTCGCGACAGGTGCGCGAACTGGCGATCGCCGGAGCTCGCCACATCGCCGATGAACCACCCACCGAAGAGCGACGTACGATGCTGCTCGAAGGGCTCGCCGAGAGCTTCATGAAGCCAGAGACTGCGGGCATCGACTGGGATCTGCTGCGCGACGGCAAGCTCCGTGCCTGGCCCATCCGATAGCCGCGCCGCCTGGGGCGAGCTGCCGCTGCTCGTCGATACCTCCGCGTGGTCGCGCGCACACCATGCGGCCGTCCGCGACAGCTGGGTGAAGGCGCTGCTCGCAGGTCGTCTGCGCGTCGCGCCCGCCGCGCGGCTGGAGATCCTGCTCAGCGCTCGCAGTGGCGCGGACTTCGACGTGCTTGCCGAAAGGCTCACCGCGGTGCGCACCGCCCCGCTCACAGCCGCCACCGCTCGCGCCGCGCAGGACGCGATGCGCACGCTCGCACATCGCTCCGCCGGTGCCCAGCGGATGCCGGTGGTCGACTACCTGATCGCGGCCGCCGCACAAGAGACCGGAGCCGCCGTGCTCCACTACGACCGCGACTACGACACGCTCGCCGAGATCATGGGGTTCGAGTCTGTCTGGCTCGCGCCGCCCGGCTCGCTCCCGTAGCCCTCGACCGTGAGCCGCACTCACAATCGATCGGTCGCCGGCTGGAATCGAGCCGAGTCCAGCGGGGCTCTCAGGTCTGGTCGTCGGCGAGCGCATCGCTCAGCGCGGTTTCATGCCCTGTCGGCCGACCCGAAGAACTCGGGGAACAGCTCTCGCATCAGCGTCCATTTCGCCGACGTCTCCGACTTCGCCGTTCGCCGACGCCAGCCCAGAACCTGGGGTACGTGCACGCCACGAGCTCCTGCTTCTGCGCACCGGCACCACAGGTAGAAGTCCTCCCAGCCGGCAAGACGCGGATCCGTCGAGTAGCCACCGAGCTCGAGAAGCCGCCTGCGCCGAATGAGCGCTGTCGCATCGATCCAGTTTCCCTGCTTCAGCCGCTCCGGCTCCCAGGGGAGGGAGCTGAGCAGCTCCACCGGCCGCTCCCCATCTAGAGCCGCGACCATCGGATAGGAGAACATGGCCTGCCGATCTGCGTCGAGGGCGCTGATGAGACGCTCCAGCGTCGAGGGGTATATCCCGCCGTCAGCGTCGAGGATGAACAGATACTCGCCTCGCGCACGCTTCGCCAAGGTGTTGCGCGCATGGCCCAGACCATGACTGGCCGACTGGCGCAACAACATCGCCGGAAGCGTGGGGTGCTCGTTCAGGAAGCGCCCAACCGCCGGGCCGCCTCCGCCGGAGGCGTCGACAAGCACCTCAAGCGCGCCATAGCAGGACGCCGTGACGCTGGCAAGCGCCTCGACGCCCTCTCGTTCGCGGCCAGGCACGATCACAGTCACGACGCTGATGCGCGGAGTCTTCTGAGCGTACGTGACCGTCTGCGCGATGACCTGCACGCCGGAATCGCGGCTGCCCAGCGAGAAGCGGTCGGAGAATGCTCGCAACAAGCGACGTGACCTAGGCGCCTTGGTCGGCTGGGCGCGCGAGACCCTACCGAGTTGCGTCTCGGTCGAAGGCACAGGCGTCGCCGACGTACCGACCGAGAACAGTGAGTTCCCCGTGGCCGGCGGTTGCCGGGGAAGCTCCGCGGCGAGTTCGCCCAGCCGATCCGCGGCGGCACTCATGGGTAGCTCCTGGCACACGAAATCGTAAGCCTGCCCCCGCAGTCGCCGCAACCGCTCGGGATCGTCGAGCAGGCCGTTGACTACGTACGCGATGCTCTCCGCACCCGCCAGCAGGAAGTGCTCCCCCGGGACCAGCGGCTCGTTATCAAGGCACGGCTCGGAGACGACGACGCAGCCGTTGCAGATCGCCTCCAGGAATCGCATCCACTCGAGCGCCGCGGAGGTCGTGCGGTGCAGGTTGAGCAGGACCTTGGCCGAACGCAGGCGGTGATACTTGTCGGTGCCAGTCAGAAAGTCCGCCCGAGGCCGTGTCCGGGGCTCGAGGGGCGGGATCAGGAACTGGCACTGGCGCGCCCACAGCTCGCCGCCAAAGCCGGCCAGGAGCGGGTCGCGCCGCTGGTCGGCGGCACCGAGGTACAGAACGTCAAGTGGGCGCTCCACGCTCTCGTCGCGCTTCCAGCTGTCCCACAACGGCGAGTACCCGAGCTGGAGGTGCTCGCAGCAGATGCCGCGCCGCTGAAGCTCCGCTGCGCTCGAGCGGTTGATCGAGACCGCCGCCGCGAACTGGGGCACGAGCTGATAGGTCTCCTCAAACCACGAGGTGCCGGGGTTCTCGGTGCACAGAGCAATAGTCCGCGCGCGTTGGTGCGCATTGGGGAATCCTGCCGGGTCGCCCCAAGCGCGGAACTCGTGCGGTATCACGACGTAGACGCACTCGTCGCGCAGCGGCGGGAACTTGTCGAAGGCGAGCTCGACCTGGTGTCCTGTCGTCACCGTCGCTGCAGACAGGGCAGCAAGCAGCTCTGTCATGAAGTGGCTGCCCCGGCGGGTGCTGACGAAGCAGACGTGCATGTCTCGGTCGCAAGGTTACCTTTAGCTTCATACGTGACCGGGAGCGGCCTGGCCCCGATACCAAGGTGCACCCGTCGTCCGCCTGCCGGGAGGCTCGGTAGCATGGGCGCGATGCTGGCGAACGAATCGATGCCCGTGCTTCGCGTGCAGACCGTTCTGTACCGTCACGAGCCGGAACAGATCTGGCGGTTGCTGCACGGAGTCGATGCGGCTGCCAGCAAGGCAATCGACGCGGGTCTCGTTGGCCGGATCGAGTGGGCGCTGGGAGACAACACCGAGAGTCCTATTCTCGCTCCCGCCGATGTGTCGGCGCTGGACGATGCGAGTTCGAGTGCTCTGAGCACGGTGACCTACAAGCACTTCAGTGAAAACTTTGGATCGAGCGGCGGACATAACCGTCTTGCCGAACGGTGCCCCGGCGATCTGTTGCTCATTCTCAACCCTGACACGTACCCGTCTCCCACAGCGATTGTGGAGCTTGTCAAGAAGCTCGCCAATCCCGACGTCGGCCTCGTTGAGGCCAGGCAGATTCCGCTCGAGCATCCGCGGGAGTACGACCTCACCACAGGTGAGACTAGCTGGGCTAGTGGGTGTTGCGTACTCGTACGCCGGGAGCTGTTCGATCAGATCGAGGGGTTCGACGATGAGCATTTCTTCTTGCACTGCGACGATGTCGACTTCTCATGGCGAGCACGTAAATTGGGGCATAAAGTGATCGTCGCGCCGCAGGCAGCCGTATTCCACGACAAGCGCCCCACCCCCGATGCTGCCTGGCCGGCGCCCGACTATGAGCTATACCACTCGGCACTGGGACGGCTGATGTTGGCAACGCGCTGGGATCGCCCGGACATCGTGGATGAGACGATCGCTTCGATTGAGGCTGGGCAGTCGGAGATCCAGCGTGCAGCGCTGGCCGAGTTCCGCTCGCGCGTGACCAGCGGACGCATTCCGGCTCCTGAGCCAGACTCACAGAGCGTAGCGCAATTCATCGATGGCGAGTATGCGATCCACCGTTTCTGACGAGTCACCTGCGCCGCGTTATGACTTCTCCTTCTCCTGGGAAGGCCCGTATGGACATGCCGTGGAACTGGTCAAGAGGCTTGGTCCTGAGCGCGGAGTCGTTATCGACCTGGGATGTGGCGTCGGCTCCATCGCTCAGCCCTTGCTCGATCTCGGTTACGAGTACGTAGGCGTAGATATCGACCCCATCGCGCTGGAGGGGCTGTCGAGACGTGGACTAGAGGCTCGCGAGCTGGATCTCAGTCAGATCGATGAGCTGCCCGAGCGGATGCTCGAGTTGGCTGATGGCCGCCACGTAGCGCTGGTTCTGTTGGTCGATGTGCTTGAGCACATCGACCAAACACATCCCTTCCTTACGGCCGTCCGCGCCAGTCTAGAGCTCCTCGGCCGCCCCCCGTTGCTCATCAGTGTGCCCAACGTTGCGCACGTCGATCTTGGGGCGAAGCTCGCCTTTGGCAAGTGGGATTACACACCGACCGGCTTGCTGGATTCGACCCACACGCAGTTCTTCACCTGCGAGCGGCTTCAGTCGGAGGCCCGTGCTTGCGGACTGCTCGAGCTCGGCGCCAACGACTACAAGATGCGCGCCAGCGACCAGCACTTCCCGGCGGACCATCCAGCGCTCTCGTGGACGTCGCCCGTCGCACAGGCAATCCGAACCTGGCGCGATGCCGCCGATGACCACGGCGAGACAAACCAGTTCATACGGGCCTTCGCCCCCTGCGACATCGAGCCGGCGCAAACGTCGCAAACCACACAGGCCGACGACGCATCTGCCACTCCGTTGGCGGTGGTGGTACGCACTCAGGGTAGGCGGGAGTCACGTTTGCGCGACGCGCTCACGTGCCTGGCGGCGCAGACGACGGACGGCTTTGAAGTGCTTCTCATGGTTCACACCGACGACGCCGAGCCGGTGCTTGGTGAAGTGAAGGACGTAGTGGCCGATTTCAATCCTGTGTTCTCTTCCCGGGTCAGAGTCATACACGTTTCCGGCGGACGGCGTGCTCGTCCGCTCAATGCGGCGCTTGCCAGGATCAAAGCGGAGTATGTGGCGTTTCTCGATGATGACGACCTGGTCATGGCGGACTGGGTCGAGTCGTTCGTCGAGGCTGCAGGCGGTGGAGCCATCGTCCGTTCCGGCGTGGCCGTACGCGAAGTATCGGCGCCAGAGGAGTCGCACTCTCATCCGTACCTGGTCCAATCCTCGCTTCAATTCCGCTACAAGCTCGACTTCGACCGGCTGCGCCACGTCTGGGAAAATGAAACCCCAATCTGCACCTTTGCGGTGCCGCGCAGCCTGATCGAAACGCTCGGCCTGCGATTCGACGAAGAATTGCCGGTGCTCGAGGATTGGGACTTTCTGATGCGCTCTGCCGCATTCGCGTCTGTTCGCGACACGCGAAAAGTAACTAGCGTGTATCAGATGTGGCGCTCCGGCGAATCGTCCGCCTCCCTGCATGAGGTCGACGTGTGGCAGGCTACCCAACGTGTTCTGCAAGATCGTATGAATCAGCGGCCTCTCATTCTTCCCGCCGGATCCTCTGACCAACTGGCCAAGATGTGCGGACGACTTGTAGAGGGCGACGCAGCACGTCTTCAACTCGAGGGCGCTCTTAAGGCCACTCGCCATGAAGCTGCCTCATTGCGCAATGAGGCCCGGCGTGACCAGCAGATCGTCGCCGAGGCATCGGCTCTAATCGGCGAGTTCGAGAGGATTCGTCGCGCGTACGATGTTACGATCAATTCGCGTCGCTGGCGACTGCTAGGCCCGCCAGCCCGAGTATTCGCTGTCGTGCGCCGTTGGCTCAAGCGCGCGTAGCCGAGCGTCGAAGCCGTGGCTTCAGCAGACCGTTTTTCTAAACGCACACGACATCATTATCTCGCTCCGGCGCTAGCGATGGGGCTGTTGACTGCGCTGACGGTATGGGTGTTCCACCTCCAGCTTTTTGACCACTGGAGCTTCCCCTGGGACTTCCTGGGTACGTACACCACGACGCCGGCCTTTGTAGCCGCCACCATCGGGCGGGGGCATCTACTGTCATGGTCTCCCTTCGTCGCAGGCGGTTTTCCGGTCGACGTCGATGCGCAGTCAGGGATGTATTTTCCAGGATGGTGGTTGCTGGGTGTGCTGCGGGTGCCCGCCACGCTAAGGGTTTTGACGACGGTCCAGGTGGCGCACGTGCTATTCGGGTCGGCGGGAATGCTGGCGCTGGCGCGCGCCCGGCGCTTGGCGTGGCCTTGGGCGACGATGGCTGCCGTAGCGTTTATCTTTTTCGGCGGATACTACGGGCAGGCTGAGCATGCAGACTACTTTCGTGGATTTGCGTATCTGCCGTGGCTTCTTTGGGCCTTGACGCCGCCAGACGGCCTCGGTACATGGGCTCGGTTGGCGGCTGTACCCCCGCTCGCGTGGCTGATCGCGTCGGGCGCATATCCGGGAGATATCGTCTCGTTTGGGATTGCTGGGTTCGTGTATGTAATTGTTGCACTACGAGCCAGCGGTTCGGGAGCATGGCGGCGTTATCGGGTTTCGCTGGCGCTTGCGGTAGTGGCCTCGGGCGCGGTGTGTCTTGCTGTGGCATTGCCCTATCTCCGAGCCGAACATGCTGGTGAACTCTATCGCACTGCCGAAGCTACGGCCTCCGTACGCTCCGGCTTTGCCATCGCTCCGCTTGATTTTTTTGGCTTGTACCTGAGTAATTTTGCCTGGACGTACGAGGGGACAATTACGGCATGGGCGATCGGGGTCCCCACGCTAGTCGGCCTTGCATGCATCCGGCGCCAAACATTGAGCAGGCAAGCCCCGCTATTGGCTTGCGGCACTGTGGCCCTGATCCTAGGGATGACACCAAAGATTGGCTTCATTGGGCGAGCCATGACATCGGTACGCCCACTGTTTCCCAGCCGGTTCCCTGCGGCCGACTATAAGGCGGTGGTGGCAGTAGCCCTCATCCTGATGTCTGCCGACGCGTGGAGCCGTCTCTCCGCAGCACGGCACCGTCGGCCTTGGGTCACAGTGACGCTCGCCGCGTGTGTGTTGGCCGGCGGAGCGCTGTTGGTACCGCGAACCTACGCACAACCTACGCGCGAGCTATGGCTTGTCTTGACGGTTATAGCGATCAGTGGCGCTCTCGCGCTGGCTAAACCGGCACCGCGAATCTTGGTCTGGGCACTGGTGGTACTGCTCGTCGTTGACGGTACACGGGAGATCAACGACTACCGATTGGCGGGGACTAACTCCCCATGGCAGGTGCCTCCATCCGTGCTTGCCTTCTATGTGCATCGGGATGGCTATGTGCGGGAGCTGCCGAGGCTCTTGGCACAATCGCCACCCACCCGCCCGGCGCGCGTCCCTGCGGCATCGACCGCGGAACCCAATGCGTCGGGCTGGGTGGCCGATGCCTACCACGAGGCCGACTACGACTCCACTGTTGAGCGCTCGCTTTGGGATGCCGAGAATAGTCCTGCTTGGTCAGCTCTACTGCTTCAATCTTGGCACGGCTACGTCTTCTCGTGTGCGACTGTTGGATGCTCAAACAAGGAAGTACATCTTCCTTCGCCGAGAACCTGGGAACCCAGCCCTGACGTACAAACTCTCTCATACGGTGACCAGCGGATCACTTACGCGGTGAACATCTCCAAGCCTGTCCTGATGGTCGAGAACGAGCTCTCGGTAGCTGGCTGGCATGCCAACACGTCAAAAGCTCAGCTCGTCAACGCAGGAATTCCACTCCGTGCCTGGCGCCTAGCCGCTGGGCGTTATAAGTTCATCGCCTTCTTCCAGGAACCCGGCCGTACGCCGCAGGAGCTGGCAGCCCTGATCGCTCTAAGCGCATGGTTCGGCTGCATGGTGCTGATCCGGCGTCGAAATGGACCCATCTCTCAAAAGCTGTCAGCGTCGTGAGCCCTGCTCAGATGATCGGCGCCCTCGTTTGGTTGGCGACTGCGGTATCCGGCTCGGCGATTGCGGCCGGATTTGAGACTCGGCCACTGTAGGAGCCAGACAGACGGCGTATGTAGAGTCGTGCCGGGCGCTCGACGATGACGTGCAGTCCGACCGCGAGGCAGAGGATGGAGCCGATCGTCAGAGCCTCGTAGAGAACTGTCGTGGGGGATGTCGCCACGGCCCACCGACCACCCCCGAAGTACTCCAATGCCGGCATGTGCACGAGGTAGAAGGCGTACGACGCCTCGCCGAGTAGAACGACAATCGGGATTGACAGCATGCGGGCGGGGAGACTGAGTGGTGCCACGGCCAGGCCGAAGATGAGCACAGCCGCCGGAAGCGCGTAGGCCAGGTCCCAGCTCCACGCACTGTAGAGGTTTGAGGGCCATGCCATGAGTGCCACGATGACAAGGCCAGCACCAGCGGCAAGCAGGCCCCCGGCTCGTGCTAGACGGACCTGCCCTCGCGTCAGCGCGTATATGCGTGCGGCAAGCATGCCGAGTGTGAAGTCACCCAGGCGCGTCAATGGCGTCACGTATAGCCAACGGTGAGAAGATTCGGGATCGGCCCAACTCAGGCTGCCGCGGCCGGTAGCGACAAACCACATGGTCAGGGCTGCCATCGCGATCACCACCAGTCCGGCCGCGGTGAGCGTGGTACGCAGCGTGCGCAGCCGGGACAAGCCGACGACCAGGAGAGGAAAGCAGGCATACAGAAAGAACTCGACGCTGACCGACCACGACGGTGCGTCAAAACTGTACGCATGATAAATGTCGGAATCCCATGCCTGTATGGCAAGGACATGCTCCCACCAACCGGTGATAGATTCGCCGAACGCGTGCTGCCGGTCGATGAAGTAGACGACCATGAGGATATACAGAGGATAGATCCGTGCGAAACGCGCGACGGCGTAGTGCCACAATGTCCGTCGACTGATCCGGCGAAAGGACTCAAAGTAATTGATCGCCAGCACGAATCCGGACAAGGTAAAAAATAGGGTCACGCCCATATAGCCTGATTCCATGAAGGTGCTGAGCAGCTTTGGAGACCCGTGAGGAGGGCCAACATGGCTCGCGTAAACGGCGAGCGCTGCGAGGATACGTAGGCCCGTAAGGGCAGAGAGCCTAGGAGTGGCGCCCAACGGTGCGCGAACTCCCGCGACCGGTGATTTCGGAGCGCTGACTGCCACAAGGCGATCCTCGCATATTCGTCGTTGGAGGGTCGCGCTGGTCGGCAGTCGCGGTATGGCGATCGCAACGCGGCCAGGCGGATCGGATCAGTCCCAGTCGCCAGTTGAGCTAAACTGTTCACCTTGTCGGCACACGATGAGATTGGTCATCTACCCCCATTGCCCGGGCAGTCAGGGACGATTGCGCCTCCCCCCGCGCGTAGTGTCATTGTGGCCCTTGTCGCGGCCTTGATCGGGGTATTGGCCATAGCGCTGCTTCAAGGGGCGAAGCCGTTCTACTATGACTCTCTCAATTATTGGATGTTGGGCAAATCATTTACGCTACATGGCAAGTTCTCGCTTCTAAATTTCAGCGATCCACTGAGAGGCTACCTACTGCCGCTGATTGACCATGGCCTGCAAGGAGTGGCGGCGGCCTTCCGATGGCGGGCGTCCACGGCGGCCAAGATATTCAATGCATTTGCGCTCGCCCTCATCGGAGCGGTGCTGGCCCCTCGGCTCGCCGAGATGTCGTGGCCGGAACAGCGCTGGAGC
>DATBYJ010000095.1:0-26036 GCA_036513795.1 Solirubrobacteraceae bacterium | reverse complement strand
CGCGCCGATCGTCTGGAGCTCGCCACGCGCGAGGGCCGGCTTGAGGATCGAGGCCGCGTCGATCGCACCCTCGGCAGCGCCGGCGCCGACGAGGTTGTGCAGCTCGTCGATGAACAGGATGATGTCGCCGCGCTGGGTGATCTCCTTCATCACCTTCTTGAGGCGCTCCTCGAATTCGCCGCGGTACTTGGAGCCGGCGACGAGCGCCGCAAGGTCAAGGGTGTAGATCTGCTTGTTCTTGAGCAGCTCCGGGACTTCGGAGTTGGTGATCCGCTGGGCCAGCCCCTCGACGACGGCGGTCTTGCCGACGCCGGGCTCCCCGATCAGCACCGGGTTGTTCTTGGTGCGCCGCGAGAGGATCTGCATGATCCGCTCGATCTCGGTCTCGCGCCCGACGACCGGGTCGAGCTTGCCGTCGGCGGCGAGCTTGGTGAGGTTGCGGCCGAACTGGTCGAGCAGCTTCGAGGACTTCTTCGCGTCCACGCCCGCGCCGGGTGCGCCGGCGACCGCACCGCCCGGGCCGCCGCGACGGCCGCTCGGGCCGGACAGCATGCGGATGACCTCGTTGCGGATCTTCTCCGAGTCGGCGTCGAAGTCGAGCAGGATACGGGCCGCAACGCCCTCGTTCTCACGCACCAGCCCGAGCAGGATGTGCTCGGTACCGATGTAGTTGTGGCCGAGGCTGAGCGCTTCGCGCAGCGCCAGCTCGAGCACCTTCTTGGCGCGCGGTGTGAACGGGATCTGCCCGGAGGTGACCTCCTCGCCGGAGCCGACGATGCGCACGACCTGTGCGCGCACGCGCTCAACGGTGATGTCCAAGCTCTCCAGCACACGCGCGGCCAGACCCTCCTCCTCGCGCAACAATCCGAGAAGGATGTGCTCTGTGCCGATGTAGTTGTGCTTGAGCGTTCGCGCCTCCTCCTGCGCGAGAACGACAACCTGCCGGGCCCGTTCTGTAAATCGCTCGAACATGGTGTGATTCCTTCCTGCTGGGACGGTACCTCAGAGGTTTCGGACCCTAAACGACGCCTTGCGAACCAGTCTACCAACCGGCCACCCTGCACTAACGGGGTCATCGGCACGTGATGGTCGCGGCTTGATCGTGGGTTGCTACGCACTGGGGCCCGATTCGGGTCAGTCGCGCATCGCGGGGAACAGCACTACCTCCCGGATCGAGTCGCGGCCGGTGAGCAGCATCACCAGGCGGTCGATGCCCAGGCCAACGCCGGCGGTGGGCGGCATTCCCTGCTCGAGCGCCTGCACGAACGCCTCGTCATACGGCATCGTCTCAGCCTCCCCTTCAGCCAGCGTCCCGATCCGGTCCTGCTCGATGAAACGCAAGCGCTGCTCATCAGGGTCGATCAGCTCGCTGAAGCCGTTGGCGATCTCCATCCCCGCCGCGAACGCCTCGAAGCGCTCTACGACCTTGGGATCGCTGGGACGCTCGCGGGCGAGCGGGGAGAGCTCCTTTGGGTAGTCGACGATGAATGTCGGCTGCTCGAGGTTGGGCTCAACGCACTTGGAGAGTAGGTCGTCCGCCATTTGAAACCAGGCGAATCCCTCCGTCTTCAGCTCGAGACCAACGCGTCCGATCTGAGCAGCCAGCGCCTCTGCGGTGGTGATCTCATCGAGGTCGATGCCAGATGCATCCTTAATCGCGTCAACGAAGCGGACCCGCTTCCATGGCGCGGAGAAGTCCAGCTCGCCGGCATACCCACTCGCGGCCGCGGCCGCGCGGACGATCGCTTCGGTGCGTGCCATCGCGCCCTCGTAGTCGGCGTAGGCCTCGTACCACTCGACCATCGTGAACTCGGGGTTGTGCTTGTGCGAGACGCCCTCGTTGCGGAAGTCCTTACCAAGCTCGTACACGCGCTCGAGGCCGCCGACGATAAGCCGCTTCAGATACAGCTCAGTGGCTATCCGCAGATAGAGATCGCGGTCGAGCGCATTGTGGTGTGTAGTGAAAGGACGCGCCATGGCACCGCCGTAAAGCGGCTGCAGTACAGGCGTCTCGACCTCGACGAAGCCATCGCCGTCGAGCGCAGCGCGCACCGAAGAGATGATGCGTGCACGGTCTACAAAGAGGCGACGGGAGTCCTCGCTTGCGATCAAATCCAGCTCACGGTGGCGGTAGCGAGTCTCGACGTCGCTGAGCCCGTGGTACTTGTCGGGCGGCGGGCGCAACGCCTTCGACAGCAGCTGGAAGCTCTGAACACCCAGCGAGATCTCGCCGTGCCGGCTGCGCATGGCCGTACCGTCGACGCCAATGAGATCACCGAGATCGAGTGACGTGAGCAGCTTCAGGCGCTCCTCGCCGAGCACATCAGCGCGGGCGTGCAGCTGGATCTTGCCGGTGCGGTCGACGAGATCGAGAAACGCGGCCTTGCCGCTGCCTCGCCGCGCGGCGAGGCGTCCGGCGACGCGATGGCCATCATCAGTTTCCTCGCCAGCCTGCAGGTGCTCGTAGCCCGCGAGGATCTGTGCGACAGGCTCTACGCGCGGGAACGAGTGCGGGTAGGCGCTCGGATCGGCGGCGCCGATCCGTTCGCGCTTGTCCCGCCGCTCAGCGATCAGCTCATCCAAGCCGTGCCTACCCGACTCGCCCGACTCAGACGATCCCGCCGGGCGCTCCTCGCTTCCGCTCATGGCGGCGAGACTACTCGAGGCCGACGTCGATCTTGGTGATCTTGAGCTTGCGGGCGGGGCCACGAGGCACCTTCACGGCGACCGTGTCGTTGCGCTTGTGGCCCAGCAACGCCCGTCCAACGGGCGACTCGTTGGAGAGCTTGTGCTCGTCAGGCTTGGCCTCAGCCGAGCCAACGATCGTGTACTTGACTGACTTGCCGGTCTTTTCGTCCTTGACATGCACGACCGAGCCGACCTGCACGATGTCGGTCGAGAGGTCCTTAGCCTGGATGACGGTCGCCATGCGCAGCTTCTCCTGCAACTGGGCGATGCGGCTCTCGACCATCGCCTGCTCGTTCTTGGCGTCGTCGTACTCGGAGTTCTCGGAGATGTCTCCGAACTCCCGGGCCTCCTTGATCCGCTCGGCGACCTCGCGGCGCTTCTCGGTGGACAGCAGCTCAAGCTCGTCGTTGAGCTTTTGCAGGCCTTCTGGTGTGAGGATTACGTCCTTGGGCATGGACTCTCGATCGCGGTTTGGTGTCCCCGCCCGCGACACACAAAACCCCGCTAGTGCGGGGGTGGCGCCGGCCGAGGGCTTCGGCGAGCGCAGCAGTATAGCGGGGCGAAGGTTCGCCACAAGGGGCTCAGACAGCGAGTGCTGCGGGACTGTCCAACAGTTCGAGCAACTCCCCCACATCCGCCAGAGTGGGGGCGCTTTGCAGCGATTCCTGCAAGCTCTTGGCGACATTCGCCTCTAGTCGCATACGCGGTATGTACCACGGGTAGAACTTGCGCAGGTAGCGTGTAGCGCGCAGCTCGCCGAGATGCTCGACGGCTCGATCGACTGTCCATTGCAGCTCGGCCAACACCTGCTCGCGGGAGGGCCCGCCCTCGTGCCCAGGGACTGTGCCAAGGAGCTCCGAGAACAGCCACGGGTTGCCGAGGGCGCCGCGCGCCAGCATCACCGCAGCAGCACCCGTGCGAGTGAATGCCTCTCGCACAGACTGCGCGTCGTTCATCCCCCCGGTGAGGATTACGGGGGCGGACAGCGAGTCGACAAGGCGCGCGGCGAGCTCGTAGTCGGGTGTCCCTTTGTGGTGCACCGCGGCCGAGCGCGGATGAAAACCAATCGCGGCGATGCCGGCCTCGGCCACAAGACGGTGAGCCAGCTCGAAGCCGCTCTCATCGCCAGGGCGAAGCCCCGAGCGCAGCTTGACGGTTATTGGAATCCCACCCGCCCGCATCCCACCCGCCCGCTCCCTACCCTCCCCAGGCGCATCAGCTGGCAGGCCTGCTGCATCACGCGCTCCTTCAACGGCTGCCTGTGCGACGGCGACGGCCAAGTCGGGGTCGTCGAGCAGTGCGGCGCCCGCTCCTGTCTTTCTCACCTTTGGGACGGGACAGCCCATGTTGATGTCGATCACATCGGCGCCGAGGCGTGCGACCACGGCTGCCGCCTCGCGCATCACCGTCGGGTCTTCTCCGAACAGCTGAATCGACACCGGCCCACCGGGCGCCGCCCGCCCACCGGACCCGAACCCACCCTGGGGGGGCGGGCTTGGCTCCCGCTCGCGCGGGTCGATCCGCAGCATCTCCTTGCAGGTCTTCTCGTTGCGGTGGTGGATGGCGTGCGAGGAGACCATCTCCGAGACCGCCATCCCGGCTCCGTAGCGCTTGGCCTGCAGACGCACGAACCAGTTACCGATGCCGGCAAGCGGCGCGAGCATCACGCGATTGGGAACCGTCAGTGAACCCAGTTGCCAGCTTTCGTCGAGTCGCGCGGTCACGATACGAGCTTAGGAGTTGCGCGTGTGCAGCAGCCGCAGACCGGTGAGCGTGAGCAGATCGTCGACCTCCTCGAGCTCCTCGGTGTAGGGCACAACCAATCGCGCGAGGCCGCCGGTGGCAATCACGTCGGTACGCTCGCCGAGCTCGTCGTACAGGCGACGGAGGATCGCATCGATGGCGCCGGCGTAGCCGAACACTACGCCTGAACGGATTGCGTCGATGGTGTTCTTGCCGATCACGCTGCGAGGCGGCGCGAGGTCGACCTTGGGCAGTCTTGCACCCCGTTCGGAGAGCGCTTCCAGCGAGATCTCAATGCCGGTCATAAGCGCACCGCCGACGTACTCGCCGTCGCGCGAGACAACATCGAAGGTGGTAGCGGTACCGAAATCCACACACACTGCGGAACCGCCGAAGCGCTCGCGAATGGCGACCGCGTTGACGAGTCTGTCGGCGCCGATCTCACGCGGGTTGTCGTAGCGAATCGCCATGCCCGTCTTGGTCCCGGGACCGACCGCGTGCATCTCGTGCCCGAGGTAGCGACTTGCCACAGATGTCCACTCGGGCTCGAGTTGGGGGACGGTGGAAGAGACGATCGATGCGTCGATGTCGGCGAACCCATATCCGCGGAGCTCCAGCAGGTTGCGCAGCGCGGCGCCGAGCTCATCGGCGGTGGACTGGCGCACGGTGGCAAAACGCCAGTGCTCGAGCAGCTGCTCATCCTCGTAGACACCGAAATGGGTCTGGGTGTTTCCGACGTCAACGACAAGCAGCATTGGCGACCATTATGCTCGGCAACGCGATGGGGGCGAAACAAGCCAAGCTTTACGTGCTGCCGGGATCACATCCGTGCGCTGCGGTGGAGGCAGCGCTGCAGCTGAAATCGATTCCCTACAAGCGGGTCGATCTGCTGCCGAGCCTCGAGGTCCTGCTGGGCCCGTTGCTGTATGGCGGCAGAACGGTGCCGGGGATGCGCATCGACGGCGAGCGCCTGGTGGGCTCACGGCGGATCATGCGCCGTCTCGACGAACTGGTCGGCGAGCCATCGCTGCTTCCGCCGCCCGGAAGTCCCGCGTACGCGCGCGTGCTCGAGGCCGAGCGATGGGGCGACGACGTCTTTCAGAGCGTTCCCCGCCGAGTGATCGACGTGGCGTTCCTGCGCCGTCCCGCCGCAATGGAGAGCTATGCGGCTGACGCTAAGCTGCCACTGCCGCGTGCGTTGTTGCGTCCGGCACTGCCTTTGAGCGCCCGCCTAATGGCACTCAAGAACCGCGCCCGCGACGATGTCGCCCGCGCGGATCTCACGGCGCTGCCGACTCAGCTCGAGCGCATCGACAGCTGGATCGCGGAAGGACTGATGGACGCTGAGCAGCCCAATGCTGCGGATTTGCAGATCGGCAGCACGATCCGCATCCTGATGAGCATCGCCGACGTGCGGCCCTTGATAGAAGGACACCCTGCGGCCGGGCTGACGCGCTATTTCCCGCCTATGGTCGGCGAGATCCCGGCGGGAGTTCTTCCAGCCGAGTGGCTGGCATCCCCTGACGGGGGTTAGAGACAGGCGCTCAGCGCATCGGTCGCGCAAGACCGCGCTACAGTCGGCGATGGCAAACGCGAGCCCGAGCACACGGGCGTAACGCGCTGCCGAAGCCAATGCGCACCCTGGATCCGCAGTCACTTCCCCAGCACGTGGACCGTCTCTATCGCGCCGCGTGGGCGTTGTGCGGCTCCCGCGAGGACGCCGAGGATCTCGTCCAGGAGACATTCAGTCGCGTTCTCTCCAGGCCGCGCGTGTTGCAAGGGGACGACGAGCTGTACTACCTGATGCGGGTATTGCGCAATACGTTTCTTACTGGTCTACGCACCGCCTCGCGCCGACCAGTGACGGCAGCTGTGCTGGAGGATGTAGTCGCGGCCGACCCCAAGCCCACGAGCCGTCCGGAGCAGGCGATCGAAGTGCAGGAGCTCTACGCCACGATCGCAGAGCTCTCAGAGGACTTCCGCTTGGCGCTCGTGGCAGTGGACGTGTTGGGCCTGTCCTATCGGGAAGCGGCCCGCGCGCTGCGCGTGCGTGAGGCGACGCTCACGACGCGGCTGTTCCGTGCGCGCAAGCAGGTGGCCGCACAGCTGGCTCCCGAGGTCGAGCACGTCGAGGAAACCACGCGGGAAGGTAAAAAGGCGGGCGGAGTCCTGTCCAGTGGAGGAACAGCATGAACAAGCGAGATCCACAAATCGAATCCGAGCTGAGCGAGCGCCTGCGCGCGATCGACGTACGCGCGCCACAGGAGCTGCACGAGCGGATCGGGATGCTCGTCGCCGAGCGAACCGCGACCAGGCGACGGCCTGCCGGCTGGCGCCTGCAGCTCGGCGGAGCAGTAGCACTCGCAGCGATCGTCGCTGGCCTACTGATCGGTGTTCTCGGCGGCGGCACCAGCTCCAAGCTGACGATGCGCGAGACAGTCGCACTCACGCAGCGCCCGGCGACGACGAGCGCTCCGAGCGAGGACCCGCGCAACGGCACAGAGCTTGCCGTGGCAGTCGATGGCGTGCCGTTCCCCTACTGGGACGAGCGCTTCGGCTGGCGCTCCACCGGTTCACGAACGGATCGTCTCGACGGTCGCCAGGTGACGACCGTGTTCTACATCAACCAAGAAGGGCAACGGATCGGCTATGCGATCGTCGCCGGCAAGCCCGCTCCCCCGGTCAAGGGTGGTGTGATCGAGTGGCGCGGCGGAACCGCCTATCGGCTGCAACACGCGTGGGGCAGCGAGGTGGTGAGCTGGCAGCGCGCCGGGCACCTGTGCGTGATCGCTGGGCACGATGTGAGCCCCAGCGCGTTGCTCGCGCTCGCAAGCTGGCAAGGACACGAGACGCTCAGCGCGTGACTCGACCGCTCAGCTGCCGCCCACAGCCACTGGGTGGCGCGAGCGGCCGGGCAGCTCCAGCGGCGGACCGGCCCAACGCACGCCTTCTTGCGGGTCAAGCTGTGCGAGCGCGTCAGCCAGACGTCTGCCATCGGGAGCACAAAGCTCGAAATCCAGCTCGAGCGCAGGGATCAGCACAAAGCGACGAGTGAGCAGCTGTTCGTGGGGCAGCGTCATGCGCTCGTGGCTGACCTCGAGCTCACCCAGCAGCAGGACATCGATGTCGATCGCCCGTGGCCCGTGGCGAACCGCCTCGCCGGTGCGTCCCAGCTCGCGCTCCAGGCGCTTGACCGCGTCCAACAGCTCCAGCGGCTCGAGCGCCGTCTGCACGCGTACGCACGCGTTCAGGAAGCTCGGCTGGTCGAGCACCTCGCCGACGGGGTCGGTGTCGTACGTGGAGGAGCAGGCGAGCACCGTCACGGCCGCCGTGGGCAGGGCATCGACGGCCGCCTGCAGCTGTGTGCGGCGCTCACCGAGGTTGCAGCCGAGGCCGAGCAGGCCGAGGGATGGCGCTGTCGTTGTCATCTAGGGACGCTTGTGCCCGGGCGGTGTCAGGATCGGGTCGTGTGCACGCCCGCAGCGATGGTCTTCTCGCCCATCGCCTGTGCGAACGGGATCAGCCCGGAGAGCGGTCGCAGCATCACGGTGAAGTCGGCGATCAGCCCCCGCTCATCGAAGCGCAGGAGATCGATGCCCTCGAGCTGTTTGCCGTCGATGGCAGCCTTGAAGATCAGCGCGTGGGCGCCATCGGTCACGAGCTCGTCGGTGTAGCGGAAGTCCTCGAACGTCTGGGACACCAGCGTCAGCAGCCGCGTGACCGTGTCGCGCCCGATGAACGGGTGGAAAGTAACGGGGCTGTGAAAGACGACGTCCGCTGCAAGCAGCTCGCTCGCCGCCTGGATGTCTGAGCGCTCGACGGCTGCGCGGAATTCGTTTGCGGCGTTCACAGGCTCCTACCCTTCTGCTTCGCGCCAAACCTCGACCGAGACCTCGTCCACGCTGAGTGCGATCGGGGGCTCGGGCTTGGCGGCCTTGACCCATACACCCTCGAGATCGTAGTCGGCAAGCAGGCGATCGGCAATCGTGCTGCACAGCCGCTCGAGTGTCTTGTGCGAGCGTTGCTGGGCGATCAGAGCTACCAGCTGGCAGACCTCGCCGTAATCGACCGTGTCCTCGATCGAGTCCGTGACGGTGGCGTCGGTTTCGCCAATGTCCAGACGCAAGTCGACGACCAGCCGCTGCCCTACCTCCCGCTCGGCCTCGGTAACACCGTGGTTGGTGTACAACGAGAGGCCAGTGATCTCGATCGTTACCGACTCGGCCGTCTCCTCGCGCTCACCGTCGACGTCGCTGTCGTCGTCTAGCTCGTCTGCGTCGTCCCCACCCTCGGCGTCCATCGCCTGCCAAACGTAGCAGCCGCGACCGCGAGCGCATCGCGAACGGGTGCGACGTCGTGCACTCGAAAGATGCTCGCGCCGCGCTCGAGCGCGAGCACGTTGGTGGCGATCGTCCCCGGCAACCGTTGCTCGGGCGCCACCGGCTCATCCTCGGTCCGGGCGTCGGCGATGATGCTCCCGAGGAAGCTCTTGCGCGACGTACCCACCAACAAAGGCCTCCCGAGCGTGGTCAGCTCCCCCAGTCGCTCGAGCAGTTCGAGGTTGTGCGCGACCGTCTTGCCGAAGCCAATGCCCGGGTCGAGCAGAATGCGCTCCTCACGTACGCCTTCACTGACAGCGAAGCTGAGGCGCTCCTCGAGAAACGCCTTGACCTCCGCGACGACGTCGTCGTATTTAGGTCCGCCCAGCCGACCGCCCCGGCCCGCACCTTGCATCGTGCGGGGCTCGCCGAGCATGTGCATCAAGCAGCACTGAGCGCCGCTTTCAGCAACCAGCCCGACCATCTCCGGGTCGCCCCGCAACGCGGTGACGTCGTTGACGACGCTCGCCCCGGCGGCAAGTGCGGCACGCGCAACCACGGCCTTGGAGGTATCAATCGAAATCAGTGGCTTGGCGGCGAGGCTGCTGCCGGCACCCTCGCCCGGATCCCTAGCTGGAACCCCCCAGGTGGCAATTCCCTCGAGCACTGGCAGCACGCGCCGTAGCTCCTCCTGCGCAGACACGGGCTCAGCGCCGGGCCTTGTGGACTCGCCGCCGACGTCGAGGATGTCGGCGCCTTCGGCGAGCAGCTCGCGGGCGTGCGCAATGGCGGCGTCCGCGCGGAGGAACTCCCCTCCGTCGGAGAACGAGTCGGGGGTCACGTTGACGATCCCCATAACGCGGTAGCTAGGGCTCGACTGCCCGGGAAAGCTCATCTGCTCGGCAGCCTACGACGCGACGCTACCAGCGCGCTGCTACGGCATCGCTCAGCGGGTGATCTGGAACGTTGCGCTGCGCACAGCGCTCGAGCCGCCTGCCGATTGGGCGCTGGCGCTGAGACGGTAGTTCCCGCTCGCGAGCGCCCGGCCGGCAATCCGCCCCGTGAAGCGCAGGGCGTTGGTGCCGGCCTCGTCGGAGTGGGTAAAGCCACCGAGCTGCTTGTAGCGGCCCCGCACGCGCTTTTCGACGACGAACTCCGTCGTGGCGGCTTGGGAGTCGCTGTAGATGATGAACGTGCCAGTCGGCATGGATGAGGCACTGGTCGCGCTGGCGCCAGACGGGGCAGCACGAAACGCACTGGCGGACAACGTGAGCGAGCTCAGGCGTGGCGGCGATCCAGTTGCGGGTGCCACGCCCGTGCCGCTGAGGCTAAACGTAGGCAGCGACTGTCCGGTCGATGAGAACACGGTCAGCGTGGCTTTCGCAACGCCTCTCGCCGTCGGTACGAACGTATACGCAATCGCGCAGGTGGCACCGGCGGCGAGCGTGGCACCCTGGCAATCGTCTGAAGTCTTCTGGAACGCACGCGCGCCCGGGCCGGTGAGCGCGTCGCGCGAGATCGACATGGTGGCGGGCCCCTCATTGGTCAGCACGACACTCTGCGGTGCGCCACTGGTGCCTACCGTCTGCTGGGGAAACGTGAGCGTTGAATTGGAAACCTCCGATGGAGCACTGTCGATCGCGCGCGACTGTGCGGCGCCGGCGCTGAGCCCACCGGCCAGCCCGGCGAGCAGCAGCACCCCACCTGCAATCACAAGCCTCATGAGAAAGAGGCTCGCAGGCTCCTCGGACAGCCGCGCTCAGCGCGCGACCGTCAGGCCGGCTCGGGGTGCTCTTTGTCGCTAGCCCTCAACTCCGCGGTGCCGCCGGCGAGGCCGGGGCGCGGGATTGTACGGGGCGTTTCGCGCTCGGCGCGGTCGACGGCGGCGGGCGGGGCAGGGAGTTGCGGCTTGGCCTCCTCCTCGATACCGAACACTTCCTCGTCGCTCTTGCCTGCGAGCAGCGCGAGGAACTCCTCCTTCTCGATCGTCTCGCGCTTGACGAGGATCTCGGAAATGTTGTTGAGGTCGTGCTGGTGCTCGGTGAGGATTTCGCGAGCGCGGGTATGGGCTGCCTCGATGATGCGGCGGACCTCGTCGTCGATCTCACGGGCGATCTCGTCGGAGTAGTCGGGCTCGGTTGAGAACTCGCGGCCGAGGAACGGCTGTCCGTGATCGTGGCCGAACACGCGCGGGCCGAGCTTTTCGCTCATGCCGAAACGCATGACCATCTGCTTGGCCGTGGCGGTGACCTTCTCGATGTCGTTGGAGGCGCCGGTGGTGATCTCACCAAAGATGATCTCCTCGGCGGCGCGCCCGCCGAGAGTCATGGCCATCGTGTCCTCGAGCTCTGCGCGGGTGGTCAGGAAGCGGTCCTCCTGGGGCATGGAGATCGTGTAGCCGAGCGCCTGGCCACGGGAGATGACGGAGATCTTGTGCACCGGGTCAGAGTGCTCCAGGAAGTGGCCGACGATCGCGTGGCCCATCTCGTGGTAGGCGGTGATCAAACGCTCTTTCTCGCTCATCACCCGCGTCTTCTTCTCGGGGCCGGCGATCACGCGCATGATCCCCTCCTCGAGCTCGTCCTGGCCAATCTCGCGCTTGCCGGTGCGCGCGGACAGGAGCGCCGCCTCGTTGATTAGGTTCGATAGATCGGCGCCAGTGAAGCCCGGGGTCTGACCGGCGAGCGCGTCGATGTCGATCACCTTGGCGAGCGGCTTGCCACGGGTGTGCACCTCGAGGATCTTTGCGCGGCCCTTGCGGTCGGGGCGGTCGACGGCGATCTGGCGGTCGAAGCGCCCGGGCCGCAGTAGCGCTGGGTCAAGAATGTCGGGCCGGTTGGTGGCCGCGATCATGATGATGTTGTCCTTCGCCTCGAAACCGTCCATCTCGACCAGCAGCTGGTTGAGCGTCTGCTCGCGCTCGTCGTGACCGCCGCCCAGGCCGGCACCACGGTGGCGCCCGACGGCATCGATCTCGTCCATGAAGATGATGCAGGGGCTGTTCTGCTTGGCCTGCTCGAACAGGTCGCGAACGCGGGAGGCGCCAACGCCGACGAACATCTCCACGAAGTCCGAGCCCGAGATCGAGAAGAACGGCACGCCCGCCTCGCCGGCGACCGCGCGCGCGAGCAGCGTCTTGCCGGTACCTGGCGGCCCGTAAAGCAAAACGCCCGTGGGGATGCGCGCGCCGAGTGCCTGGAACTTCTTGGGGTTCTCGAGGAATTCCTTGATCTCATGGAGCTCCTCAACGGCCTCGTCGACCCCGGCGACGTCGCGGAAGGTGATCTTGGGCGAGTCGGCCGACATGCGCTTGGCACGTGACTTACCGAAGGACATCACTTTGGAGCCGCCGCCCTGAACCTGGTTCATCAGGAAGATCCAGAAGCCGAGGAACAGCGCGAACGGCAGGATGTAGGTGAGCAGCCCAAGCAACGCGCTGCTCTTTTCCGATTCGACGTTGACCGCGGCGCCAGAGGCTCTGAGTTCCTTGATCAGTTCCGGGGCGGTCTGTTCGATGTAGCCAGTTTCGTAGCTTTCCTTGTTCCTGAGCTTGACTTCGAGGGCTTTGCCTTTGTTCTTGAACTCGGCCGATTCGACCTGTTTGCCAGGAATCTCTTTGCCGATCAGCGTTTGGTAGCTGTGCGAGTGGTGGTTGCTAGAGGTGTTGCCGACCAGTTTCACGGCAAGGAACGCCAGCACCACAACGATGAGGATTGGGAATGCGGCGCTCTTGAAGAAACGACTCATGGCTGGTTCCTGAGTGTCCTGGCACCGTCTGAAGTCATGGTCACCAGTGCCCTAGCGTACCATGCAGGGTCGGGTTTTCCGGGAGATTGAGAGCCCCGCCCGCGCTCTACCGGCATGCATAGCATCGGTACACGAGACGTCGGTCTAGCGCTCCATGGCGGCTACGTACCGAAGGTTGCGATAGCGCTCGGCGTAGTCGAGACCGTAGCCGACGACAAACCGGTCAGGGATCTCGAAGCCCACATAACGGGTGGGAAGATCGACCTTGCGCCGCTCGGGCTTGGTCAATAGCGCGCATACCTCCAGCGTCCGTGGATTGCGCGAGCCGAGGTTGCGCAGCAGGTATTGGAGCGTGAGACCCGAGTCGACGATGTCCTCGACGATCAGCACGTCACGGCCTTCGATGGCCGCGTCGAGGTCCTTGAGGATGCGCACCACCCCGGAGGAGTCGGTGGCCGATCCGTAGGAGGCGACCGCCATAAAGTCGACCTCCACGGGGATGTCGATGTAGCGCATGAGGTCTGAGAGGAAGAACACTGCGCCCTTCAACACGCCGACGAGCAACAACGAGGAGGACTGCGCGCGATAGTCGTTTGAGATCTGCTCGCCGAGCTCGAGCACGCGTCGCTGGAGATCCTCTGCCGTGACCAGTACCTCGCCCAGGTCGGGGTCGCTCGAGAGGCGCGCTGGTGTGGCCACGGGTGGGAGTTTAGGGATGAGTTGGATGGAGCCGTCTCAGGCGTCACTCACGGGGCTCCAGCTTGATCATCTCGAGGACGCCATCACAGATCACGGCGCCCGCCTGTCCGCCCACGTGCAGCTCCGCGCGCCTGCCACGACGACCAAGGGCAATGATCTCCTGCACCCGCTCGCCGGCCTGTGGCACGTAGGTACCGGCGGCTTCCTCGGCCAATCGCACGACCACAAGCCGCGCGAGCGCGCTCGGCAGCTCACCCAGGCGGGCAACGGCGATGCTGCGCCGCCCCGCGAGCTCAGCGCTGACGAGACCCTCCAGCAGTTCGGTCTCCTCGCGCAACAGTGAAGCGGTCCTGAGCACGTTGGCAGCGGCCGCAGGGTGCACTGTGAGCAGCGCGGGGACGAGGCGTCCCCGCACACGAGCCCGTGCGTAGCGCTCGTCTTGGTTGCTCTCGTCTTCACGCCATCCGAGGGCTCGGGCTTGGCAGTAGGCGGAGGTCTGCTCGCGGCTGACAGCGAGCAAAGGGCGGATCAGGCGGCCCTCGCTGGCGGGCATTCCCAGGAGGGCGCGCCTGCCGGGAGAGGCGGCGAGTCGGTAGAGGATCGTCTCGAGTTGGTCATCGGCGGTGTGGCCAGTGGCGACCAATGCGTCGCGCTGCTGCGCCAGCCGCATCGCCTCGGCATAGCGCAGATCACGCGCCCACGCCTGCAGGTTGCCGGTGGGGCGATCCTCGCCTGCGGTGATCTCGGTTTCGAGGAGATCCGTCGCTGCATGCTCGAGCGAGCGACCGCCCGGGGCCGGACCGGCGCGCACAATCTCGAGCTCCACGCCCAACTGCTCACACAGTGCCACGCAGTGCTGCTCGTCGCCGTCAGCGTCGGCGCGTAGGCCGTAGTTGACGTGCAGTGCGCTGAGCGAAGCTGCCCCGAGTAGAGCAACGGCCACGTCGAGCAGACAGTTCGAGTCGCGCCCGCCCGAGAGCATCGCGACCACAGGCCGATCCCGCGCGAACAGCCCACTAGCGGCTACCGCTTCGCGAACGTCCTCGCAGACCATTCCGGGCTAGCTCTTGCGGGCGGTGGCGGTGAACAGCTCCGTGGGCTCGGAGAAGCCCTTGAGCCTGACCTCACCGATGCGGTCAAATTCCAGGCCGTCCACACCGGCCGCCGATTCCACGACGGGGCGTGTCACAAGCACCTCACCGCCGCCCGCACGTGCGACGACCCTCGCCGCCTGGTTTACCTCGCGGCCGTAGTAGTCCCCGTCGCGATACAGCGCCTCGCCGTAGTGGATGCCGATTCGCGCGCGTGGGTCCTCGGGGGCAATCCGCGCCTGCAACTCGACCGCCCAGGCGGTGAGGGATGCAGCGTCGGAGCCCACGACCATGACCTCGTCTCCCAACATCTTGATCACGCGAGCGTCGATTGGCAGCGTTTGGGCGACCGCCTCGACAAAACGCTCGACGGTGCTGAGCGCTGCCTCGTCGCCGCGCTCGACGGTTAGGCGCGCGTAGCCGGCGATATCTGCGAACGCGATCGCTACCCGCACACGGCCCTCCTCGAGCGCGTCGGCGCCGAGGTCGGCCTCCATATGGCCGATCATGTCCTGCTCGACGAAGTGGGCGAGCAGACGGCCGTGGAGGTAGTTCATGAACGGAGCGGCAAACGGCAGCACCTCACGTGTCAGCCCCTCCATCTCGTCTGCGATCTCCTCGTTGGGCACATCCGCTCGCATCAGCGGCTCGTGGACATACAGGTGAATCAAACGCACCTCCGCGTCGGCGATCTGTGCGACGGCTTGCCCGTACACGCGCATCAGCTGTAGGAACGCCGGCAGCGGCAGCCCCGCCTCGAGCACCGCGGCTGCGTATTTGAGCATCTGTAGGTCTTCGTCGGAGACCCCCTCGGCAAGCAGCGTGCCCAGCCCCCAGGTGGCATAGACGCGTTCGATTAGGGCCGGGTCCAAACCGCTTACCCGGGCTGCCTGGCGCAGCGAGCGCCGGGGACCGGAGTAGCTGAGCAGGCTCTCGATCGGGCCGACCGCCAACTGACCGTTGTCGCTGGCGCGCTTGATCTGCTCCAGCGAGTGTCCACGGGCACGGAGTCGCGCGACGACACGCACGTATGCGGCAGCGGCTGGCGTCCAACGGGAGGGCGGGGCCTGATAACCAGGTACGAGCCCCTTAATTACCCAGCGCCTCACGGTGTCCTGGGAGACGCCTGCGCGCGCGGCAACCTGTGCGAGCGTTAGCTCGCCCGCGTCCTCGGCGGTTTCATCTGCGTGGCTGGCCACTCAGATGAACGACGCAACGGGCGGAGTGTGGGCGGGCATCCCCGCCAAAGTCTAAAGTCGCCGCCGGTGTCATACAGCGCGCCTATACATTTGCGTCCCACAGCGGCCCTCGCAGAGCGCGTGCTGCTCCCCGGTGATCCCGGGCGCGCGCTGGCGCTGGCGCAAGCGCTGCTTGATAAGCCGCTGATGTTCAACCACCACCGCGGGCTATGGGGCTATACGGGCGCGGCGGGTGACGGCGAGCTGCTTACGATCCAGGCGACGGGCATGGGTGGCCCGTCAGCGGCGATCGTGCTCTCCGAGCTGATCGCGCTCGGCGTTGAGCGCGCCATTCGCATAGGAACGTGCGGCGCACTGGCGGACGATCTGGCACTTGGCGAGCTGGTGATCGCACGTGAGGCGATCTGCGCCGATGGCACCTCGCGGGCGCTGGGCGCGCGCGAGCGAGCAAGCGCGGACAGCGCGCTGAGTGATGCGCTAGCCCTTGCCAGGCCATCCGCGCGTAGCGGTGCGGTTGTGAGCGTCGATCTCTTCTACGACAGCCAGGCACCCACCGTGCCAGCGGACACACTGGCGGTGGAGATGGAGGCGGCGACGCTGTTCGCCATTGGCGCGAAGGAGGGCGTACCAGTGGCATGCATGCTTGCTGTTACCGACACGTTCGCGAGAACCGAGTACCACCCACCTACACGTACGCGCATAGAGGACGACGCGCTGTTGGACTCAGCGGAAGCCATGGGCCGGGCCGCGATCACCGCCCTAAGTGGCTGAGCGCTCAGCTTTTCAAGGATTTCGGGCGGCTCGTTTTCGCTTTGGCAGCGGGCCTTTTCGCTTTGCCGGCGCTCGTGTTCGCTTTCGCGACGCTGGACGCGGCTTTGGTGAGTCTGGCGGCTTTGCTCGGTTTCGTCGCACCCGCAGGTTTCGAGTTCTGGTCGAGCTTGTCCGTGAGCCGCTTCAGCTGAGCCTCGATCGCGCTCAGGCGCTGATCGATCTCCTCGTTGTCATTCGCCGCGGGGGGCCTGGAGCGATCGAGGCGATCAACGCCGTCCTCGATTCCCTCCAGCCTGTTGGAAACCGAGCGTAGGCGCCTGGTGAGCCGTTCGATGTCGGACGCCGACGGGATGTTGAGCGCGCCCATTGCCACCTCTTGGGCTTGAACCGCCTTCTCGCGGGCGTCGAACGCACGTCCGATGGCACCTGTGAGGAGCGGGTTCTCGAGCAGATCGGACAGCGCCTTGCCCAGTCGCTCCTCAGTGGTGCCGCTCAGCCGCTCACGCAGGCTCTTGGCGACGTTGTGCGCATCGGACATGTCTACTCCTGGTTGTCTTGTGAAATGGCACCCACGGACGAGCGGGCCCGGATGCTGACAGCCGTTGGTCTAGTTGGAAGGATACGGTGCAGTCATGCCCCAACCGCTGTTCGTGTTCATCCAATTTGAGTTCCCGTGGGCTCTCGGCCCGGCTGATGGACGCTACCTGGTTCGCCGCGTAGAGGACCGCGAGCCCGAGCGCGTGGTCGTGCTCGGTGCGCTCGAGGCCAGCCGCCAGCCACTCGCCGGCCCGACGACGCTGGGTCTTTTGCCCGGCCGCCTGGGCAAGCGCAACCCGGTCGTCCCGGCCGGTCCACAGCCCGCCCCGGTGGCGACCACACGTGTGACGGTGATCGATCCGGTGTCGCTGTCGGCGGAGAGCCAGGCTCGAGCGTGGCTGGCGGAGCTCGACCGCGAGCACGAGGTGAGAGCAGCCGTGGCGATCCTCAACCGCGTCGTGCACTCGCATCGCATCGCGGCTGCCGACCCGTATGTACACGAGGTCTCCCCCAAGCAGGCGCTCGTGATCAGGGCCGGCTGGGGCGAAGGCGAGCAGGTAGCCGACGGGCGCTGGCTGCACGCGCGAGCGCTACCAACCGGCACAGGCGCACAGCGAGCGACCGGCTCCAGGCGACGCGGCCCCGGACGCGATCGGTCCGCGGCCCTACGCCCCCAGGAACGCCTGGCGGCGCTGCTGGGCGCGCGGGACACAACGCTCGTATGTGAGGAGATCGCTCTGCGTGCGCGCCAGGATCTCGATCATGGCCGCGTGGCGCATGCGGCGCTTGAGCTCGAACAGGCATATGCCCTCGCCGTGCGGGAGCTTGACGATGACAGCCGCCAGGATCTCGCCATCCGTGTGGCGGAGCTCGAGCAACTGCATGCCGGGGTCAAGGAGCAAGCGCAGGCAGCGAGGGACACAAACGCCGACGGCTCCGCGGAGGGTCCCGTCGTGCAGCTCGACGAGGAGGCCGTCACGCACGCGCTGGAGCGCCTGCAAGCTGCGCTGCGCGCCCGCACGGCCGCCGGCTTCGCCTCCTGAGAGCACACCGGCGCCGGAGTACGCACACGCGTAAAGTGCTAGCGATGGATCCCACCACAACAGCGATCGGCACCTGGAGCGGCGGGCGCTTCATGCACTTCGGCGAGCCGCTCTCAGACGAGCGCCTGCACGCGCTGCTGCGTCCAGGCGAGGGCATCGACACTGTGATCACAGCCGACGTATACGGCACAGGCGAGGCCGACCGCCTGCTGGGCTCCGCACTGGAGGGCATCGAGCGCGACAGCTACTGCTTGGTCGGCGCGATCGGCCACGACTTTTACGCCGGTGAGCGCAATGGCGCCAAGGGATTCCCCCGCTTCACCGACCCGCTGCTACGCGATCCCAATGAGTACGGCGAGTACATTCGCATGGCCACCGAGCGCAGCCTCCAGCGCTGTGGGGTCGACCGTTTCGATCTGTTGCTGCTGCACAACCCCGATCACACCGGCTATTCGAGCCCAGTGGTGTGGGAGGGCATGCAGGCCGTCCGCGATGCGGGGCTGGCACGCCTGTTGGGCGTCGCTCCCGGTCCCGCCAACGGCTTCACCCTGGATCTGATCGACTGCATCGAGCGTTTCTCCGAGACGATCGACTGGGCGATGATCATCCTCAACCCACTCGAGCCGTGGCCGGGCGAGTTGGTGCTCGAAGCGGCCGCCAAGCACGGCGTGGACGTGATCACCCGCGTGGTCGACTATGGAGGCGTCTTCCACGACGATGTGCGGCCGGGCCATGCGTTCGCCGAGTACGACCACCGCAAGTTCCGCCCCGACGGCTGGGTGCAAACCGGGCGCGAGAAGCTCGAGCGGATGCGCCCAATCGCCGAACGCCACGGGCTGAGCATGCTGCAGCTAGCGTGCGCGTGGAACTTCGCCCAGCCAGCTGTGCGTTGCGTGGCGCCTACGCTGATCCAGGAGAGCGGCTCAACAGCACGTCAGGTCGAGGACAAGCGCGCGGAGCTGGCCGCCTTCGACGCGAGCGGTATGCGCTTGAGCACAGACGAGCTTCAGACGGTCAGGGAGATCGGCGAAAACTCCGGCAGCATGGCGCTAAAGGGCGCGAGCGTCGAACACGAGGGACCAGCGCTCGCTGACCGCTGGCATGTCGATGACGAGCTGACGGGCGTCGCCCAGCGCTGGGGTATCGACCCCGCTCGCGACCTCACCCGACACGCTCTGACAGCCGGCTAGGCGCAAACACCAGCCCGTTAGATACGGCTAGAAAGGGGCAGCTTGCTCCCATGAGCACCACAAGCAGCCAGATTCCCCAGATTTCACTACGCGACGGCGAGCAGGTTCCCCAGATCGGCTTCGGCGTGTTCCTGGTGCCACCAGCAAAGACCGTGGAGGTCGTGTTGCACGCCTTGAACACGGGCTATCGCCACATCGACACCGCCGCCGCCTACCGCAACGAGGCGGAGGTCAGCCAGGCGATCCGCTCCTCGGGTCTCGACCGCAGCGATGTGTTCGTGACGACCAAGTGCTTCAACGACGATCACGGTTACGAGCAAGCCACGCGCGCGTTGCACGCAAGCCTAGAGCGCCTGGAGATGAGCCATGTAGATCTGTATCTGATCCACTGGCCGGTCCCCTCACATGACAAATACGTGGAGACGTGGAAGGCCTTCATCGACATGCGCGCGGAGGGGCTCGTGCGCTCGATTGGCGTGTCCAACTTCCAGCCCGCCCACCTCGAGCGAATCATCGCCGAGACGGGCGAGACGCCCGTCATCAACCAGATCGAGCTACACCCGTATTTCCAGCAACGCGGCCTGCGACACGAGCACGAGCAACTGGGGATTGTGACCGAGGCCTGGAGCCCACTTGCGCGGGGCAAGCTACTCGAAGACCCGGCGATCGTGGGGATCGCCGAGGCTCACTCGAAGACCGCAGGGCAAGTGGTCCTCCGTTGGCACCTGCAACTCGGCAACGTGGTGTTCCCCAAGTCCGTGACGCCAGCCCGTATCGAGGAGAACTTCGAGATCTTCGACTTCGAGCTGAGCGACGCCCAGATGCAAACGATCGACGAGCTCGACGCGGGCGATCGCATCGGCCCTGACCCAGATACGTTCGTGCGGCCGTAGCCGCTCAGCGGAGTTCCAACGCGCTGCACAGCGCGTCCAACTCCGCGACCACGTCACCGCTGAGGCGAACGCTCGCGAGCTCGTCCAGCGGTGTGCGTCCCTGCGTGATGATTGCCACCACACCACCGCGAGCGTGTGTCAGACGCGGCAGACCCGCCACCGGGTGAACCTCCAGCGATGAGCCCACGCACAGCAGCACCTCCGCGCCTTCACACAGCTCCCGCGCGCGTTCGAGCGCGTCCGCGCAAAGCAGCTCGCCGAACAGCACCACGTCGGGCTTCAGCGGCTGGGCGCACTCGGCGCAGCGAGGGACGCCGTCCACTGCGCGAGCCAGGCGGCTGCTGACAGCATCGAGGGCGACACTTTCACCGCAGCCAAGGCAGGAGCAGCTGGCGATGCTGCCGTGCATCTCCACCAGCTGATCCGTGCCTGCCTTACGGTGCAACATGTCGATGTTCTGCGTGATCACCGCATCCAGCAGCCCCTGGCGCTCCATCGCCACAAGCGCGCGATGAGCACCATTGGGTTGCTTGTCATCGAGCGTCGCAAAGCGCTGGCCGTAAAAGCTCCAGAAGCGCACGGGGTCGCTGCGAAAGGCATCGATGTGGGCTACCGCCATCGGGTCGACGTTCTCCCACAGACCTGTCTGCGGCGTGCGGAAGTCGGGGATGCCCGACGGCACGGACATGCCCGCGCCCGTCAGCGCCACCACCGAGCCCGCCTGCCCGATCATCTCCGCCAGGCGCTGCGTCTGCTCGGCCTGCGGAGCTGCCACGCGAACGCCACCGGCGGCCGGTAGGCCGCCCCTATCCAAAACCTCACTCACCTTTGAAGTGCGGCGCGCGTTTGCCCAGGAACGCGCTGATCCCCTCTTTGCCGTCAGCGCTCGTGAAGACCGCCGCGAACGCCTGCTTCTCCGCCTCGATGCCCTCGTCGAGGTCGCCCGCAGCCGACACCCGCTTGATCTGCGCCACCGCCAGCGGTGCCTGGGCGGCCAGCTTGCGCGCCCACTGCAGCGCCGTGTCGAGCAGTTCGTGGTCGTCCACCAGGCGGTTGACGAGACCAAGCTCGAACGCTTCGTCCGCGAGGATCGGGTCGCCGATCAGGTTCATCTCCAGGGCCTTGTTTTCGCCCACCAGGCGCGGCAGGCGCTGGGTGCCGCCGAAGCCCGGGATGATCCCCAGCTTGATCTCCGGCTGGCCGAAGATCGCCGAGCGCGCAGCGATCCTCACATCGCAGGCCATCGCCAGCTCGCAGCCACCGCCAAACGCGAGGCCGTTGACCGCCGCGATCGTGACGATCCCCTCCGAGCCCAGCTCTTTGAAGAGGGCGTGCGCACCGTTGACCAGCGCGGCGCCCGAGGACTCATCCAGCGTCGTGAACGCCTTGATGTCAGCGCCCGCGCAGTACAGGAACGGGTTGGAGGAGGCGATCACCAGCGCGCGCACTCCGCTGCTCTTGGCCTTGGCCCACACCTTGCCCAGGTCCTCAACCACCTGAGGGGAGATCGAGTTCATCTGGCCGTTCGCCAGCCACGCGATCGCCACCCCATCCGCGCGCGTCTCCAGCTTGACCACCTCCGCCGGCTGATCCGCATCGGCCTGCGGATATGCGTAGAAGCCCTGTCCGCTCTTCTGCCCCAGCCGCCCCTGGGCGACCAGGCGGCGCAAGATCGTCGGCGGGGTAAAGCGCTCGCCGTAGCGCTCCTGCGCGTTCTCCATCCGCTCGAGGATTGTATCCAGACCCTCGCTATCGGCCTTCATAAACGGCGGCAACAGCCCTCTCCGCGGGTCAAGACCGGCGCCGGCCATCATTCCGAAGTCGATGTCGCGGTGGGTGGCCACACCCTCCTCCAGCACCAGGCACGCCTCGATCAGCGTCTTCAGCGACAGCATCTCCACGAGCTCAGGCACGTCCGGCTGGGCGTCGCCGTCGATGTTCGGCTCGCCCTGAGGGTCATAAAAGCCGTCCCCCCCGGTCTTCGCGCCGAGTTTTCCGTTGGCCACCAGCTTCTGCATGCCCTTTGGCACGTAGAAGCGTTCCTCGCCGTAGGACTCCACTAGGTGCTCCGCCACGTGCAGCACTGTGTCCAGGCCGAGCAGGTTGACGAGGTAGTACGGACCAACCGGCGTCACCCCGGCGGCACCCACGCCCTCGTCGATCTGCTTGATCGACAGGCCCTTCTCCTCCTGCTCGCGCCAGATCTCAGAGATCCCCGCGTTGAGGATGCGGTTGACGACAAAGCCTGGGACCTCGGCACAGGTGATCGGCTGCTTGCGGATTGCCTGGGCGAAGGTGATCGCCGCCGAAACCGTCTCCGCTGAGGTTTCCTCGCCCTCCACAATCTCGATCAGCGGCATGATCGACGCGGGATAGAAGTAGTGAAAGCCGATCACGTTCTGTGGGCGCAGCGTCGCTTCACCCATCTCCGTGATCGAAAGCGAGGAGGTGTTCGACGCCAGGATCGCGTGTCCAGGGGTGGCAGCGTCGAGCTCCGCGAACACCGCCTGCTTGATGTCCATCCGCTCGGGTACCGCCTCCACCACGAAGTCGATGTCCCCGAATCGCTCGTAGGAGGTGGTGCCATGAATGCGTCCCACGATCTCCGCGATCTGGGCCTCCCCCTGCTCGGCGGTGAGCTTGCCCTTCTCGACCAGTTTCCCCACCTGGCCGCGGGTGACGTTGGTGGCCTCATCAAGACCCGCCTGCACGAGCGCGTCATCGATGTCCTTGAGCACCACAGGGAACCCTGCGGCGGCGATCGTCTGGGCGATCTGACCGCCCATGGTCCCTGCGCCCACGACTGCGGCTTTGAACACAAACATGCTTTTGGTCTCCTCTGCTGGCTGGGGACGGGGGAGCCTAGCTGACGCTCATGGCTGGTAGCTGGGCGTCCTCGTATACCGCGAGGAACGCATCAACCACACTTGGATCGAACTGGCTGCCAGAAGCGCGCATGACCCTCGCGATCGCCTGGTTCACGGGCCACGGCGGCATGTATGGGCGCTCATGGGTGAGGGCGTCGAACACGTCTGCCACGGCCACGATGCGTCCTACCAGCGGAATCCGCTCGCCCTCGAGGCTGCTGGGGTAACCCGTTCCGTTCCACCACTCGTGATGGGTTGCCGCAATCACAGCGGCCATCTGCAGCACTGGCGAGCTACTACGCGACAGCAGCCGCGCCCCCAACGCGGCGTGTGTCTCCATCACCATCTGTTGCTGGCTATCGAGCCTCCCCGGCTTGAGCAGCACCCGGTCGGGAATCGCGATCTTGCCAATGTCGTGCAAGGCAGCAGCCTCACGCAAGCGCGCGATCTGCTCAGCGCGCAGCCCCAAACGCGCTGCGATCTCCGCGGCCAGCACACCAACGCGCTCGGTGTGCTGGAAGGTCTGATCGTCGCGGTACTCCACCACGGCCGCAAGCAGCTGCAGCGTCTCCGCGCGCGCTTCGTCGAGCTCCTGCGTGCGCTCGGCGATCTTTGCCTCCAGACTCCTGGCATTGGTGGCGAGCTGTTGCTGTGCAGTGCGTTGCTCGGTGACGTCGCGTGCGATCACATGCACCACGCCATCCGCATACCAGGTTGCAGCCTGCCACTCGAGCCAGCGATATTTGCCGTCAGCAGCACGAAAACGGTTGCGTGACTCGACGGCTTCGGCCCCGCGCTCGGCCGCACGTTGCAACTGCGCGCGCACATCGGTGCGTTCATCGCAGTGCACGAATTCGAGCAGGTCACGCGCGATCACCGACCCGGCGGTGTGACCGAGCGCGCGCTCCCAGGCCACGTTGACGCTCGCCAGGCGACCGCTGCGGTCGATGTTTGCCAGCAGATCATGCGAGGAGGCGTGATAGCGCGCGCACTCGTCCTGCAGCCGACGGTACCGGCGCACGAGAAGACCGAGGAGCACCCCGGTCGTCGAAGACGCGAGCGCGAGCCCGAGCGCAAGCGCAGCCATACGCGCAAGATGCCCCACACAGCAGACATTTATGCGCTATTTACGCTACATGGACAAATGTAGGAGCCCCAACCGCTCGAGCACCTCATCGCTGTCGGTGCCGTGCGCGCGCAGCGCGCGCTCGAACTCATCGCCATAGACGCTCATCACCGCGAGCAGCACGTCGACAGTGGCGATCGCCGGGGCGTCTCGCTCGGCTGCCACACGGACAGCCTGCTCGCTGACACGTGCAACCGCGTCGTGCGCACTGGCAGCCTCGCCACCATGCGGTTCGTGCACAGCTCTCCCCTCCTCGGGAAGAGTCCCCTCGCTGACTCCCAACGCTTGCAGCGCTGTCCCCACCTGCCCATGCAAACGCAGCAGACGTAGCCAGCGCTCAACCTCGTCCTCCTGTGTACGAGCAAATGGCATCGCAGTCGAGGCAATACCCAACACAATCGCCGCATCGGGCGCTAGTACTGGTCCAGATCCAGAGCTCATCGATACACCTCCACGTTCTCATGTTGCGCGTGTAGATAGGAAAGGTGGTCGCGCCGCAGCGTCAGTAGCGGCAGGCCGTCTGCAAGGTGCAGCTCGAGCACCACCGTCTCGGCGCGCGCAAGCGCCGTGCCCGCCACACGGAGCATCTCAGCGCTCTCAGCTGCCGACACCCCACAGGCCAACAGGAAACGCTCCGCGCGGCCACTCTCGAGCTGCCGGCGGTCGAGCTCGAGCTCCTCCGCGAGCGCCGTTGGCACACCATCGCCGCCTTGCACCTGCAGCAAGCATGCCGCCATGTCGTCCGCGCGCGAATCAGTTTGCATGACCACGCTCTCGAGCATGCTCGACGCGCTTGCCTGCCCGCCAAGGTCGGCAAGCGTTACAAGCAGCCGCTCGGCACCAAACAACTCGCCGCCCACCCGTGCCTCGGTGACGCCGTCCGTGTAGAAGCACACCTGCGCGTGGCCAGGCACCGATACAACGCTCTGACGAGTACCAGTCCGCAACCCACACCCGATCGGCGGCGCAGAGCACACGGTCACTGGTTGCAGCGATTCAGAATCATCTTGCAATCCGGGGTCTCCGCCTGATCCAGACGATCCAGAGTCGCCGTGGGTGGCAAGCACGACCGGCGGCGGATGACCCGCGCACGCGTAAACGAGCACACGCTCACGCGGGTTGTAGGTAGCTGCCACGACCGTCACGAACTGGTCGCCCAGCTGACGCTCGAGCACTGTCCCGGCCTTCTGCACAGCATCGCGCGGCGACAGACCCGCCTCGAGGTACGCCCGCAACGTGAACCGCACGAGCGCCGTATGCGGAAGCGCGTGGCGCCCATGACCGGACACATCCCCAACGATCACCGCCAACTGACCGTCCTCGAGCGCAAATACGTCATAGAAGTCGCCGCCCGCTCCCGGGCCAGCCGCCGGCCTGTACGCCACAGAGGTGCCGACTGGCCCCAGCCGGTCAGGCGGCACGGGCAACAGCGCCGCCTGCAGCAGACCGACGTCTTCGAGCAACTGCCCGCGCTGGCGCTCCAGATGACGTGTTCGCAACGCCGCCATGCGCGAGCGCACGGCGAACGCCAGCGCAAGCGCAAGCAGCACTCCAATCAGTCCCCGCACCGGCGTCGGCACCACGTCCACGATCCGCGTGATCGTGGTTGTGATCGGCGAAGGTCTCCCAGCCGCCGCAGCCTTGCGAGCGCTGTGCTTGCGAGCGCCGCCAGACGGCTTCGATGACTTGGACGCGAGCCCAGCATCCAGCTGCGTTGCGGGCAACGTAGCGAGCCCATGATCCGCTCTCACAGCTCCTGCAGCCCGCCTGCGAGCGGCAGCTGACGCGGAGCGTCGCCCGTGGGCACGATGGCTGGAACGCCCTTGGATCGAGGTGTCAGCGACCGTTGGCGCCACCACAGCCGCTGTCGTACTCTGCACAGCAGCCACGACAGCGGCCGTGGTCGATGCGATCGACGCGGCGGGCTGGACAGGCGCGGCCGCCATCGGCGCAGATGTGACGGCTGCGTCGTCTGGTGTGGGCGATATCGGCACCGGCTCGCCCTGTTCGTCGTGTTTGCCCGATTCGCGTGAGCGTTCCGTTTCCCCGGCACCTTCCTTGTGATGCCCAGGTTCTTTCCCGCCTGTTTTCTGGTGCCCCGATTCCCGTGTGCCTTTGTGGCG
>DATBYJ010000094.1:0-5529 GCA_036513795.1 Solirubrobacteraceae bacterium | reverse complement strand
TGGCGGGCCTGCAGGCGCGCGGCCTGGCTGAGGATCGTGGGTGGGGCGAAGCCGGCGAGGTTGGTGAGCACCTGCGCGCCGACAGCCTGACCGCCCTTCTTCAGATCCTCCATTGCAAGCGCGATCTGCTGCAGGCACTCGGCTGGGTTCTCGACGCCGACAGGTAGGGGCGCCCACATCGCGGCGACCTGGTTGCCAAGCGTGCCCCGCTGCTCCTTGGATCGCACCGACACGGGCACCATTGCCTTGAGCACGAGCCCATCGGTGTCGTGTCCGTGGCTGCGCAGGTAGCGCCCGAGCGAGAGACAGACGGCTGTGAGGACGACGTCGTTGAGGGTGCCGCCGAGCGAGTCCTTAATCGCCTTGAACTGCGCCAGGTCGGCGTCGAGGAAGGTGTAGCGGCGGTGCGGCCCGATGTCGACGTTGAACGGGCTGGGCGGTGCGGGCGCGTTGATGCCAGCGAGCGTGGTCGCGCCGACGCTGGCGAGACCATCCTTGAACTGGGTGGCGGCTCTTCTCGGCGCGCGTAGCAGCGCGCGGGCGCCGCGGAGCATCTCAGCGGGCACGGTCGTGCGTTCGATCAGCGACTCGCCGAGGAGCTTTGCGGGTCCCGGTAGTGGTTTGGCGCTCCACGATTGACCTGATTCCCGCCCACCCGCGGTCGGGGCAGGCTCACGCGCGGTGTCGAACAGCACGGTCGTGATGTCCACGCCGGAGATACCGTCGACGAGTGCGTGGTGGGTCTTGGCTACGAGCGCGAAACGCCCACCGGACATGTTCTGTACGAGCCAGATCTCCCACAGTGGCTTGGAGCGGTCCAGGCGCTGAGAGAACAGCCGTCCGGCAAGGCGCTTGAGCGCGGCGTCATCGGCCGGACGTGGCAGCGCGGTATGACGGATGTGGTAGTAGGGGTTGAAGTGCGGATCGTCCGCCCACACCGGCCGGCCCTGGCCGAGCGGCACGTATGCCAGGCGCTGGCGGTAGCGGGGCACGAGGTGCAGCCGGCCGAGCACGTGATCGACCAGCTCCTGCAGCGTGGGAGCGGAACCTTCGAAGACCATCACCGAGGCCACGTGCATGTGTGCGTCGGAGTGATCCTCGAGGTGCAGGAACGTCGAGTCCAGGGCTGTCAGACGATCTGGGTTGGCCACGGGAGCGATTGTCGCTGCTCGGGGCGCCCGCGTCAACGACGTGGGAGAAAGCGCGTGCGCGTCCGCGCTTTCGTCACTCCTCGTCGGCGGGCTCGGTCTGCACGTCGTTGAGCGCGATCCGCTCGGCCATGCGCAGCAGACCGATCAGCCCGTGGGGGCGCACATCGGCGCCCGGCCGCACCGCGACGGAGGAGCCGTGTGGCCCAAGCACCTCGACGATCGTGCACACGTCTCCGATCTGGCAGTCATCGCCAAACCGCGCTTCCAGCGCCTCCATCTGTTCCGCTACGACCTGCCCGATCTTGGTTGCATCCAGAGACATGTTGCGAGCTCCTGGGTAGTTATCGAATGGTTTCCGCTGGACGGCACGCTACTCTCGCGCGGCATAGCTGAGGAGATAGAGCGAACAGATCGTCACATTCGAAGTAGTTGGGAGGCGCCGTGTTCATTGCTTTGACGTTCTGGAGCCAGCCGCAGGTCGTGACCGACAGCTGGGTGGAAATCGCCAGCACGATCACGCTGATCGCGTTCGTGCTGGGCGCCTACAAACACCTCGAATGCCACGTGAGCGGTTGCCATCGACTTGGGCGTTTCACCCACGGCCACTACAAGCTCTGCCGCATCCACCACCCGAACGTGCCCAACGATGGCAAGGTCGGGCAGGCCCAGATCGACGCCGTCACGAGCAAACAGACATAAGCTCGCCCGTTTGTTTCCAATATTCATCATCGGTTTTGGGTGCGACACGATCGCTGAAACCCGCATTGGAATGCGGGATTCACGAAAATGATCGCCTTGCTGGCAGCGGCTTATGTGCGGTTCATCACACAGAATCCGCCGGATGACCATCTATTCTCTGGACGATTGTTCGACTCGCCGAGTCGTCTCCGTTGATGGGGGCGAGCGGGGGACCCACTGCCGGACCGCGGAAGGGCGGACCGGATGGGGCGAATCGGCTGCTGCTGCAGCCGTAACGCCCGGCTGACACGCGTCCGTTTCGCGTGTGCAGGCGGACGTGAGCCCGACAGCTAACCCCGTAGGCGCAAACAAGGAGGTTCAGTCAACTTGTACGTCCCTGCGACGCCGCAGCCTGCGGCGCCACTGGTCCCGGTCGGGATTGCCGCAACGGATCCGACCATCGTCACCCCAGCTCAAACAGAGCTGCACGTTCGGGGCTACCAACTCAACGTCCTGGCCGACCATCGCGCGAGCGTCACTGGCAGGCTGCTGGACGACCATCGCCCAATCGCCGCAGATGAGGTAATAGCGCTTCAGGTACTAGGCAGGAGGGGCTGGAAGACGCTTGCACGCGCTCGCACGGGCGCCAACGGACGCTTTCGACTCAGCTACATCCCGCGTCGGCTCGGCAGTCGCTGGGTGCGCCTGCGCTTCGCGGGCAACGCGACCGAGCTTCCCAGCCACCGCCGCCTTGGCCGGCTGAACGTGTTTCGCCTGGCTGAGGCCTCGTGGTACGGCGGCGGTGGCAGCCTCGCCTGCGGCGGCGCGCTCACGAGCTCGACCCTGGGGGTCGCCAACAAGACGCTGCCATGCGGCACGATGATCACGCTGCGCTATGACGGGCGCACCATCCGTGTTCCCGTCGTCGACCGCGGCCCATACGTGGCGGGCCGCGAATTCGACCTCACCGAAGCAACCAAGGACGCGCTCGATTTCGGGGGCGTGGGGGAGGTGTGGAGCACGAGCTGAGCTCTGCATGCGCGCCTGCAGTATGGGCGCGCTCATGCAGGGGTTGGATTTCGCTGTTGCCCTTCGTTGAATCACGTCGATGTCTGTAGCTATGAGAGCGTCACGCAGCCAAGTGTGGCTGGATGGCCTTGGTGACTGGAGCTGGCCTGGCCAGGGAGGGGCGGCGGCCGCCGAAGTCCTTCCGCCACCATGGGTGCCAGCGTTCCCGCCGCGGCGGGAATCAGCTCTCGCCAGGCCAGCGGGACCGCTAGCGGGACCTGTTCTCTGGCGAGGCCCGCAAACGCGAGCACAGCGCCTGCTCATGGCGGTCCTGCTGCTCGTGTGTGCGGCGTTTTGCCTCGCGCTGATGCAAGGCGAAGAGCTGTCGGTTGCCAGCGTCATCGGCACTTCCAGCGCGGTTGAACCGGAAGCGGCGGCCAGCTCGGCGCCCACGATCGCCGCGCTGCCAACGCTCGAGCCGGTCAGCAGCGATGCCGCGGGCAGCTCGATCCTCGAAGCCAACTACCCCTCACCGGCTGTGCACGGGATCGGTTCGTTTCTCGTGTACCTGCCCCCCGGCTATGCGAGCACGACCGCCCACTATCCGGTCTTCTACCTACTCACGGGCAACGACCAGTCCAACAGCGCGTTCCTGCAGATCGGCCTGCAGAGCCAGCTCGATCGGCTGATCGCACGCCACCAGATCCCGCCGGTGATCGCAGTCATGATCCAGGGTGGGCCGGGGTCCAACAACTGGCGCAACGCTGGCTCGCTGCGCTACGAAAGCTACATCCTGGAAGTTCAGAGAATGGTCGATCACATGCTGCCGACGATCCCGGCGCGCAATGCACGCGCGGTGATGGGCGACTCGATGGGCGCCTATGGCGCGATGAACGTGGCGCTGGCAAACCCCTACCGCTTTGCGGTCGTAGAGAGCTGGCTCGGCTTCTTCAACGGCCTGGAAAGCGATCTCCGCCGCGACCGGCCGGTAATCAAGCAGCTTGGCCTGCATGCGTTCGTGTACGGCGGCGAACAGGATCACATCGCCAACCCAGACGAGGATCTGCCGTTCGCGGCCGCCTTGCGGTCCGCCGGCGCTGACGCCCACGGCACGATCTACCCCGGCGAACACAACCTCGCAACGGTCGAAGCGCACTTGACGAGCATGCTCACGTTCGCCGGACAGGCGCTGCACAAAGCGCGGGCACGCGGTGAGAGCTGAACGCGGCCGGCTGCGCCGCGAATGACAGTACGTCTCGCATCTTGGCCAGCCAGCCAGTAGCATAACTGCGGCTTTACTTTGGCGGCGATCGCAGAGGGGTGGCGAATGGCGGCAATCGAAAACGATCTTCAGAGCGTCGAAGTCTCGGCGCGCGAGCTCTGGCTCGACGGACCGCCACACGAGACGTTCAAGCAACTGCGCAGCGGCTGCCCGATCCACTGGACTGAGAGCTTCGAGGACTTCCCCGACGAGGCGGGCTTCTGGTCGGTTACAACCGCCGATGACATCCACACCGTCAGCCGCGACTGGCGTACGTACTCATCCGAACAGGGCATCACCGCGGCGGGGGTCTTGCCGATCGAGCTCGTGCGCTCGATGTTCATCGGCATGGACCCGCCCAAGCACGATCGTTTGAAGGCACTGTTCCAGGCCGGCTTTACACCCCGGCGGATCGCCGCTCACGAAGACTTGATCAGGGCGATCGTGGTGAAGGTCCTCGACCGGCTGGCGGATCGCGAGAGCTGCGACCTGGTCAACGACGTAGCGCAGCCGGTCGTCGCGCGGGTAATCGGCAGCTTCATGGGCATCGCTGAGGAGGACGACGAGATTTGGGCGCGGCTGATGAACTCAACGCTTGGCGCGGGCGACCCGGACGTCAACCCCGACGGCATCGACGGCGCCCTGCAGAAAGATATCCCCGAGGTGTTCGAGCGGTGCGCGAAGCTGATCGCCGAACGCCGCGAGCACCCAACCGATGATTTGACGAGCGTGCTGGTGCACGCCGAGATCGACGGCGAGAAACTCGAGGAACACGAGATCGTGATGGGCTTCTTCCTGCTGATGGCCGCCGGCAACGACAGCACGAAGGCGACCTTCTGCTCGGCGATGCGCGCGTTGCTGGAGGACCCCGAGCAGCACCGGCTGCTGCTGGAGGACCCGTCGCTCGTCCCGGCTGCCGTCGAGGAGGCGCTGCGGATGTTCCCCGCGTTCGCGCACTTCCGCCGTACCGCCACCTGCGACACGGAGCTCCATGGGCAGAAGATCCGCGCCGGAGAGAAGGTGGTGCTGTGGTACGCGTCGTCCAATCGCGATGAGACGCGCTACGAGAACCCCGACCACTTCGACGTGCGACGCAACCCCGAGCATCAGGCGTTTGGCGCCGGGGGGCGCCACTTCTGCCTGGGAACCGCACTTGCCCGTATGGAGCTGCGGATCATGCTCGAGGAGACGCTCGAGCGCTACCCACGCATGCAGCTCGCGGACGGGGCGGAGCCTCAATACGTCGAATCGCCTTTCATCAACCAGCTCAAGCTGTTCCCCGTCCGGCTCGCGGCCTAGCGCGAGCCGGACGGCCCTCTTCGTGTAGCGGCTCGACGCTCACGTGCGCCCGTAGCGGGCGAAGATCGCAGCGATCGTTTCCAGCCCCTGGTCGGGGTCGACCGGGATCTCCGCCAGGCCCGTGACGAGCTC
>DATBYJ010000093.1:0-2120 GCA_036513795.1 Solirubrobacteraceae bacterium | reverse complement strand
GGGACAGGCGCAACGCGTTGCCGCGGAGCGAGAGGACCTCGCCGCCCTTCTCGGCGGTGGTGACGTCACTCAGCTAGGCGCGATAGGCCGGATGTTCGCGCTGCTGACGGATGCCCATGCGCAACGAATGGCAGCGCTCGGGCTCGGCGATTAGCGCACTCGGCTTGCTGCACTGAAGCTGGCGGCGCGCCATGGAGCCGATTCGCGTCTGTCGTCAAAGGGTGTTGCCGAAGCCAATACGGCGTTGCTCGCTGCCGCCGACTTCCACGTAGGCAATCTTGTCCGCCGGAATCAGGACCCTGCCGTTCCGCTCGTCCCCCAGCGTGAACACACCGCCATCGGCGACCGCTGCGGCAAGCGCGCGCTGCACCTCCTCAAAGGAGGACCTGGTCTCTATGACTAGCTCTCGCGGCACGGACTGAATGCCGATCTTGATTTCCACGGCGCTCCTCTCCGCAACCGGGGCTAGCCCTTGGCTAGCCCCGGTCCGGGTGGTTCAGGTCGTGCGGGGCCAGCCGCTGATACCGCGCCAGGCGAGCCGCGCCAGCAACTGCTCGGCGGCGTCCTTGGGTATCGCCCGCCCCGTACTGAGCCAGTACCTGGAGCTCACCTGGGCCATGCCGACCAAGGCCATGCCCAGCAGGTGCGCCTCGTCGCTAGACAGGCCGGCGTCTTCGCGGATGAACTGGCTGATCATGTCGGCGCATGCACGCATCGTGCGGTCCAGGCGGTCCCGGACGGCGGGCTCGTTGCTGAGATCGGACTCGAACACCAGGCGGAATGCCTCGCCGGAGCTGCTGACGAAGTCGAAGAAGGCCTGGAAGGTCGCTGGCACGCGCTGCTTGTTGTCCGTGGTCGAGGAGAGCGCCTCCCGCACGATCCCCACCAGCTCGTCCACGCTCTCATCCAGCAGCGCGAGATACAGCTCCAGCTTGCCGGGAAAATGCTGGTAGAGCACGGGCTTGCTGACACCTGCCCGCTCGGCGATTTCGTCCATGGCGGCCGCGTGATATCCATGGGCGACGAAGACTTCCTGGGCCGCACCGAGCAGCTGCCTGCGCCGGGCCGGCCGCGGCAGCCGGGTACCGGCCGATCCATGCGATCTGGCCTGCGGCGTTGCGGTCACGAGTATCTCCGGATATCTGCTGTCACATCAAGACGCGCTCCTGCAATCTTACGTGTCAGCGGTAGTCATCCTCGTCGAGGCTAAGCTCGCGTTCCTGTTCCGCGGCGTCCGCCTCGTCTGCCTCGAGCGGCACCTCGTGTGACAGATTGACCTCGTCGAGGTCCTCGCCGCCAGGGATGACATCCTGATCCTGCTCGACGGAATCGTCCACAGGCCGCTCAAGGCCCATCTCGCTCATGAGTGCCTCCTAGTCCAAGCGATGCATCGCACGTAGTGCCGATAAGAAGATTCAGGACAACACTGTGGTATCAGTACCCGAGGTAACGGGGTAGGGAGACACCATGCGCAGCATGTGGAAGGGCGCGATTTCCTTCGGCCTGGTCATGATCCCGATAAAACTCTACGCTGCGACGGAACAGAAGGATATTGCGTTCCGGCAGGTGCATCGCGAAGACGGCGGCCGGATCCGGTTCCGCAGGGTGTGCTCGATCGACGGGCAAGAGGTTCCCTACGAGGACGTGGCCAAGGGCTACGAGCTGCCGACCGGTGAGATGGTCGTGCTCACCGACGAGGACCTGGCCGAACTCCCCCTGCCGACGACGCGGAGCATCGAGGTACTGCACTTCCTGCCGGCGGAGCAGCTTGATCCGATTCTGCTCAACCGCAGCTACTTCGTAGAGCCGGAGGCGGCGGGGGCGAGGGCGTATGTGCTGCTCCGCGATTCGCTCGAGCGTTCCGGCAAGGTCGCGCTGGCCCTGGTCGCGCTCAGGCAGCGCGAGTCGCTGGCGACGCTGCGTACCAGGGACGGGCTGCTCGTGCTCGAGACGCTGCTGTGGCCCGACGAGGTCCGCATGCCCGACTTCCCGTTCCTCGAGGACGACATCGAGGTGCGCTCGCAGGAGCTGAAGATGGCGGCGTCGCTGATCGAGTCGATGACCGTGGACTTCGACCCCGACGAGTTCCACGACAACTATCGCGAGGCGCTGCAGGAACT
>DATBYJ010000092.1:0-14827 GCA_036513795.1 Solirubrobacteraceae bacterium | reverse complement strand
CTCGTTCAATGTCTCGACAACGGCGGCGCTGATTGCGGCAGGCGCTGGATGCGCGGTGGCAAAGCACGGTAACCGCTCGGCCACAAGCCGCTCAGGGTCAGCCGATCTACTCGAGGCGCTGGGTGCGCGCATCGATCTTGACCCCGTCGGTGTGGCCAACTGCATCGACGAGGTGGGCTTCGGCTTCATGTTCGCGCCTGCGCATCACCAGGCGACCCGCTTCGTCGTTCCCGTGCGCCGCGAGCTGGCGGTGCGGACGATCTTCAACCTGCTCGGGCCACTGACGAACCCCGCGGGTGCACGTCGTCAGCTGATCGGTGTTTCCGACGCGGGCTTCCTCGAGCGGATGGCTGGTGCGTTGGCATCGCTCGGCGTCGAGCGCGCGCTCGTGGTCGCCGGCGAGGACGGGCTCGATGAGGTCTCAGCGAGCTCACCCACCAAAGTTGTGGAGGTCAATGGCGGGGAGATCACTCGCTATGTGCTCGAGCCGCGGGACGTCGGCATCAACGCAGACGCCCGGGACACTGGTATGCAGGGCGGAACGCCCGAGCAGAACGCGGCGGTCACGCGGGCGATCCTGGAGGGCGAGCGCGTGGGCGGTAAGGCCCCAGCGGGCGAGGCCCTGGCCGTGATTAATGCCGGTGCGGCGATCTATGCGGCCGCTAGTGTCGACTCGATCGCTGAGGGTGTGGAGCTCGCCCGTGCCACGCTCGCGGATGGGCGCGCGGCCGCGGCCCTGGAGCGGTATGTGCAGGCGAGTCGGCGGTACGCGCCGGTGCGGACGGGCTGATGACTGGCTCAACTACGACCGTGCTCGCGCGCATCCTCGCGGAAACGCGCGCGGAGCTGGAGCGCCGTAAGCGCGAGCTGCCTTTGGGCGCGACGATCAGCGTGGGGCGCCAGCGGGAGGGCGCGGGGCGCGGTCGCTTTCGTGATGCGCTGAGCGGTGAGGGTGTGGGCGTGATCGCTGAGTTCAAGCGTCGCTCACCCTCGGCGGGCGCGTTGCGCGAGCAGCCGCAGCTGGCGGAGATCGTTGGCGCCTACGAGCGTGGGGGGGCGGTTGCTGTCTCGGTTCTCACCGAGGGGCCCAATTTCGAAGGCTCATTGGCGGACTTGCGTGAGGCGCGCGCCAGATGCGGTCTGCCGCTCTTGCGCAAGGACTTTATTGTCGATCCGTACCAGCTACATGAGGCGAGCGCGGCCGGTGCTGACGCGGTGCTTTTGATCGTGGCGGCGCTGGAGCAGACAGAACTGGCGTCGCTTTTTGCGGCCGCGCAGGCGCTGGGGATGGATGTGCTCGTGGAGGTCCACGACCGTGAGGAGCTGGGACGCGCACTGGACATCGGCGCGGACATCGTCGGGGTCAACAATCGCGACCTGAGAGATTTCAGCGTTGATATCGAGCGCACCGAGCGCCTGATGGACGCAATCCCGTCCAGTGTGAAGGTAGTGTCCGAGTCTGGGATCACGGGTGCGGAGCAGATCTCGAGATTGCGCCAGCGTGGCGTGAGTGCGGTGTTGGTGGGGGAGTCGCTGATGCGCGCGGCCGATCCAGCTGCGGCTCTGCGGGCACTTGCGCCGTCGTGAGAACATTTAGAAAGGCGCGCGCAAGGCTTTAGATAGCGTTGATCGCCGCCTACCATCATCCTCGCCTTATGAAACGCACACTCCTAATCCCCTTCATCTCGGCCCTGCTTGGCGGCGGCCTGGTCGTCGCCGTGCTCGCGATCGCGGGCGGGCTCGGCGAAAACAAGACGACCGTGACGACCGTGCAGACGCCTGCGGTTGCCCCGGCTCCGTCGAACGCATCGCAGCGTAGCGTCGGACTTACCCCGCACGAAGCCTATGTGCGAGATGCGCCTGGAGTGGCGTTTGTGACCTCCACGGTCGTGGCGAAAACCGAATCGCCGTTCCTGTTCGGCCAGGAAAGCCAAGGCCAGAACGAGGACACGGGGTCGGGGATCGTCGTCAACAGCAACGGCACCATCCTCACCAACTATCACGTCGTGGAGAACGCGATCAAGGTCACGGTGAGCTTCGAAAAGGGAAAGTCGGTCGAAGCGAAAGTGGTCGGTACCGACCCCTCCAATGACCTTGCCGTGCTGCGTATATCGACCGACGGGTTGACGCTGCACCCATTGACGCTTGGTGACTCGAGCGCGGTGCAGGTGGGCGACCCGGTGTATGCGATCGGCAACCCGTTCGACCTCGAACGCACGCTGACGACTGGTGTGATCTCGGCGCTACAGCGTCAGATCACCGCACCGAACGGTTTCACGATCAACAATGTGCTGCAGACGGACGCGCCGATCAACCCCGGCAACTCTGGCGGTCCGCTGCTCAACACGGCTGGGGAAGTGATCGGCATCAACTCTCAGATCGAGACTGGCGGTAGCGGCGATGGCAGCGTCGGCATCGGCTTCTCGATTCCGATCAACACGGCCAAGAACGAGCTCTCCCAGTTGGAGAAGGGCGGCACGGTGCGCGGTGCCTACCTCGGCCTCACCTCGCTGACGATTGACGGTTCGCTGTCCGCGCTCAATCTGCCCGTGAAAGCTGGTGCGCTGGTAGAGAGCGTCGAGCCGGGCACGGCAGCAGCCAAGGCGGGCATCCGTGGCGGCACCGTCAACACGACCACCGAAAATGGCCAGGTTGCCATTGGCGGCGACATCATCGTGAAGATCGACGGCAAAGAAGTGCCAAGCTCCGAAGCTCTCGCCAGCGACATCGAGGAAAAGAAACCGGGCGACAAGATCAGTATCGAATTGTGGCGCGCGAAGGGCGGTGGCAAATACGAACAGAAAACCGTGACCGCCACGCTTGGCCAGCGGCCGAACTCGGTGCCCAACCCGAGTACGCCTGAAGGCTGAGCGTCCGCTGCACGCTGCACGCTGCACGCTGCCCGCCGGTGCCGGCCAGCGTTGGCACCGGATCAGCCCCGTGGGCGGGGTATCGCTACCGTTGAGGCATGTCCCTAGCGTCACAGCCTGTCGCCAGTCCCGAGCACGTGAGTTCGCCGCTTGCTAGCGGCCACGAGGAGCCGACGTCGCCGCGGGTGAAGATCTGCGGGATCACGAACCTCGTGGACGCTGAGCTGGCGGTGGAGCTGGGAGCGTGGGCAGTGGGGATGATCTTCTACGACGCTAGCCCGCGGCGTTGTTCGCACGAGCAGGCACAGGTGATCACGGCGTCGCTGCGTCGGCGTGTGGAGCTTTGCGGCGTGTTCGTAAACGCCTCGCTCGAGGAGATTGTCCGCAGCAGCGATGATCTCGGTCTCACCATGCTGCAGCTGCACGGGGATGAGGGTCCGGCGTTCTGCGCGGAGGCGCGCCGCAGGACGGGCCTGCGCGTGATCAAGGCGGCTCAGGTGTCGGGGTCCGGGGATGTGCGCGATCTCGAGCGCTTCCACGTCGACTTTCATCTGCTGGATGCGCGTTCAAAGGCGCGCGCGCGCCAGGGCATGCGCGGTGGTACGGGCGAGACCTTCGACTGGGCGCTTATTGGCGAGCGCCGCTCGAAGGTGCCCTTGATCCTCAGCGGTGGCCTGAGTGCGGAGAACGTTGTCGAGGCGGTGAGCGTGACACACCCATACGCGGTGGACAGCGCCAGCGGTACGGAGTCGGCACCGGGGCATAAGGACCCACGGAGGCTGCGTCAGTTCTTCGAGGCGCTCGCACCACACGCCGAGCTACAGCCGGCGGCTGTCGGTCATCCGGCGTGAGCGTGCCGTCGCGGCCCGCGGGGGCGCCAATCAGCACGGACTTGGGTGCGATCGAGCACCGCTTTGGACCGTACGGCGGACAGTTCGTTCCCGAGACGCTGATGCCCGCCCTGGCCGAGCTCGAGCAGGCGTGGCTGGCCGCGCGCGCGGATCCGCAATACCGCGCGGAGCTGAACGGGCTGTTGCGTGACTTCGCGGGACGTCCCACACCGCTTTACCTTGCGCACCGGCTCTCCGAGCGGGTGGGTCGGCCCGTGTATCTAAAGCGCGAGGACCTCAACCACACGGGCTCGCACAAGCTCAACAATGCACTCGGACAGGTGCTGCTGGCCAAGCGGATGGGTAAGCGCCGGATCATCGCCGAGACGGGAGCTGGCCAGCACGGTGTCGCGACGGCCACCGTGTGCGCGCTTTTGGATGTGGAGTGCGTGGTGTATATGGGTGTGGAGGACACCCGCCGCCAGCGGCCTAACGTGCAGCGGATGGAACTGCTCGGGGCGCGCGTACAGCCCGTGGACGCGGGGGCCAAAACGCTGAAGGAGGCTACCTCTGAGGCGATCCGCGATTGGGTGACGAACGTGCAAAACACCCACTATGTGATCGGCTCGGTAGTGGGCCCGGCGCCGTATCCGGCGCTTGTGCGAGACCTGCAGCGGGTGATCGGTGATGAGGCCCGCGAGCAGATGCTCGAGCGTGAGGGGAGACTACCGGCGCGGGTAATTGCGTGTGTTGGCGGAGGCTCGAACGCGATGGGCATGTTTGCTGCGTTTATCGGCGACGAGCAGGTGCAGCTCGTCGGTGTGGAGGCGGGCGGCGATGGCATCGATACGAGCCGTCACGGTGCGCCGCTGACGGTTGGGGGACGTCCCGGGATCCTGCATGGTTCACGCTCTGCGGTAATGCAGGATGAGGAGGGGCAGATTGTGCAAGCTCATTCGATCTCAGCTGGTCTTGACTACCCGGGGGCGGGGCCTCAGCACGCTTACCTGCGTGACCGCGGGCGGGCACAGTATGTGGCGGTCAACGACAGCGATGCGCTCGCCGCGTTCCGTGCGCTGGCGCGACTCGAGGGCATCATCCCGGCGCTCGAGACAGCGCATGCGCTCGCGTGGGTGCTTGCCCAGGAGCAGGGCGAGCTAGATCTTGTGTGCCTGTCCGGCCGGGGTGACAAGGATCTCGCCGAGGTGCTGGCCGCGTCTGGCGAAAACGCATGAGCGCAATCGAGGCCACGGGTATTGAGCGCTTGGCCGCGGCGTTTGCCGACACCGGCAAGCGGGCGGCGCTGATGCCGTATGTGATGGGCGGCTTTCCGACGCTTGAGGATTCGCTGCGTATCGGCGAAGCCTGCGTGCAGGCGGGGGCGGATGTGATCGAGCTGGGCATGCCTTACTCGGACCCGCTCGCGGATGGTCCGGTGATCCATGCTGCCGGTACACGGGCGCTGGCTGTGGGGGCGAACGTGGCTGGTGTGCTCGAGGTAGCGCGGGCGCTCTCTGCGAGCGTCCCGGTCGCGCTCATGTGCTACGCCAACATGGTGTTCGCGCCTGGAGCGGGGGCGTTCGTGGAGCGCCTGGCGCGGACGGGGGCGTGTGGATTGATCGTGCCCGATCTGCCCCACGGCGAAGCCCCAGAGGTGGCGCAGGCGTGCGAGGAGGCTGGGATTGCGCTGATCCCCCTGGTGGCGCCGACGACCACGCCTGAGCGGCTGGCCAAGATCGGCGCGAGCGCCCGTGGCTTTCTATACACCGTGTCGGTGGTTGGCACCACCGGCGAACGACGTGCGTTGGGCGGTGATCTGGCGGAAGTGATCGCGCGCGCGAAGGCAAGCACCGATGTGCCGGTGGCGATCGGCTTTGGGATTGCCACGCCTGAGCAGGCCGGTGAGGCTGCTGATGCGGGCGCCGATGGTGTGATCGTGGGGACCCGCCTGGTGCGTGCGGCAGGCGACCCAGATGCGGCCACTGGGCATGATCCAGCGGCCGCCGTGGGAGCGGTCGTGGGGGAACTGTCAGCGGGTCTCGCTCAGGCTCGCTAGGATTCCGCGCGCAATGGGTTTCATCCTTACTCTCACCGCTGGCCTCGTCATCTGGATCGTGATGTGGGCCGTCGGCTCCAAAGGCATCGATGCGTTCCTGGTGGCCACCGCGGTCATCCTCATTGGGGCGACGCTGAGAATCCTCTCCGGCTACCTGCCCGGCCGTCGCAGCTAGCGCCTCGTGCTCGCGCGCTGGCTGGGCCTGCTCGCTCTCGCCGCGGCACTGTTGGGCGTGGTGGGGTGTGGCGGAGTGGCGGTATCGGATGTCGCCGAAGCGACCGGCGGCCAGCTGACGGTCTACTCCAGCGAGCCACTGCAGGGTCCTTCGGCGCCGATCGCAGAACAGATCGTCGGCGGTGAGAAGCTCGCGTTGTCCGATGCGCGCGGCCACGCCGGACCGTTCAAGATCGCGTACGTGTCGTTGGACGACGCGAGTCCGACGACCGACGAATGGAACCCCGGCGTGACCGCTACGGATGCCAAGACGGCCGCGCAAGACACCAGCACGATCGCCTACCTGGGCGACTTCGATTCGGCTGCCACGGCAATCTCGCTGCCGCTGATCAACGCGGCCGGCATCCTTCAGGTCAGCGCGGGTAGCCCATATGTGGGGCTGACGTCCCCCTTCGAAGCGGGCCAGGACGAGCCGGAACGCTTTTATCCGAGCGGCCAGCGGACATTCGTGCGGTTGGCTCCTGGCGATATCGGCCAGGCGCAGGCGCAGGTGGCGCTGATGAAGTCCAAGGGCGTGCGTAGCCTGTATGTGCTCGACGACCAGAATCCATTCGATGTGCCGCTGGCAGACATCGTTGTGAACTACGCCGAAGCGGCGGGAATCACAGTGATCGCCCATGACAGCCTCTCAACGGTGGCCGGTGCTGTCTTTACTGGTGAGGTCGAAAAAATCGCGGCAAGCAAAGCCCAGGCGGTGTTCCTTGCCGGCGGGGAAGGCAAGGGCACGGCGGAACTGTGGAGTGATCTATATGCGGCGGATCCACATCTGCTGCTGCTCGGCTCCAACCAGATGCTGAACGAATCGTTCATCGCGCAGCTCGGCATGGCGGCGGCGAACACGTATGTGACCACGCCGGTGCTGCCCGCCAGGTTCTATCCGGCGGCGGCCCAGCGGGTGCTGAGCGACTACCGCCGGACGTTTGGCGTGCAGGCCACGCCGTACGCCCTCTACGGCTATGAGGCGATGACGCTGGTGCTCGATGGGGTTCGCGACGCGGGCGCACGCGGGAATGATCGCCAGACGGTGATCGACCGTGTGTTTGCGACCAAAGACCGCAACTCGGTGATCGGTAACTACTCGATCGACGGGGATGGTGAAACGACGTTGTCGCGCTACGGCATTGACCGAATCTCCCACGGTAGTCCCGTCTTCTATCGCGCGATCAACATCGGGCCGCCGAACCCTTAGCGGTCAGCCGGTTGGCTGCAGGCCGAGGTTCAGCTTGAAGCGTTCGACCCCGCCGCCGAGGGCATGGCCGCCGCCTGCCAGCGTGCTCAACGAGCGCAGGTAGGGCATGAACTTGGAGATCGACGGTGATTCGGTCAGGCCGAGGCCTTCGAGCAGTCCCAGCATCGTGGGGAAGTTGACGATTAGGCTGGGCTGTGCGCCTTCACCGAGCGCGCTTGCCGCGGCGCTGCCTGTCGCGCTAGATGACAACGTGCCGGACGGATGCAGCGCCGCTGCGACGGAGGCTTCGCCGATGCCCAGCACGAACTTCGCGTGGCCAGCAGCGTCGCGTCCGGCGGCGATGTCGAGCAGCACCGGAAGTCCGCTGACCCTTGCGGCCGTCGCTGCTTCGGTGCCAGGGATCGAAACGGAGTTGACCGATGCGCCGCCCTTGCGCAGCTGCTTGGCGAGCTCTGCGACGGCGGCGCGCGAGCGTGTGGGGTTGTTGGATGAGATCACCACCGCAGCGCGCAATTCGAGCAGGCTTGAGCCGCTAGCGAAGATCCCTGCTGAGCCCATCCAGCTGGCGAAGTCGGCTTTTGCTTGTGGGGTGTTGGCCCCGAGTGCGCTCAGCGGCGTAGTCATTGCGCCGAGGATGCCGCTGAGGCTGAGCCCGGTATTGCTTTCCGGACCTGCGCCGCTAAGGGTGCTCATCAGCGAGCCGAGGCTCTGAAGGCCCTGCACGTCCTGGGTGACGGTTGTGCTGAGGTGCCCCAAGCCGATCGCCAGCCAGGATTCGCCTGGCAGTTCGCCGAGTGCCTGAGCGCCTTGAGGATCCACGGCCAACAGGCCGCCGCTTGGGGCGGTTGCTGGAGCCAGGCTGGCTGCAAGGGTGTCGGCGTCGAACGTCAGCGTGCTTGCTGTGGGAACGAGCGAGATGTTGGCTTCGCGTCCACCTGCCAGCAAGGCGAGCAGGCCCGAGGTACCTTCGGCGTTGCTGGCGGTTGTCGCGCTCGCGGGGCTTGTGTAGATATGGGCGAGGGTGTTGGTCGGGGCTGAAGCAAGCAGCTTTACGTAGCCGCTTGCCTGCGCCAATGAGCTGCCGCCGAGGGTGGTGTCGATCACGCTGTGTACGCCGGCAACGCTCCCGATCACAGCGAAGCGCTTGACCACGGCGAACGCAATCCCTGCAGAGTTGGCCTCGTAGGAGACGCCGCGATAGCTGCTCGCGTGCGCACCTGCGCGATGGGCCTGCGTGTCGAGGAATGCAAGCGCCTTGCTGGGATTGCTGGTGTCGAGCACGATCGCGCCCTGGACGCCGCCGCTGGCGAACGGGAACGCACTGGGTGCCGAGCCGCCCAACAGGCCCTGGTTGACGAGCGAGGCCAGCGCGTTCGAGGATGAGCTGAGCGAGCTGAGGAAGATCGCGGCGTGTGGTCCGAGCCACGGTGCCACTTCGTGCTCGTAGTTGAGCTGGGGCGCGCCGGGAGTCTGTAGCGCTGCGAGCAGCCGCAGGTAGGGGTTGGCCTCGTGGCTGAGCGCTTTGCCCGCGGCCAGCGCGGCTGTGCGCAGCTGCCCTTCGGGACGCACGGTCGCGCCGACGTACAGCGCCGCGGTGGCGGGCACGGCGCTCGCGGGGTCGGCGCTTGTGCCGCTGGGGCTGCTCGAGCCGCATCCGGCCAGGGCTCCGGCGAGACCGATTACCAGCGCGATGCACGCGAACGTCGCGCGGCGGCGGAGCGCTACTTGAAAGCGAAGCGGGAATGAGGCTGCGAGCAACGTGGTTCCTTTCTGTGCCGGCAAAGCGGCGAGGGGGCATGGCTCGGGGCGATCGTACAACCGCGTGCGGGTAGCGCGCGGAGGTGCTGCTCGTGCAATCGCCCTTTCAGCACACCGTTCTGCACGCGGTATTGCGGATCTGGACGAACTGCCTAGATACGCGCCAATAACGCATAAGTCCTTTATTAGCAGGGATTTTGTCGACCTGTGAGGTTCGGTGGTAGGAAAGTGGGAGAAGATGTGCAAATAGGGTTGCATTGTGGGAGAAAGTGGGGTATCTTCGCCGCAGCGAGCCGGGATGGAGGGGCTCCTCCCACTCCTCCATCTCGGCTCGGTAAACAAGCTTGGAGCTCTCCCCAGTGGTCCCCTTCCGCGGCACCTTCGATCACACGCTCGACGCGAAGAACCGGCTCACGGTCCCGGCGCGCTACCGCGCGGCGCTATCAGAGGGTGTGGTGTTGGCGATGCCGATCGACCTGAAGCCGTGTGTGGGCGTGTGGCGTCCGGAGGAGTACGAGCGCTACACCCGACGCGCACTGGCGGAGCTGCCGCCGCTCTCGCCACGCCTGACGGAGCTCGAGCGTTTCTTCTACGGCAGTTCCCACGACGCCGAGCTGGATGCGGCCGGGCGGATCATGGTCCCCGGCTTCCTCGGCGAGCATGCCGCGCTCGCGAAGGAGGTCGTGGTTGTAGGTGTGGGCGATCGTTTGGAGCTGTGGGCGAAGGACGCGTGGAACGAACATCGACCGACGCTGCTGAGCGGCGTTGCGGAGGTCACCTCGCGTGTCGATGACGCTGCTTGAAAGCCGGGACGTCCGTGACTGTGGGCCGGAGCTTGCACGGCGCCGTCGTGAGCCCAAACGTCAGCAGCGTGCTCGCCGCGCCGGTGCGACGGGAGCTTCACAGGCGGGCGGCGCGGCCCCAGGGCAGACATCGCACACGCCGGTGCTTGCCGATGAGCTGATCGAGCTGCTCGATCCGCAGCCTGGACAGCTGGCGATCGACTGCACCTTCGGGGATGGTGGACACGCGCGCCTGGTCGCAGAGCGCCTGGGGTCATCGGGCACACTCGTGGCGATCGATCGTGATCCGCTGGCAGAGCAGCGCTTTGCGGCACTCGCGGCGCAGGCGACGTGCTCGCTGCGTTTCATCCGCTCCAGTTATGCGGAGGCGCTTGAGCTACTCGCGAGCGAGGGTGTGCAAGCGGACATGGTGTATTTCGACCTGGGAATGTCCTCGATGCAGGTGGACACGAAGGAGCGCGGCTTCTCCTACTCCTATGAGGCGCCGCTTGACATGCGCATGGACTCTGAGCAAGAGCTGAGCGCGCGTCAGCTCATCGCCGAGTGGGACGAGCGCCGTCTTGCGCATGTGTTGCGCGACTTCGGCGAGGAGCGCCATGCGGGGGCGATCGCCCGCGCGATCGTGCGGCGGCGCGAACAGGCGCCGATCGAGACGACGCTCGAATTGGTGGAGACGATCAACGCGGCGCTTCCCGCGCCGGCCCGCTTCGCCGGCGGCCACCCCGCCAAGCGCTCCTTCCAAGCGTTGCGGATTGCAGTTAACGACGAGCTTGGGCAGCTCGATCGCGCCCTGCCACTTGCGTGGGGGCTCTTGCGGGAGGGGGGCGTGCTCGCGAGCATCGCTTTTCACTCACTTGAGGACAGGCGCGTCAAGCGCTTCCTTGCCGAGCGCGCCCGCGGCTGCATCTGTCCCCCCGATCTACCCGTGTGTGTGTGCGGACGCGAGCCGCAAGCAGCGCTGCTGAAGCGCCGTTCGATCGTGCCGTCCGCCGATGAGCTTGCCCGCAATCCCCGCTCTGGCTCGGCGCGCCTGCGCGCGGCACGCAAGCTGGCCGACGACGAAGAGGGGAGCTCGTGACCCCGCCCGCCGGCTCGGCCGCAGCGGCCGCGGCCGCCCCGGGTATCCGCGGGCGGACCGCCGCCCCGTCGCATCCGTCTGTGGCGCCGCGCAAACCGCGGCGAATATCAGGTCCTGCCCGCCCTGCCACGCGACCGCGCCCTGCGCGCCAGCCCGCACGGGCACCCGAGCGTTTGCTGGACGGCGAGCGCGGTTTGCTGCTCCGCGCGCTGGCCGCGATCGCCAGTGTCTCGCGCAATCCCTCTCTCGACCGCCTGATTCGCGGTCGGACGTGGATCGCACTGATCGCATTCGCGCTGCTTGGGATTGTGACTCTGCAGCTATTGGTGTTGAGGCTGAACGCGAACATTGGCCGGGCGCTCGTGCGTGAGGCACAGCTGCAGCGAGCAAACGCAGCACTGAGCATCGAAAGCTCGGAACTGGCTGCCGGCGAACGCGTTGAGTCGCTGACGGCCAAGCTGGGGATGGAACTGGTGCCCGAGGGCGCCTTGCGTTTCCTGTCGATCAACCCGCGGGCTGACATCGCGCGGGCCGCTGGCGCACTGAATAAACGGGTGCAGACGACGAACGGCACATCGACCGAACCAGCAGCTGGCACCAGTGGTCCTTCATCCGGCGGCGAAGCGGGGGAAGCGACAGCTACGAGTGAAACAACTGCTGGCGCCAGCACATCTGCGGCGGGGGCCACGACCAGCCCTACAGGTGAAGCGAGCACGGCCTCTGGCGAAGCTAGCACGGCCTCCAGCGAAGCAAACACCAGTACGGCGGCGAGCGAATCTGCGGCTACGAGCTTGCCTCAATCGACCGTCACGCCGCCGAGTAGCGCCGAAGGCAGCACCGCCGCGGGGACGGCTGGTGCCACGGGCGCCACCGAAGCAGCCCCGGGGACTGGTACGAGCGGAACCCAAGCGGGCGGCGCGGGCTGAGCGGGTGCCTGTCGTCCAGCGCCGCATAGGGGCGATCTTCGCGCTGTTCTTCCTGCTCCTCGTGCTTGCTGCGGGGCGTACGGTGTATCTCGGTGTGGTTCGCGGAGCGACGCTGCGTCGGTTTGCCTCCAGCGAGCAGTTGAGTACTGAAACGGTGATCGCGCCGCGTGGCTCGATCACCGATCACCACGGGGTCGACCTGGCTGTGTCCGAGCCAGCGCAGGACATCTCGGCCGACCCCTACCTGATTACTAACCCGCTGGAAGCGGCCCGGCGGCTGGCGCCGCTGTTGGGCCAGTCGCAGAACAGCGTGTTGCACAAGCTTTCTGAACGCACCGGTTTTGTCTACCTCGCACGTGCACTCCCGGCGAAGGCCGCTCAGGAAGTCCTTGCTCTGAAGATCACCGGCGTCACTGGTACGCCGGTGATGCGCCGCGTGTATCCGCGTGGTGCGCTCGCGGCACAGGTGCTCGGCGAGGTGGGCACGGAAGGGACGGGCTTGTATGGCCTTGAGTATTCGCGCAACACGTTGCTGAGTGGCGTGCCCGGCCAGCGACGCGTGGTCTCAGACGCGATCGGTCAGCCGGTGTCGATCACGGAAACCAAGCGTGAGGCGCCGGGTAAGTCCTTGTCGCTGACGCTGGATGTAAACATCCAGCAGCGCGTGGAAGATGTGTTGGGAGCGGTCGCGCGGGACTTCAACCCCAAGGATGCGACGGCGATCGTGATGGATCCCCGCACTGGATCGATCCTCGCGCTGGCCAACTGGCCGCAACTCGACGCCAACAATCCGAGTGTCTCGCCGGAAGAAGTGATCGAGGATCGCGCGGTTGGACTCGACTACGAACCGGGTTCCACGTTCAAGGTGGTGGCGGTGTCCGCAGCGCTGGAAGCAAGCTTGATCACGCCGACTACACCCTTCAACATCCCCGACCAGATTCAGGTCGCCGAACGGACGATTCACGACGACACTGAACACCCGGAAGAAACGCTTACAACGGAACAGATCCTCGCCCGCTCGAGCAACGTCGGTGCGATCAAGATTGGCGCGATGGACGGTTCGCAGCGGTTCAACAGATGGGTGCATCGCTATGGTTTTGGCGCGCCGACTGGCGTGGATCTGCCGGGCGAGGAATCCGGGGTGACGCTCGCGCCGTCTCAATACTCAGGCTCCTCGATGGGCAACCTGCCAATCGGCCAGGGGGAGCTTGTGACGCCGATGCAGATGGCAACGGCGTATGCGGCGATTGCCAATGGTGGGGTCCTTCGCTCACCTCACATCGTCGCTTCGATTGCGGGCCATGCGCAGCCCGAGCCGAAGGGTCGTCGCATCCTGTCGAGTGCCACCGCGGGCGAGCTGCGCCACATGCTCGAAGGTGTGCTTGGCCCCGAAGGCACGGCTAGCGAGGTTTCGATCCCGGGCTACAAGCTGGCTGGAAAGACGGGTACGGCGAACAAGATCAACCCGGAAACGGGCGAATACTCGCAGAGCAAATACGTTGCCTCGTTCATCGGCTTCGCGCCGGCCTCGGACCCGCAACTGCTGTGCGCGGTGGTTGTCAACGAACCGCAGGCCGGCTCGATCTACGGTGGCACGGTTGCCGCCCCGGCATTTGGGCAGATCATGAGCTTCGCGTTGCCCTACCTGGGCATACCCCCGGGGTAGGCGCTGCCCGGTGGGCTCCTGCCCCTTGAGTAGCATCAGCGCATGCGACTGGACGGGTTGATCGCTGCCGAGCTGGACAGCGAGGCGGCTGGCGTGGAGATCAGCGGCCTGGCGTATGACAGTCGCGAGGTGGCGGGCGGCGACCTGTTCTTCTGCGTGAGTGGCTTTCGCAGCGATGGGCATGCGTTCGCGCCGGAGGCGGTGCGGGCGGGGGCGGCGGCACTGGTTGTGGAACGCCCACTCGAGCTCGGCGTGCCCGAGGTGTTGGTCGCCTCAGCACGAGCAGCGATGGCGCCGGCGGCGGCGCGTTTCTATGGCGAACCTGCGCGCGAGCTGCGTGTGGTGGGGGTGACAGGCACGAACGGCAAGACGACCACGACTTACATGGTGCGGGCGCTGCTTGAAGCATGCGGCGAGCAATGCGGCCTGCTGGGCACGGTGAAGTCGGTGATTGGCGGCGAGGAGCGCCAGGTGGCGCGCACTACACCGGAGGCGATCGATCTGCAGGAGGATTTGCGAGCAATGCTCGACGGCGGCGATCGCGCGTGCGCGATGGAGGTCTCTTCGCACGCGCTGGAATTGGGGCGTACTGACGCGACCCAGTTCGCGGCGGCGATCTTCACGAACTTGACGCAGGATCACCTGGACTTCCACGCGAGCATGGAGGATTACTTCCAGGCTAAGCGTCTGCTGTTCGTGCCAGCTCAGGGCGATGCGAACACGCGCGACACGCGCGCGCTTGGTTCGGCGGCGCCCGCGGTCAGCGTTGTCAACGTGGGCGACCCGTATGGAAGGCGGCTTGCCGCTGAACTCGACAGGGTGGTCACGTTTGCGGTCGATGCTCCCGCTGATTACGGCGCTACGAGCCTGCGCTGCGGATTTGCGACGTGCAGCTTCACGCTACAAACCCCGGAAGGTCAGCGTGAGGTCGAGCTGCCGATGCCGGGGCGCTTCAATGTTGCCAACGCGCTGGGTGCACTCGCGGCGGTGCATTCGCTGGGGTTCGATCTGGAGGTGCTGGTCGCGGCGCTCGAACAGGGGGTGCGCGTTCCGGGCCGCTTCGAGCCTGTGGAGGAGGGCCAGGAGTTCGCGGTGCTGGTCGACTACGCGCATACTCCTGACTCCTTGGAGAACGTGCTGAGTGCCGCCCGCGAGCTGGTCGAGGCCGCGGGCGAGGGCCGGGTGCTCTGCGTGTTTGGGGCGGGTGGCGACCGCGATCGTGGCAAGCGCCCGTTGATGGGGGAGATTGCAGGGAGGCTGGCGGATGCGACGATCGTGACGTCGGACAATCCGCGCTCGGAGGACCCGGAGCAGATCATTGAGGAGATATTGGATGGCGTGGTGGCGGATCCGGGCGAGGTGGGGGTCTCCGCGGGCGCTGTGGCACAGGGGGAGTCGGGCGTTCGTAGTGGCTCGC
>DATBYJ010000091.1:0-23160 GCA_036513795.1 Solirubrobacteraceae bacterium | reverse complement strand
CGATCGAGGCGCGCTTCGTCAACGACATCGGCACGATCGCCCAGCTGCCGGGCTCGTCCTTCTACCGCCGTCTGCGGGAGAAGTTCGGGCGCTTGGCCAGCTGAAGGGGAGACTCGCCAGATCAGCCCGACGGCAGTCAGGCGACCTGCGCGTCGTGGTGCGCGTTCTCGGCTACGACTGAGCCGGGGCGCTGCATAGAAGCGATGAAGTCATCCAGTTGAGCTCTTGAGAAGCGGCGCTGCTGGCCTGGTGTGCGGTAGCAGTCGATGTGCCCTGCGTCGGTCCAGCGGCGGATGGTGGCGAGCGAAACGCCGAGGTAGCGGGCTGCCTGTGAGCTCGTGAACACGAGCTGGCGCTCGTTGCGGGGTGGGGTGGGTGTCACGGACAGCGGCATTTGCAAGGCCTCGATCGATTGGGGGTCGCTGCATGTTTCGTCCGAGATGGCGGGGAACTTGAGCGCCGGGGAGGTTTGTCGACGTTTGCGCTCGGTTTCCTGCCGTCTACGCAAATTGCAAGAACGTGTGCAGCACTCTGCAGAGTGGACGAAAGCGCTTCATTCCGTTAGGATGCTGCTCAAACCTACTCAAGGGTAGTCGTGCCTGACGGATGGAGACAGGGGGCGCGGCAAGTAAAGAATGCCCAAGGGCACTGGAGAAGGAGACAAGACTATGCCGATCGGCCACTAGCTTTTACTAGCTTTGAACGTTGATCTTGATCGACGTCGCGGGGCGTCTCCTCTTGGAGGGGGCGCCCCTTTTTTCTGTAGGGATCGCGTTTTTTGCTGATCTCAGCGTGATTGGGGTCGGCTCGTTTGTGGTTCGCGTAGATCGGCTGCAGGAGTGGCACTGTGGCGCCGGATGTCAAGGCCTTCGCTGGTAAGGGCATGCTGTTCGAGCTCTGGTCCCTTGCGCTGGCGTAGTGCGATGAACGCTTCGACGAGCTCAGGGTCAAGCTGTCCGCGCTCGGCCGCGACGCGTAGCTCCGTCATCGCTTCCGGCTCGCTCATCGGTGGCCGGTAGTCGCTGCGGGAGTGCATTGCGTCATACACGCAGCAGACGGCGAGGATGCGCGAGGTGAGGGGGATCTCTTTGCCGATCAGCCCGGCGGGATAGCCGCTGCCGTCGATGCGCTCGCGGTGATAGAGGACCGTGTCGGCAACGGTTCCATAGCCGTCGAGCTGCCCGATCAGCTCGGCACAGAGCTGTGGGGCGTTGTCAATCAGTGCTTGGTCGTCAGCGGCGAGCGTCTCGCCATGTGCTTCGGCATGCAGCACCCTGTCAGGCCATGTGACCTTGGCGATGTCGTGCAGGAGCGCCGCGACTCTAACGGTGTCTTGGTCGGTGGGCTCGGCGCCGATCTCCTCAGCGAGCTCGCTTGCATACAGCGCGACCGCCGCGGAGTGTCTGCCGGTAGCGGGGTCGCGCGTGCGTAGCGCGCCGACGAACGCCCGCAGTACGGCGTCCTGAAGCGATGCCAGGTTGATGGTGCGCGCTTCGAGCTGGTCGGCGCGCTCCTCGGAGCGCAGCAGCGCCACTGTGAGCTGGCGGAAGATCAATAGGACGGGTATGACTGCCAGCAACACAGGCAGCCCGGCACCCCTATAGAGGACGGCCAGGGTGGTGGCGAGCACGCCGACGGCGAGCTCGCCGGGGAGCGTGGGTATGCGAAAGTCACGCGCCAGGCGGGCGATGGAGCCGCCCTCGCGGACGCAAACGTCGAAGGCCCATAGGAAGAAGTTGAGCGCTAGCAGCACGACCAGCGCGGCCAGCACGATCAAGCCGAAGACGAGTTGCCCGGAGGTGTGCATGCCGCTCACGTCGAGCATGCTGCTGGCCGCGCGCACAAGCCAGCCGCCCACAAACGGGGGGATCGCGAATGCGCAAACGTTGCTGAGCCACTCCGAGGCCGTGCGTCGGCGCGCGGCGGAGAAGGTGATCGCCGCTATAGCCCCGCAGGCCGCCGCTGCGCCTGGACCAAGCAGACCCATCGCGAGCACCATTGCGCCAAGCGACGCGCTCATCACACCGCGGCCGGGAAGCGGCACCGTGAACCGCTCTCCGGCGAACGCGAGCACGAGCAGGAGGGTCACCAACGCAGCCGGCTGCCATTCAGTTGGGCGCGCCTGCGCGACACTCGAGGCGATCGTGCCTACGATCAGCAGAACCTCGGTCGCCAACCAGGTGCGGCGTAGAGTTTGCTTCGGCACCAACATTACGTGGTCTGTCGTCCTTAACGACCGACTTGCAGTGGTACTTGAGGAACGCCCCTGATCGTTGCAGGCCATCGCACTTACGGGGCGGCATCGCTGCTGGCGCTCGCAACGCGCAGGAACAGGATCGCGACAACCGCCGCGCCGATGCCCAGCGCAAGGAATGTGATGCGTGTGGAGGTCAACAGGACGAGCCCGCCGCCGAGCGCGAGGCCGCCGACGAGCGTCACCGATATCAACGATTCGCTGGCGCCGATCACGATGCTCTGCAAATGCGTTGGCGTTGAGCGCTGCGCGGCGCTCATCATGGCGGGGATGGTGATCCCGTTGCCGATGCCTGCGAGGAATGCGCCAGCGCAGGCAGTGGCGAACGACGGGGCGGCCCAGAACCACACAAATGCACCGCTCAGCGTGAGAATTCCGATGGTGAGCAGTAGGTTCAGCGAACCCTTGGCGCGGCCGAACACCAGGCTGCCGAACATGCCACCACCGCCCCAGGCGGTGACGAACAGGCCGTAGCCGGCGTCACCGGCGTGCAGCGTGCCCTTGGTGTAGACGACCTCGATCGGGCTTCCTGCTTGGATGAACACCAACGCAGCTGCCTGCGCGAGAAACAGCACGCGCAACGCGGGGACGTTGTTGATGTGCCGCCAGCCTGCGAGCAGGCGTGCCCGCACGCCTTCGCCGCGCGCGTGCTCAACGTGTGGCCTGAGATCGAATAGCAGCAGTCCGCAGATGACGAACGAGGCGGCGTCGACGAGCAGTGCAGCGCTGCCGCCCAGCGCTGCGGTGGCGACGCCGCCGAGCACTGGTCCAGCGAGGAAGGAGATGGACAGGCCGAAGCTGAGCGCGGCGTTGACCTGCTTTTCGGCCTCCGCTTCGATGTCGGGCGACACCGATACGCCGCGCTCGGCGGCGATCGGGTCGGACAGGTCCTCGCGCCCTAGGCGCGCGGCTCCCGCGCGCAGCAGCGAGCTCGCGGCGAGCGCTGCCCAGCCGTCGAGAGCGGCGAGGAAGAGAATCGCTGGCAGCCAGAAATGCTGGAACATGATGGCTATCGCGACGGTGACGATGGCCTCGAAGAGATACAGGCCACTGAGCTCGAAGTTGCGCGGCGAGGCCTCGACCCAGGCGACGAGTACGGGCACCACAAACGCAGGTAGCGCCTCGGCACAGACGAGCAGCGCGGCGACCGCGAGCGCGCTGTGGGTGTGGTCGAACACGACCAGGGCGATCGCGACGTAGCCAAGCCAGCTACCGACCCGGTTGATCGTATAGGCGGTAATGATCCGGCGTAGCCGGGGGGCGGCGAATGTGGCTCTCACAGTGGGGGCACGCTACTGGCTGGCGGCGGCCCGGGCGAGCGTTGCATGGACAGCAGCGTTCTCAGGAGCCATGGCTTTCCCTGGTCCAACGGGAGCTGACGCAAGCGTCTTTGCAACACGATTGGGCCTTGGGGATCGTCCGGTTCGTGCCGATAGGTTCCATACATGGAGGCCTCGACGGCAGTGTTGACGAAACCGATCGACGTGATCATCGCCGACGACCACACGGTTGTCCGTGATGGGATTCGCGCGGTGCTGCAGCGCGAGGGGGGCGAGTTTCGCGTGGTTGCGGAGGCGGCTGACGTGCCGTCGATGATCCGTGCGGTGCGCGAGCACCAGCCGGACCTGCTGACGCTCGATTTGACGATGCCCGGCGGCTCGAGTCTCGGTGCGCTGCCTTCGTGCTTCATCTCGCATCCCACCCTTGCGGTTGCGATCCTGACGATGCGTGAGGACCCCGAGTACGCGCGCCAGGCGCTGCGGGCGGGTGCGCGCAGCTATGTGCTGAAGGAGGCCGAGCCGGCGGAGCTGCTGCAGGCGTTCCGTCTGGCTGTGGCGGGCGGCAACTACCTGCACCCGCGGCTGGGCGCGCTGATGGCGACCGGGGAGGACGGCTTCGCCGACAGCGTTGTGCTCTCAGAGCGCGAGCGTGAGGTGGTGAGGCTGATCGCCAACGGCTACACCAACCCGGAGATCGCGGAGCAGCTGAACGTGGCTGAGCGCACGGTCAAGACCTACCGCGCCAGGGCGATCGAGAAGCTCGGCTTCTCCTCGCGGGCGGAGATAACCGCGTACGTGCGGCGCACCGGGCTCGCTGATTAGTTGATCTATGACGGCCTTGCGGCCGGGTGGGGCGACGGATGGCGTGCGTGCTCGCGATTCGCAATGCGCGACCTGTTCGGGTTTCTCCCTGTAGGCTGAGCTGATGGCTACCTCGGGATCGAGCGTTCCCGCCGAGGGCTACCGGCTGACGAACATCTCGCCGCGGGCCTTCCAGCACCCGGCTGACAAAGCGGCGACAGCGGCATTGGGGTCGATCCCATACCTCGATACGGTCGTTCGCAAGTTGATCGAGCTGGGCTACGAGCGTGCCCTGCGCCAGAGTTACCTGGGCTCCTCGGTCCGTCTCTCAGAAGATCAACTGGGAGACGTTTACCGCGAGCACGCGCTCGCATACACGACGCTCGACATGGGCGAGGTGCCCGATCTGTACCTCACCCAGTTCCCCACGCCCAACGCGCTGGCGATCGGAGCGAAGCGCCCGATGGTGGTGGTGCAGTCAGAGCTTGTGCGGTTGCTCGACGCTCCCCAGCGCCGCGCGGTGTTCGCCCACGAGGCCGCACACATACTTGCTGACCATCAGCTGTACCGCACGGCACTCGCAATCCTTGTGTTGCTGACGAGCACCGCGCGGCTGCCGCTGCCGCTTGCCCCAGTGCGTACGGTGTTGATGGAGTGGGGGCGAGCGACGGAGCTGAGCGCCGACCGTGCCGCCGCGGTTGTCACCCGCGATCCGCTGGTCGTGTGCCGCACGCTGATGTCGCTTGCGGGCGGCGCGATGGTGGACGAGCTTGATCTCGACGTGTTCATGCGCCAGGGGCTCGATTACAAAGAGAAGGGCAGCGGTCTCGAACGTCTGACGCGGCTGATGCTCGACCTGGGGGTGACCCACCCGATGCCGGTGAAGCGCACGCACGAGCTGATGGAGTGGGTGCGCTCGGGCGAGTTCGACCGCATCGTGGGCAACGGCGAGTACCCACGCCGGGACGACCCGGTCGATGCGCGCGCGGACGGGGGAGAGGCTGTGACGTTCTATGCCGATCGCATTCGCGATGCTTTTCGCGACGCGGGCGAGTCGGTTAGCTCAGTGGGCCAGCAGCTGGCGGGCTGGCTGCGTAGGGACAGCCCCGACGATGACTCCAGTCCCGACGATGGTGTGGCCGGCGACGCGGACCCAGTGCCGTGAATCGGGGTTCGCTAGCCGCCGAGGATCAGTAGGCCGCGGGCTGACCGGGCGCCTGGGTGGGTCGCCCGGCGAGCGGCACCGTCAGGCGTACCATTGTGCCGCGTCCAGGTGCGGGCATGAATTCCAGCTCGCCGCCGATGAGCTCCGCGCGCTCGCGCATCCCCGACATTCCGAAGCCTCCCTCCAGGCCGTCTCCACGAGGCCCGAGACGGCTCGCGTCCGGCATGCCCTTGCCGTCGTCGGTCACCGACGCGCGCAGCATTCCATCGTGCTCGCGCACACTCACCACGGCTTTCGTCGCCTCCGCGTGGCGGCTGACATTCGTCAGCGCCTCCTGCACGATCCGGTAGATCGTGCTCTCGAGCTCTGCATCCAGCCTGCGCGTGCCACCCGCATCGCCGCCGTTGCCAGCTGGCTCGGGCAGGTCGATCTCCGTGTCCACGTCGAGCCCGTCGATCGCCTGCGCACGTCGCGCCAGCGCTTCCAGCGCTGCCGCCAGCCCGAGGTCGTCGAGCGCCGCAGGGCGAAGCTCGGTGATCAGGTGGCGCAGACCGTCGATCTCCGTGCCTAGGCCCTCGAGCACGGTGTCCACGGCTTGGCTCAGTGCCTGCCTGTCGTCGAGGTCGCGCGCGTTTGCCAGCTGCAGGCGCAGGGCACCGATGCCCTGAATGCTCTCGTCGTGGATCTCTCGCGCCCAGCGAGTGCGCTCGTGCTCGCGTGCCTCCATGCCGTAGCGCAACCGTTCGATCTCCACCGAGCGCTCGGCTACGAGGCGCTGCGAGACGCTCGCCGCGAACGCCGCCAGCGCCTCGCGGTCGGGGCCGCGGAAGCCTCCGTCGCGGCGCAACGCGATCACCATGCCACCACCTTGGCCCTCCATGTGCAGCGGCTCGACCAGCGCCGCGCGCGCTTCGAGGCCAAGTTCGTGAAGCCACGCCGCCTCCGGGCCGCGGGGGCGGTCAATCGCCATCGACGTGCCCTCCTGGTAGAGCGCGCCGAGGGCGCTGCCGCGCACGGGCACGATCCGTAGTCGCACCGTTTCCGCCCCGCTACACGCTGCCACGCGCAGTTCTCCGCGCTCCTCGATTACTACTGCCAGAGTGGTGGCGTCGAGCAGCGCCAGGCCGCGGTCGGCCATGAGACGCAGCAGCCATAGCTCTGATCCAGAAAGCACAGGGTTGAGATTATGAACGTCCTGGCCGACCGAGCACTGCTGAGGAGTCGCCTTGCACGCCGGTGCTCGACGCTGGCGTCGCCTCCGTGCCGTGCTCGGATGCGTCTGTGTGGCTGCTCGGGGGGTTCTCGCCGTTGCCGTTGACCGGGCGCAACGCCGCCCGCGCTTGGGCCAGCAGCATCTGTGCGCTGAGATCCTCGCGCCACGCCGCCAAACCCACGGACACCCGCAGTGGCCAGCGTGTGCCGTGTGCTTCGACCTTGATCGTGCGTAGTCGCTCGAGTGCTCGACGCGCGACGATCTCGGCGCGTGGGCCGTCTGCGCCGGGCAGGATGATCAGCAGATCGCCGTCCGCGCCCTCTTGGCCGTGGCCGCCGCGTCCGACCCGGTCGAAGCGGCGCAGCTCCCGGCGGAGCGCCTGCGCGACGTACTCGAGCGTCTGCTCGCGCAGCTCGTTGCCGTGCTCACGGGTCATCTCGTCGAGGTTCTCGATCACCACCAGCAGACAGCTCAGCTGCGTGCCGTGACGCTCAGCGCGGCTGATCTCCTCCTCAAGGCGCTCCCGCAGAGCGGCCGGCTGCGGGCAATCGAGTGCACTCGGCCCGGGCCGATCGGAATGCGGATGAGTGTCGCTGGCAACCATGCCTGTCGCGGACGAGTGTACGTTGGAAATAGGCATCCGTTCCTGTACCGCTGCATTGATTATGCCCGCCGGAGAGCCCTCGGACAAGTCGCCGAGCCCGATTGGCTGACCAGTGGTCTGCTGCTCGCCCGTAATCGCCGCACGATCGGGCGATCTGTCCCCATGCGCTGGTAGACCACTGGTGTGCTGCAAGAGCTTCGTGTCGAGAACCTGCTGCTGATCGAGCAGGCCGAGCTGCGCCTGGCAGCGGGCTTGAACGTCATCACCGGCGAGACGGGTGCGGGCAAGACCGTGCTCGCCCACGCCCTCGATCTGCTGCTCGGCGGGCGCGCGCGGCCGGGGATCGTGCGCCCCGGCGCTAGCGAGGCCTATGTGGAGGGCATCTTCGATTTGCCAGAGCGCGTGCGCGAGCAACTCGATGAGCGTTTGACCGGCGAATCCGATGAGGTGGTGCTCGCGCGGCGAGTGGGCGTCGACGGGCGCACGCGTGCGTATCTCAACGGTCGCTCCGCAAGCGTCGGTGAGCTGCGTGAGATCGGCGGGGCGCTGCTTGCGTTCTACGGGCAGCACGAGCACCGCAAGCTGACGCTGTCAGCCGCCCAGCTGGAGATTCTCGATGGCCTGTGCGCGGGCGACCACGGTGCACGTCTGCGCAAGTGCGCGGCGGCCTTTGCCGAGGTGCGCCAGCTGGAAGAGCGGATGGGGGAGCTGCGCGAGCTCTCCTCCCAACGCGAGCGCGAGCTCGGGCTACTGGAGTACGAGCTGGCCGAGATTGACGCGGTCGCACCGCAGGAGCGTGAGCACGAGCAGCTGCTGGGTGCGCGCGAGCGCCTGCGCAGCCTCGATGCGTTGTGCTCCGCCGCGGGGGTCGCCGCGGAGGCGCTCGCCGCAGACTCAGGCGAAGGTCCTGGGGCAGCTCAGCTCGTTGCTTCAGCAACAGGGCAGCTCGATGCCCTCGCCGGAGTCGATTCTGCGCTCGACGCCCTCGCCGAGCGGCTGCACGCGGTCGTTATCGAGGCCCAGGATCTGGCCGGAGAGCTGCGCTCCTACTGTGAGCGCGCGGGCGCTGAGGACCTCGACGGCGGGCTCGCCCAGCTCGGCCCGGAAGTCTCGCTCGACACGCTCGAACAGCGCCTGGCTGCGATCGAGCGTCTGGCGCGAAAGCATGGTGGCAGCGTGGGCGCGGTGCTCGAGTACGCCGAGCATGCCCGTGCCCGCCATGACGAGCTCGCGGGTGCCGAGGTGGCGTTGGCGCAGGCCGGCGAGCAGTTGAGCGCCGCGCGTGCGGAGCTCGAGCAGCGGGTACAGGCTGTACGCAAGGCTCGCCAAGCTGCAGCGCGGAGCTTTGCGCCTGCCGTGCGCGAGCAGCTGGCCGCATTGGCGATGGGTGACGCGAGCTTTGAGGTGCTGCTAGAGCAGCGCGAGCCGGGCCCCTCAGGTGGCGACTCCATCGAGTTTGTGATCGCGCCCAACCCAGGGGTGCCAGCGGGGCCGCTGCGGGAGATCGCTTCGGGGGGTGAGCTCTCGCGGGTAATGCTCGCGATCATGAGTGTCGCCAACGCGTCATCTGCGGACGCGACGCTGGTATTCGATGAGGTGGACGCCGGCATCGGCGGTCAAACCGCACGCGTCGTCGGCGAGCGCCTTCGTGGTCTGGGTGAGCGCAGGCAGGTGTTGTGCATCACCCACCTGCCGCAAATCGCCTCGCTGGCGGCCCGCCACTTCTCAATCGTCAAGGACACGAGCGCTGAGCCCACCCGCACGACCGTGCTGGAGCTGGGAGAGGGCGACGTCGTCGGCGAGCTCGTGCGCATGCTTGGCGCCGACAGCGACGACATGGTCGCACGGCGTCATGCCCGCGAGCTCCGCCGTGCCGCTTAAGTCGTCCGTCGAAACCGCTGCACGCGCCGCGTTTTTGTCTTGCGGGCGTTACTCTCGAAAGCGTGGCCGCAACGCGATCGAGCGCGCAGGGCTATCTGCAGCCCGCTAGCACGCCTGGCGCTGGGTTGGAGATCCAGCCCGTGCGCACGCTCGCTGGTCCAGTGCGGCCGGGGAGGCGCACGAAGCTGCTCGTGCGCCACCTCGGGCGCGGCGACATTGCGCTGATCGACCACCTCGACATCGATCGCGTCTCCGCCGAGGAGCTGATCGCCGCGGGAGCGGTGGCAGTGCTCAACTGCAGCCCGTCATCAGGCGGCTCCTATCCAAATCTCGGCCCGCAGCTACTGGTCGAGGCTGGCATCGTGCTCGTGGACGTGCCTAACGACGCACTGTTCGAGCGGTTGTCCGACGGCGACCCGCTCGTGATCAGAATCACCCCTGTCGCCGGCTCGCTCACCGCTGAGGTGCTGCGCAAGGGCGAGCTGCTTGCCATCGGCGAGGTGCTCGACCTCGAGCGTGTGTGCGCAGAAACGGAGTCGCGCCGCCAGGAGATTGGCGAGGCGCTTGAGCGCTTTGCGCACAACACGATCGACCACATGCGCGAGGAGCGCGAGCTGTTGGCCGGGCGCATCAAGCTGCCCCGTTTCGCCACCGACTTCCGCGACCGCTCCACCCTTGTGGTGGTGCGCGGCGTCGGTCATCAGCGTGATCTACGAGCACTGCGACCTTTCATCCGCGACATGCGGCCGGTTATCGTCGCCGTCGATGGCGCCGCCGGGGCGCTTCTGGAGGAGGGACTGACACCGGACATGATCGTCGGTGACATGGATTCTGCTGGCGAGACGGCCCTGAGCTGCGGCGCGGAGCTCGTCGTGCACTCCTATCCCGACGGGCGCGCCCCCGGGCGTGAGCGTCTGGAGCAGATGGGCTTGGCGTTCAAGCTCGTCCCCGCGCCCGGTACCAGCCAGGACGTCGCAATGCTGCTTGCCGCGGAGAAGGGTGCCCGCCTGATCGTCGCCGTTGGCTCGCAGTTCAACCTCGTGGAGTTCCTCGACCGCAACCGCGAAGGCATGTCCTCCACGTTCCTCACCCGCCTGCGCATCGGTGAGATCCTCGTCGACGCCAAGGGCGTGAGCCGCCTATATCGCCCGCGGCCGGGCCTGACCCCGTTGTTGGTCGTGATCGTCACCGGGCTGATCGCGCTGATCGCCGTGGTGTGTGTGAGCCCAGCTCTGCGCGATGTCGCAGAACTGCTGTGGTTGAAGCTCCAGCTGCTGGTTGGCTGACCCGGTTCGCGATCACTATCCATGTTTGATTTTCGCTACCACGCGCTATCGCTCGCAGCCGTGCTATTCGCACTGGCGCTGGGTGTCGTGTTGGGTGTGGCCATCGGCGACTCCAACTTGGTCTCCTCCGCCAAGAACGGCATCGTCGCGAACCTCAGATCTGAAGTCAGCCAGGCGCACCAGCAGGCCGGGCATCTCCACGAAAAGCTCACCGCCGAGGAAACATTCGCCAACGGGCTGTACCCGCTGTCCGTGCACGAACTGCTCGGCGGGCGCACCATTGGCGTTGTGTTCCTGGGCGAATCCTCCGACACGGTCAACACGCTCGTACGCGCGGCAGTCGCACAGGCGGGCGGCCAGGTCACGACCGTCGTGGCCGTGCGCGAGCCGCTCGCCCTAGCTGAAATCTCCCACCAGGTAGCCGGGACCCACTACGCGCCGCTCGCCACCTCTGCTGGGCTCGTCGGTAGCTTCGGTGAGCTGATTGGCCGCCAACTCGTTAGCGGCGGCCCTAACGTCGGCCGCGAGCTGATCAGCCGTGTGCGCGCGAGCCTGCTGAGCGCCTTCGACGGGCAGCTCACCAGCCTCGAAGGCGTTGTGGTGATGCGGGCCGAACCGGGCGGCATCAGCGCGCAGCAAAGCGAAGCCACCAGCGCCTTCGAGTCGGGTCTGCTCGCTGGCGTGGCCGCTGTCGGCGTGCCAGCCGTAGGTGTACAGCTGACCAGCACCACCCCTTCGCAAACCTCCTGGTACAAGGAAAAGGGCATCTCCAGCGTCGACGATCTCGACCAGCTCGCTGGGCAGGCGGCGCTTGACTACGTGCTCGCCGGAAGCCGTGGCACCTTCGGTGTGAAGCCCACCGCCGAATCGCTGCTGCCAAGTGCTGGTGCAAGCAGCGCCACGAGCAACACTCAGCCCTAGCCACGCCCGCGGACCGGGCAGCGCTTGGCGTGCAGGCGACTGCCACGGGCGAATGTAAGCGGCGTAGGCGCGTCCGCTCACGTCGCTAATTTCCATACATGCACGCCCTGCCATTCCTGATTGCGCTCGCCAGCGGTGCGATCCTCGCGCCGCTCTTGCTGCGGGCCTTGCGCGACGCCGGCCACACCCGCGCCAACTACCGCCAGCGCGAGCTTCCATCTCCCTTCGGCGTGCTCGCGCTAGCGGCAGCACTGGTGGCGCTGATTCCGTTGACTTTGCTGCAGAAACTCGCATCCACGCACGTATTTCACCCTGAGTCGTTCCCGATTGCTGTGTATGCGCTCGGTGTGCTCGCCCTCGGGCTGATCGACGACACGCTTGGTGGCGATGAGCGTCGTGGTGACCGCGCGTGCGGGGGTGATAGTCGGCACGAAGGGGCCGGCGCGCGCGAGGGTGCGGATGCTGGCGCTCGCCTGCCGCAGCGCGGCTGGCGCGGTCACGGCGCGGCCGTTCTACGTGGCGAATTCTCCACCGGCGCGCTCAAGGCCGCTGGCTCGCTTGGCCTCGCGCTGCTTGCCATGAGCTACCTGGGTTTGTCCAACGGTCGCTGGCTGCTGGCTGCTGCAGTGCTGGTGCTCGCGACCAACGTGTTCAACTTGCTCGACCTGCGCCCCGGGCGTGCCACGAAGGCTTTCGTGCTGCTTGGTGCGGGGCTTGTCATCGGCTCAGCCGACCTGCGGGTGCTTTGGGCACTCGGCCTGTTCGCAGCCCCTGCGCTTGTTGCCGGCGTGTATGACCTGCGCGAGCGGGCCATGCTTGGGGACACCGGCGCGAACCTGCTTGGTGCGCTCGCTGGCCTGTGGCTGGTGCTGAGCCTGTCTGGGACCGGCCAGCTGATTGCGCTGGCGTTGCTACTCGGAATCACGGTATATGGGGAGTTGCGATCAATTTCCGCGTTGATCGAACGGACTCCGGGGCTTCGCCGTCTAGACTCCTGGGGCAGGCCCACATGAGCATGCACCACTCCGACCGCCACGCGCAGGCGCCCAGCAAGACCCGGTTCATTTTTGTGACCGGCGGTGTGGTCTCCTCACTCGGCAAGGGCATCGCCGCGGCCTCGCTCGGACGGCTACTCGTCTCCCGCGGTCTCACCGTTGGCCTACAGAAGTTCGACCCCTACATCAACGTCGACCCGGGCACGATGTCGCCCTACCAGCACGGTGAGGTGTTCGTCACCGAGGACGGCGCCGAGACCGACCTCGATCTTGGGCACTACGAGCGCTTCACCGACTCCAACACGAGCAGGGCGTCAAACGTCACCGCCGGCGGTATCTATGACACCGTCATCCGCCGCGAGCGCCGCGGCGACTATCTTGGCGGCACCGTTCAGGTGGTGCCCCACATCACCGATGAGATCAAGCAGCGGATCGCGCTGATCGCCGAGTCTTCAGATGTCGACTTCGTCATCACTGAGATCGGCGGCACCGTCGGCGACATCGAGTCGCTGCCATTCCTCGAGGCGATCCGCCAGTTCCCCGTAGATGTGGGTCGCCGCCGCTGCATGTTCATCCACCTGACGCTTGTGCCCTACATCGGGCACGCGGGCGAGCTGAAGACCAAGCCCACGCAGCACTCCGTTAATGAGCTGCGTCGCATCGGGATCGCGCCCGACATGCTCATGTGTCGCTCAGAGGGCTCGTTGTCCACCGACATCCGCAAGAAGATCGCGCTGTTCGCGAGCCTTCCCGCGGAGGCGATCGTCTCGGCCTGCGACGTGGACAACATCTACAAGGTTCCGTTGACGTTCCGCGAGCAGGGCGTCGACGACTTCGTGCTCGAGCACTTCGGCCTGGAAGCGCCCACGTCGGAACTGGCCAAGTGGACGGAGCCGATCGAACGCTCCGCACAGGCGACCCGCCAGGTTCAGATCGCGCTGGTTGGCAAGTACGTGCAGCTCGAGGACGCTTACCTGTCCGTCTGCGAAGCGCTGCGCCACTCCGCCTCGCTGCAGGACGCAAGGGTGCAGATCGACTGGATCGACTCGGAGAGCCTCGAGGGCGCAGACAGCGGCGACGCCCTCGAGCGCCTTGGCCGCGCAGACGGCATCCTCATCCCCGGCGGCTTCGGCGGACGTGGAATCGAGGGCAAGATCGCCGCCGCGCGCGTCGCGCGCGAGCGCCAAATCCCATACCTGGGCGTGTGCCTAGGCATGCAGGTGGCGGTAGCCGAGTTCGCCCGCCACGTGGCTGGCATGGAGGGAGCCAACTCCACCGAGTTCGACATCGAGACGCCCTACCCAGTGATCGACCTGCTGCCCGAGCAGAAGGAGGTCGCCGACCTCGGCGGCACGATGCGCCTCGGTGCCGACCCGATCAAGCTCCATCCCGGTACGCGGGCGCTTGAAATGTATGGCGAGGCAGTCGTGTACGAGCGCCACCGCCACCGCTACGAGGTCAACAACCTGCTGCGTAAGCGCCTGCAGAGCGCAGGCCTGCGCGTGTCCGGCACATCGCCCGACGAGCGTCTCGTCGAGGTGATCGAGCTCGACGAGCACCCGTTCTTCGTTGCCTCCCAGTTCCACCCGGAGTTCAAGTCACGCCCCGAGCGTCCCGCGCCGCTGTTCCGTGAGTTCGTCGCAGCCGCTCTCGCTGCGTCCCAGGACGAGCGCCCACCGGCACAGCACGCCGGGATGTCGTGACAGCCTCGGCGTCCTTGTCAAGAGTGAGCGAGCTCGAGCGCCGCTACCTCAACGGGACGTTTGCCGAGCTGTGCCGCATCGGCAGCCCCTCCGGACACGAGCGAGCGTGCGCCGAGCGAGTGATCGCGGAGTTGCGTGCGCTCGGGGTGAAGGTTCAGGAGGACGACGCCGGCCCAGCCGTCGGCTCCGACTGTGGCAACCTGCTCGCGTTCATCTCATCAGACTCGCCCGGTGGCTCGGTCCAGGCCGCCAAGCAGGGACTCTCGCTGCTGCTGTGTGCGCACCTCGACACCGTCCCGCTGCAGGCATCCGTCGAGCCGGTACTCGTGGATGGCGTGTGGGAGAACGCCAACGACGGCATTCTGGGTGCCGACAACAAGGCAGCCATAGCTGTGCTGCTGGCGCTTGCTCGCCACGTGCGACGCGAGGGGGCGCCTGTGGACGTCGAGCTGCTGTTCACCGTCGGCGAGGAGGTCGCGCTCGCCGGTGCACGCGCGTTTGACGCATCCCTGTTGAACAGCAACTTTGGCTTCGTCTTCGACCATGCATCGCCCATCGGTGAGATCGTGATCTCCTCGCCCACCCACTTTCGTGTCGAGGCAACTTTCCACGGCGTCGCCGCTCACGCTGGCATTCGCCCCGAGGACGGTCGCAGCGCGATCCTTGCCGCTGCCCGCGCGCTCGCCTCGATGCAGCTGGGTCGCCTCGACAAGGGCACCACCGTCAACGTGGGCACGATCTCAGGCGGCACCGCCATGAACGTCGTCGCCGCGGACTGCACGCTCGTGCTCGAGACCCGAGCGCTGGAGGACCAGCGCGCCGAGGACGTCGTGGCAGAAGTCGTCGATCGCCTGCACGAGGCCGCCAACATCCCCGAGTGCGAATGCGACGTCGACATCAGCGTGCAACGCACCTTCTCCGGCTACAAGCTGCCGCCTGCCTCCAGGCCCGTACGCGTTGCTGAGGGGGCGCTGCGAGCCTGCGGATACCAGCCCGTGCATATCTCAAGCGGCGGCGGCTCTGACGCCAACGCGTTGATCGCGCAGGGCTTTGCCACGGTGAACTTGGCCAATGGCACCGAGCGTGCCCACGAGCCTGGAGAGTGCGTCAGTGCGCAGGCGCTCGAGGAGATGCTCGACGTCGCACTTGCCCTGTTGGACGAGGCCGCGGGGCTAGCTCCTGCTCCGGCCCTGTAGCTTGCCCCAGCCATGCTGAAGCTACGTCCCGCCATCGTCATTCAGATTGACAACGCCGACGCAGACGTTGAGAGCACTGTACGCAGCCGTCCTGGCGGGTGCGGCGAGCAGCGCCTCACGGTCAGGCTGGCCGGCGAGGATGCCCCCAGCACGCCGCGCAACGCGATCGCTGACGTGGCGCTCGTCGGCCGCGCGCAGGTGGGGGATGAGGTGATCGTCAACGTGCAGGCGCTTGACCTGGGGCTTGGCTCCGGAGGTTTTGATGTCGTCCACGTCAACCTCACCCGCGGTCTTGCAAGCGAAGTCGATCGCAGTCCTCAGCACCCCCACGTGATGAAGCTCAACTACACGAGCCTCCAACACGCTGTCACGCCCGTGGAGGACGAGGCTTTGCAGCTCCCCGTAGGGCGACCAGTGGCGGTGCTCGGCCTGCACGGTCAGCTCGCCGGCCTCGCGTGGGCCTTCGCCCAGAGCGCTCCAGGGGCCAAGCTCGGCTACGTGCAGACCGAGGGCGGAGCGCTCCCAGGTGGACACTCGCGCACCGTGCGTGTGCTGCGCGAGCGCGGGCTGCTCGCGGGCTACCTGACCGCCGGGCCAGCCTTCGGCGGGGAGGCGGAGGCGATCACCACAGCCGGCGCGCTACACCACGGCCTGCGCACCCTCGGCTGGGATGCCGCGGTGTGTGGGCCCGGGCCAGGGATCATCGGCTCGGGCTCATCGCTCGGTCACGGCGGCATGGTCGCGCTTGACTCCGCGCACGTGGCGCTCGCGCTCGGCTGCCCCACACTGCTCGTCGCGCGACTGTCCGCCGGCGATAAGCGCAGCCGCCACCGCGGCTTCTCCCACCACACGCTCACCGTTCTCGACATGCTGCTCGAGCCGGTCACCGTGGCGCTGCCCGCTGGGATGCGCTCGCCCGTGGGCTCCGATCTGCGCGCCGAGCTCGGCGCGGTGTTCGCTGCCGCCAAACCCGCCCGCAAGGGCAAAGCCCGTCCCGCGCCCGTTGCAGAGAAGGAGCACGCTGCTCTCGAGCGGCCCGCGCGCATTGCCCGCCACGACTGGCGTCGTGCGAGCGTCGACCTCCCCGGCTATGCCGCAAGCGGCCTACCCGCCGAGACAATGGGCCGCGGGCTGATGGAGGACCCGCTGTTCTTCAGCGCTGCGCTCGCCGGCGGTAGCGCCTTGGCGGAGCTCCTGGAGAAGCCCGCCACTGGCCAGATGGAGATCGAGGACGCGCTCGGCGAGCTCGCATGAGCGAGCCGTTCGAGGCTGTGGACGGCGAGACCGTCTACAGCGGGCACATCGTGGACGTGCGCATCGAGCGATTTCGCCATGCCGACGGCGCGGTCGTCTCCCGCGAGGTCGTCCGCCACAGCGGCGCCGTGGGGATGGTCGCCCACGACGAGCAACACGTATGGCTCGTGCGCCAGCCCCGCGAGGCTGTCGGCGAGCCGGCGCTGCTTGAGATCCCCGCGGGAAGACTCGACAAGCAGGGCGAGCAGCCACTCGCAGCCGCCCAGCGTGAGCTCGCCGAGGAGATCGGCCGCGGCGCACGCAACTGGGAGCCAATCCTCTCCTTCTATACCGGCGCTGGCTTCACCGACGAGCAGATCCACCTATTCCTCGCCACCGACCTGTATGAGGCACACGCAGACAGCGGCGAGGACGAGCGCATCGAGATCATCCCTTGGTCGCTTCAGGACCTGCACGCGGCGATCGATCAGTGTCGCGACGCAAAGACCCTGATTGCGCTGTTCTGGCTCGCCCGCCGGCTGAACATCTGATCGCTCTCTTACCGTCTGATGCGTGGCCCAAATCTCGTCCCGCTGGCTGAACGTCTGGTTGCATCCCCAGGAGCGCTCGCACGCTCAGCGAAGCTGGGGGGGTGACTCTTGTAGCGACGCCCGCGCCAGATACCGCACGCACCACAGAAGGGGCCGGCGCCGCGGTCGCGATCGAGCCACTGATCCTTGACTTCCTTGCCTATCTCGAGCTCGAGCGCGGGCTCTCCCGTAACACCCTCGAGGCGTACCGCTCAGATCTGCTGCAGCTGGGGGCGTTCCTCGAGCATCGATCGCTGCCGGCCACCCACGCCAGCCATCGTGATCTCGCGGCCTTTCTCTCCACGCTCGAGGTCGCGCCGAGCACGCTCGCGCGCAAGGTCGCCTGCCTGCGCTCCTTCTACCACCACCTGCGTCGCGAGGGCACCACCGAGCACGACCCCACCGCCGATCTACGCGGACCGCGCAAGCCACAGCGTCTACCGCGAGTGCTCACGCGTGAGCAGGTTGCCCGCCTGCTAGCCCAGCCCCTCGGCAACGAGCCGCTCGCGCTGCGCGACCGGGCCGTGCTCGAGTCGATGTACGCGTGCGGCCTGCGCGCCTCCGAGGCGGTTGGCCTGGAGCTCGCCGACGTGGACCTCGAGGAGGGCCTCCTGCGCGCGCGCGGCAAGGGCTCAAAGGAGCGCATCGTTCCCATCGGCCGCCAAGCTCTGGCTGCGCTGCACGCCTATCTGCGCGGCGGGCGCCCTCAGCTCATCAACCTCACCCGTGCGCAGCCGCCCGCACAGCTTTTTCTCAACAGCCGCGGCGCTGGCCTCACCCGCCAAGGGCTCTACAAGATCATCCAAGGTCACGCACGCAGCGCCGGCCTGGCAGAGCGGATGAGCCCCCACACGCTGCGCCACAGCTTCGCCACCCACCTGCTCGCCGGCGGCTGTGACCTGCGCTCGCTGCAGGAGATGCTCGGGCACGCCGACCTCGCCACAACCCAGATCTACACGCACCTGTCAGCCGACCGGCTGAAGGACGCGTACTTCAGCGCCCACCCGCGAGCGAGTGCCACCCGGTAGACGCCACGCGATGAGTCAACGCCAGGATCGACGGGCGTTTGTGTTGGTCATCGACGCCTGCGGGGTGGGGGAGCTGCCCGACGCAGCCAGCTATGGCGATGCGGGGACCAACACTCTCGCCCACCTCGCCGACGCGCTCGGTGGCGTGGCGCTGCCCGTGCTTCAGCGCCTAGGACTCGGCTCGATTTTGCCTCTGCGCGGCGTTGCGCCCAGTGCCGATCCTGCGCTACATGGGCGCCTGCACCCACTCGGCCCCGGCAAGGACTCCATCAGCGGCCACTGGGAGCTGATGGGCGTCATCGCCGAGCATCCACTCCCCACCTATCCAGAGGGCTTCCCACCAGAGGTAATCGCCACGCTCGTGCAAACCACCGGTCATGAGCTGATCTGCAACCGCCCCGACAGCGGACTGGCCGCGATCGAGGAGTTCGGCGCCGAGCACCTGCGCACCGGCGCACTCATCATCTACACCTCACAGGACTCCGTGCTGCAGCTCGCCGCGCACGTCGAGCGCGTACCGGTTGATGAGCTTTATCGCGTGTGCGCCGCCGCCAGGGCCGCGATGAGCGGCGAGCACGCCGTCGGGCGCGTGATCGCACGGCCGTTCACGGGAGTCCAGGGGGCGTTCAAGCGCACCGATGGCCGGCGTGACTTCGCGCTCGTGCCACCCGCGCGCAGCTACCTGCAGGAGCTCCAGGGTGCGGGCGTGGAGGTGCACGGCGTGGGCAAGATCCACGACCTGTTCGCCGGCATCGGTGTGAGCGTCTCGCACCCCGGCGCCACCAACGCCCGCGCGCTCGCCGAAGTGCACAAGCTGCTCGGGTCGCTGCCGCACGGCTTCGTGTTCGCCAACCTGATCGAGACCGACCAGGTATATGGGCACCGCAAGGACCCGGACGGCTTCTACCGCGCACTGCGTCAGATCGACGCCAGCGTGGGAGAGATGCTCGCGCACGTGCGCCACAACGATCTCCTCATCATCACTGCAGATCACGGCGTCGATATGACCCACCCTGGCACCGACCACACGCGCGAGTACGCGCCGCTGTTGGCCGTCACTGGTGAGATGCTCGCCCGCCACGCCGGATCCGGCGGCGGGCTCGGCGGTCGGCGTAACGATGGCCCGCTCGCCGACGTGGGCGCCAGCGTCCTCTCCTGGCTCACCGGCAAACGTGCTGACGGCCTTCCGGGGGATGCCTTCATAAGCTAGGCGGATGCCCGAGCTGCCAGAGGTCGAGACGATCAGACGCCAGCTCGCGCCGCTGGTCGAGGGCCGCAAGCTCAGTGCAATTGAAGTGCTCGACTGGCGCTGGTCGCGTCCGCTCGCGCCCAGCGAACTCGAGCAGGCGCTCATCGGCCGGCGCATCGAGCGACTCGGCCGGCGCGGCAAGTACCTCGTGTGGAGCTTCTCAGATGATGTCCACCTCGCCCAGCACCTACGGATGACCGGCGCGGTGCTCGCCGACCCCGACCCCGCGCAGCAGCATGTCGGCGTGCGCATGCAGCTGAGCGGCGGGCGCTCGCGGAAAGTGACGCACCTCGCGGTCGTCGACCCGCGGCGCTTCGGCACCGGCGAGCTCTTGCTCGGCAGCGACGCGCTCGAGGCGTTCTTCGCCGCCCGTCTTGGCCTCGAGCCATTTGACGAGCTGTTCACCACCGAGCACCTGCGCCAGCTCGCCAAAGGCCGAACCGCACCCATCAAGGCTTTCCTGCTCGACCAGCGAAAGATCGCCGGCGTCGGCAACATCTACGCCGATGAGGCCCTGTTTCGGGCTGGAGTACATCCCCGCAGGCCTGCCGGGCGACTCACCCGGGAACAGTACGAGCGGCTACGCCAGAGCGTCATCGCCGCGCTCAATGCCGGCATCGATGCCAAGGGCGCAAGCATCGACGATTTCCGTCACGTCGACGGGGTTCAAGGCTCCTTCCAGAACCAGTTCCTCGTGCACCTACGCGAGGGTGAGCCATGCGGGCAGTGCGGCACGAGCATCGTCAAGATGGTCGTCGGCGGCCGCGGCACCTACGTGTGCGAGACCTGCCAGACGCGCCCGCGAGCGTTCAAGCCGCGAGCATCTCGTCCAGCCGACCGCTCTCAGCGGCCGCCTGCACCTCGGTGAAGCCGCCCACCAGCTGGCCGTCCACGATCACCTGCGGGAAGCTCAGCATCCCCGTCTCGCGCGCAAGTGCCGCACGACCCTCCGGGTCCCTGGACAGGTTGATCTCCGAGAACTCCACGCCGCGGGACTTCAGAAGCCCCTTCACACGGACACAGAACGAACACGGGTCAGTGGTGTAGACGGTCACCTTGCTCATTACTTCATAAAGTATAGCGCCGCTTAGGTTCGGTTCTGGGTCACAGATGGGGTTGTGCCCGCTCAGCGTGAGCCGACGACGTAGCGCTCGGGCACCAAACGCTCGGTGCGCTTCGGTGGGCGTGTGTACTTGCGCTTCTGGCGCGGCGGCAGCTTTGTCGGCTTGCTCCGGTCCTCGTGCTCATATGGGACGATCGACAGCAGGTGGCTGATGAGGTTCAGGCGGGCCGTGCGCTTGTCGTCGGCCTCCACCACATACCAAGGGCTCTGCTCGGTGTCCGTGTAAGCGAACATCCTGTCCTTGGCTTCCGCGTAATCCACCCAGCGCGCGCGAGCCTGCACGTCGGTGGGGCTGAACTTCCAGCGCTTGCGCGGGTCGGACAGCCGTTTTTCAAAGCGCCGCTCCTGCTCGTCGTCGCTGACCGACAGCCAGTACTTCACCAGCATGATCCCGTCGTTGAGCAGCGCCTGCTCGAACAGCGGACAGAAACGCAGGAACTCTTCGTACTCGTCCTTGCTGCAATAGCCCATCACGTGCTCAACACCTGCGCGGTTGTACCAACTTCGGTTGAACAGAGCCATTTCCCCGCCCGCTGGCAGATGCTGCACGTAGCGCTGAAAGAACCACTGCGAGCTTTCGCGCTCGCTTGGCGTGGGCACCGCCACCACGCGGCACGTACGCGGGTTCAGGTAGGTGATCACGCGCTTGATCGCCCCGTCCTTGCCGGCGGTGTCGCGGCCCTCGAACAGCACCACCAAGCGCTGTTTCTCCGCGACGATCCACTCCTGCATGTACACCAGCTCGGTCTGCAGGCGCAAGAGCTCCTTTTCAGCCTGCTTCTCGCTCAGCTGCTCTACGTCATGTGCCACATTGGCAAGGTAGCCGATACGTCGGGTGCGTAGATCACCATTGAAGGTTCATGTCCAGTCGCGCTGTAAAGACAGAAGCGGTGGTGCTGCGCTCGATGCGCTACGGCGAGGCGGATCGCATCCTGCATCTGTACACGCCGCATCGTGGGCGGGTGAGCGCGATCGCCAAGGGCGTGCGCCGCGCCCGCAGCCGCTTTGGCGGGCGCCTGGAGCCGTACTTCCGTTTGCACATCGAGCTGCACGAAGGGCGTAGCGAGCTGCTGACGGTCACCGGCGCTCAGACCGTCGACGGCTACGCGCAGCTGCGCGGGGACGGGCGCGCGCTGGATGCCGCGGCTCGTGCCTGCGACGCGGTTGGGCGGCTGTTTGAGACCTCAGAGCCCCATCCTGGGGTGTTCAACCTGCTGTGCCGGCAGCTGGCGCTGCTGGACGCGAACGCGGGCGGTCTCGCCAGCACCCGCGCCGGCGCACTCGCCTTTCGCTTGAAGCTGCTGCTGGCGGCCGGCCTCGCGCCGCAGCTCGGCGCGTGCGCGAGCTGCGGCGAGCCAGAGCATCTGGTGGGCTTCTCCGGGGCCGCGGGCGGTGTCGTGTGCGCCGCCTGCGAAACAGGGTCGTTCCCACTCGAGCAGGAGGCGCACGGCTTCATGGCCGACGCGCTCGGCCGTGCGCTCACCGAGGTCCCGCAAGTGGGGGCCGCCGCCCTCGGCCAGGTCGAGCGGGCGATCGCGGCGACGCTCGAGCACCATGCGCACGTGCGCCTGATGCCCGCCGCTGGGCACGCCGGCTGAGCCGCGCGGCGATCTGGCGAGCGGTCCGGTGGGCCGATCCCGGTATCGTGGTGGGCTGTGGACGAGGGATTGCCAATCGCCTACCAAATGCTCGACGCGGGCGTGCCAGTGCTCTCCTCCGACGGCCAGCAGGTGGGCACCGTGGGGAGCGTGCTCAGCGCGCCCGAGGAGGACGTCTTCCATGGGCTCTTGGTCAACACCCCCGGCCATGGCATTCGCTTTGTCGAGGCGGCAGCGATCGCTTCGATCCATGAGCATGGAGTCGATCTGCGGATCGACTCCGCTGCCGCGGTGAACCTGCCGCCGCCAGAGCACAAGGCGCCGGTGTACGACGAGAACCCCGCCCAGCAGCAGGGTTGGCGCCACTGGGTTCACAAGATCACCGGTCGCAGCGACTGGAACCACGAGCGCTGAGCGAGCAGGATCTCGTCGCGGCTGGCTTCGCCGAGCGTGTCGCCGAGCAGGAGGAGCTGCTGCTCTCACCGCTTGCCACGCGCTCCTATCCGGCGCTTCGCAATCGCTCAGAGGTTGACTGCGCGCTTCGCACCCCATTCCAGCGCGACCGTGACAGGATCGTCCACAGCAAGGCGTTTCGCCGGCTGACGCACAAGACGCAGGTGTTCGTCGCGCCGCGGGGCGACCACTACCGCACAAGGCTGACGCACACTCTGGAGGTGACGTCCATCTCGCGCACCGTCGCGCGGGCGCTGCGCCTGAACGAGGATCTGGTGGAGGCGATCGGCCTCGGCCATGATCTGGGGCACCCGCCGTTCGGTCACATCGGCGAGGAGGTTCTGGACGAGTGCCTGAAAGAGCGCTTTGGCAGCGACTTTCGCCACTACGAGCACTCGCTGCGGATCGTGGAGCACCTCGAGCCGGCGCCGACGAGCGCCAGCTCGGTGGCGGGTGTGGGGCTGAACCTGACCGAGCAGGTGCGGCAGGGGATCGCCAGGCACTCTAGCCGGGCGCCGCTGCCGCAGACGCTGGAGGGCCGGATCGTGCGGGTGATCGACCGGGTGGCCTACATCAACCACGACATC
>DATBYJ010000090.1:0-2013 GCA_036513795.1 Solirubrobacteraceae bacterium | reverse complement strand
CGAGTCGGCCACGCGCCGGTCGAAGCCCCGTCGCCGGACCGCACGCGGCAGAGCCGTGACTCCTCGCGTGAGATCGCGCGCGAAGCGCATCGCGTAGTACCCGCCGAAGAGCGCGCCCGCGATCCGGAATGGCCTGCCGTGCCCGGCGACGTCTAGGCCGCCTTCCCGGATCGCTCTGTCCATCGACAAGAATTGCACGAACTCGCGGCGCTGAAGGAACACGCCCCACCAGAACACGATGTTGATCATCCAATCCGCGAACCAGCTGATCTTGAGGGACTCGATCGTGCCCGCCATCAGCACCACGAGCGCGAGCATCACCGCATAGACGAGCTTCGTGACAATCGCTCCAAGCAACCGACCCGCGTAGACGACAACGGTCTGACGGCCCGCTTGCCCAAACGCGGCGACCAGCAGGATCACCGGCGCAGCCAGTAGCAAGATCAGGGTCTTGATTGCGGCGAACACGAGATGGATAGCGAGAAACAAAAGCAGGGACATCGCTCCGAGCAGGCCCGCGCTGATCAGCGCCAGTAGCACGAGTCGCGTGAGCGCGTTGGCGCCGGCCTGTAACTGCACGTCATTGCTCTGGGCGGAGCTAAAGGCGCAGTTCGCATTGGTGGTCTTGCCATAGCAGCTGAGCGCCTGTGCGTTCTTCAGTGCCGTGCACTGAAGAGAACCGCTCCCACTTCCGCCGCACGCGTCTGCCACCGTAGTAACGGGAGGAGTCTGAACGATGTCAAGGCCTTTTCCGAGTGAGCCGAGCACGCCACCGTACTGTTCGATGCTCCCGGTCGTGGCTAGGTTGTAGAGCCCTTGGCGACCAGGTCCCATCGGGGGGAACGCAAGCCAGATATCCGCGACCGTGGTTCCGTCCCGGGGCTGGACGCAATAGTCAACGTCACCGAACTCGAGCGCGCACCAAGGGCGTAGTACGAGCGCTGCGAAGAGGCCGCTTTCAGCGTTCGCGAACCCCTGTACCGGTTGTGCGACATTCGCCTCCGATGCGCCGCTGAGTGCGGTGAGCGACGCCTCGTCGGCAAATGCAGACGCTGTGCCGACGGTTGCCTGCGGCTGCGCGATCATGACCAGCGCCGCGATCATCAGCGCAACCGTAGCTGCGAGGCCCCCGATCGTCTCGATCGTCTTGCGGCGGACCAGTCCGTGCCAGATCCCCCACAGCCCAGCGACCCCGAGCGCCGCCTCCATCCACGATACCCCGAATACCTGGCTGTGCAGTATGCCCAGCGATTGGGTGACCTGACCCATCGCATCCTGCACAAGCTTCAGCGCGAAAGCCCAGTTCAGGAGGTTGAGCGCCCCGCGGATGGCATACAGCCAGACGTCCCATACCACCGACGTGAACTGTCCCAGCAGGGTCGCGAACCAGTCGCTGGCAGACAGCTGGCTTATCCCTGTCGGGGGGTCGGCATAGTCGATCCCGTAGTTCGAGGTTGGGTAGGGTTGGGCGACGGAGCCTGATACGCGGCAGTTCTGTGCCTGCCCGGCGCTGATTCCGGGCACGCAGAATGGATCGCCGAGACTGAGCGCCGGCATGTCACTGCTCTCTGAGACCTGTTGCGCCGCCGCGGCCGCCTGTTCGGATGGAGACTCCGTTGTTGACGTGACGGGTGACGCCGCGCATGGCGCCGTCAGCGATTGACAGGTCGTGCGTGCGCAGGACGTAGTTGACGGAACGCACGGCTCTTGGCGCGTGGGCGCCCTCGCTGGCGGGTCCGCCCGGCCCCAAGCGGGTGTCACCCCGATCAGCGGTACGGCAGCAGCAAGTAGAATCAGTAGCCACGCTACCCTGCATCCGAACCGTGGTGTCACTCTCTTACCCCTAGCTAGCCGCGCAGCTCGAGGGCGTCGGTCTTACTGGTCTCGTCACACTCGCCTCTAGCCACCCCGGTCAGAGGCAGGGCCGCCGTGGGCGTTGTGTCCAGAGCTCTCAGCAGCCGATCGTCGAGGTCGACCTGCATCGCGCTGACACGCGACTGGTAGTCGCGCATC
>DATBYJ010000089.1:0-8767 GCA_036513795.1 Solirubrobacteraceae bacterium | reverse complement strand
CAATGGTGACCGCGCAGAACGGGAGTAGCGCGGTAGCCGCGCCCAACAGATAGCGGTCAACGACGGAGGCTCCTACCGCGCCCTCGGCGAGGTAGACGCCGAGCAACACGACGAAGGTCCCCAGCGGCACCAGCACCCGCCGGGGGGCCATCCACACCGCAAGGCCGATGCCGAGCAGGCCCCCGAGCAGCACCGGCAGCTTGTCGATCCGCACGCCATAGCTCCACACCGAGCCGAGCACGCTGCCGAATCCCTGCGTGCGTTCGAGTTCAGCCGCCAGGCCAGCGGTGGAGCTCAGCGAGTACAGAGGGTTGCCAGTCACGACCCAGTCGAGAGCGAGCCACACAAGCGGCGCGGTCGCGGCCATCGCGAGGTACTTGGCGCGCGTGGTGTTAGTGGCGGGCCAGGAGCACCACAGCCAGTAGACACCGCTGAGTACCCATGCATCGGGGCGCAGCAGGCCGGCGGCGGCGAGCGTGATGAAGACGAGAGCGCCGCGCCGGCGCTGTTCGACCTCGAATACCACCGCCCACACGATCAAGGCGATGTAGGAGATGTCGAGGTACCCCTGGGCGGCGAGGTTCTCGATGAAGAAACGGCTCAGCAGCAGCAGCGCGGCGACCAGCCCAACGACAGGCCCAAAGCACAGGCGTCCGAGCCGATACATCCCCGCGACTGCAGCCACGAAGGAGGCGATCGAGCCGAACACCATCAGGCGCGCGCCGCCCTGCCCGAAGATCGAACAGAGCATCCCGAACGCGATCGCTAGCGGATGCTCGGTCGGCCCGCGGTAGACGCGGAAGTCCGGCAGGTGGCCGTGCAGCAGGTCGCGACCCCACAGCAGCGCGTAGAAGGAGTCGTAGGTGGGGTACGTGGGAAAAGCGAAGTAACCGATCAGCGCCGCCACGCACATGACCGCGAAAGCGAGCATCGCCCAGCGTCCAGGCGATAGGACACGCAGGCGCGTCAACTTGGTCGAGCCCGGTGTGCGCCGGGTGAGCATCGCGCTTTCCACAGACGCTTTGGGATACTGCGGGTGCCAAGTCTAGGCAATCGAGGTACATGAAGCTCATCATCCAGATCCCCTGCTTCAACGAGGCAGAGCAATTGCCGCAGACACTCGCGGACCTGCCGCGTGCGGTAGATGGCTTCGAGCAGGTGGAGTGGCTCGTGATCGACGACGGCTCGACCGACGCGACGGTCGAGGTCGCCCGTGCGCACGGCGTCGAGCACCTTGTACGCCTGACCAACAACAAGGGCCTGGCGGCGGGCTTCCAGGCGGGCATTGATACTGCGCTGAAGCTTGGTGCGGATGTGATCGTGAACACTGACGCCGATAACCAGTACTACGGCCCGGACGTGGCGCGACTGGTGCGACCGATCGTCGAAGGCCATGCGGACATGGTCGTGGGCGACCGCGAGGTCGGCGGCATCGAGCACTTCTCACCGCTGAAGAAGACGCTGCAGCGACTCGGATCGTGGGTGGTGCGCCAGGCATCCTCGACGTCTGTGCCGGATACAACCTCGGGCTTTCGCGCATACAACCGCGAGGCGGCAATCCAGATGATGGTGGTCTCGAAGTTCACGTACACACTTGAGACGATCATTCAGGCGGGCAAGCTGTTGGTAGCGGTCGACCACGTGCCAATACGAACCAACCCGAAGACGCGCGAGTCGCGGCTGTTCCCGTCGATGGGCGCGTATGTGCGCCGTAACTCGCTTTCGATCTTCCGCATCTATGCCCAGTACGAGCCGCTGCGGGTGTTCTGGAGTCTGGCGCTGCTGATGGGCCTGGCTGCGACCGGTGTTTGGATCCGTTTCGTAGTCGCTTACGCGGAAGGCAACGGCAAGGGCCACGTGCAATCGCTGATCCTCGGCGCGGTGTTGTTCATGGCGGCCGTGGTGCTGTGGGCGCTGGGCGTGATCGGCGATCTGCTGGCCGCACAGCGGGTGATGACGCAACGCACGTTCGAGCGGGTACGGCGAATCGAGTTGCAAATCGGCGTCGAGCCGTCCCACTATGAACACGCGCAGGACGCCAGCCCGCCCGCGCTTGATCCGCGAGCCGGAGGGGCCGCACCCGAGCGCCCGGGCGAGACGATACGACTATGAGCGGCGTGACGGTCTCAGACGAGGGCATTGTCACCGGCAACACGTACGACAAGTACGGCTCCACCAACCCGGTGGTGCGTCGGCTGATGGCTGGGTTCGAGCGCGATCTGGACGAGTTGTTCGAACTGGCGAAGCCCGGCTCAGTTCTGGACGTAGGCTGCGGCGAGGGCGTGCTGGTGCACCAGTGGGCGCAGCGACTGGCCGCACGCAATCCGGCCGACCCAGCGCGTGTAGTTGGGATCGACCTCGAGGAGGAGTCGATCCAGGCTGGCTGGGCCGAGCGCCAGGCGGCGAACCTCGAGTACCGGGTGATGGAGGCAGCGAACTTGCCATTTGCTGACGACGAGTTCGACCTGGCAAGCGCAATCGAGGTACTCGAGCATGTGCCCGACCCCGAGCACACTGTGAGCGAGATGGCACGCTGCGCGGAGCGTTATCTGCTCGTGTCGGTCCCCCGCGAGCCGCTGTGGCGGATGCTGAACATGGCGCGTGGCGCCTACTGGCCGGCGCTTGGCAACACCCCGGGCCACCTCAACCACTGGTCGAGGCGCTCGTTCACACAGCTACTCGCCCGCTACGGCCGGGTGATGGAGGTTCGCTCGCCGTTCCCCTGGACGATGTTGCTTGTCCGCCTCTAGCGCGGGTCAGCCCGGCGAGCGAACGCGCTCCTACGGCGCCGGGGCGCGGATCCTTTCAGTCGGGATCGCCTCGACGGGCCTGCTGACGTTTGCGTACTTCTCGATCGCCAGCCACGTGCTGGGCGAAGAATCGGCGAAGCTACTGGATGTCTTGTGGTCGGTGATGTTCGTGATCATCTCGGTGATCTACCGGCCGATCGAACAGCTGCTCTCGCGCACGATCGCTGAACGCCGTGCACGCGGGCACGCTGCACACGGGCTACGTGTGCCGATGCTGATCCAGGCCGGCTTCGCGCTGACTTTCCTGGTGGTGGCGCTGGTGCTGCACGGCGAGATGGTGAACCACGTGTTCGAAGGCCAAAGCGCGCTGTATGACGTGCTGTTGGTGGGGACGCTGGCCTATGCGGCGAGCTACTTCGCGCGCGGCTGGCTGGCGGGGCATCAGCGTTTCGGCCTGTTCGGCGGTCTCGTGCTGATGGAGTCGACCTCGCGGATCAGCTTCGCGATTGCGGTGGCCCTTGGCATTGCCAGCGGCCAGACGGCCGTGGCGCTGGGCATCGCGGCGGCACCGTTCGTGTCGCTGGTGGTTGTGCCGGTGGCTTTCGCACGCACCCGCCGCGAGGGCTCACAGCGTGACGGCGAAGCCGGCAAAGACGCTGGCGGAGCAATCGAAGAGGCGCTCGCTGAAGATCACGCGCCGGCGGGCGGCACGCTGATCACGGTCGATGAGGCAGATGCAGCCCTGGCGGGGCCGGGGACGGAGGGCGTGCAGGAGCTGGCGGCACACGAGGATCTCTCGCTGCGTCGAGGCGGTGGCTTCGCGGTGTGGGTGTCGAGCATCATGCTTTCCGAGCAGACGCTGCTGAACGCGGCGGTGCTGACGGTCGATGCGACCTCTCATAACGGGGCACTCGCGGGCATCGTGTTTAACGTGCTGCTGATAGCACGTGCGCCGCTACAGCTGTTCCAGGCGATTCAGACGTCGCTGTTGCCGCATTTGACGGGTCTGGAGGCAACCGATGGACACGACGCTTTCGCGCGGGCGATCCGCTTGACGGTCCTCGCGATCGCTGGCTTCGCAGCGGCTGTGGCGCTGGGCTTGCTGGCGATCGGCCCATTTGCATTGGAGCACGTGTTCTTCGGGCAGACGTTCAGTTACAACCGCTTCGGCCTGGCACTGATTGGTGTGGGCATGGGCTTGCACCTGACCTCAGGCGCGCTCAACCAGGCGGCGCTGGCGCGCGATCGCGCACGGGCAGCCGCCGGCTGCTGGGTTTGCGCGGCGGTGGTGTTCCTGGCGTGGATGCTGAGCTCGCCGGTGAGCGAACAGCTACTGCGCGCGGAGATCGGCTACGCGGGCGCGACAGCGCTGCTGGCGCTGCTGCTGGGGTTGCTCTATCGCCGCGGCACGAACGCTGGCGGATGGGGCGCGAGTCAGTCCGAGACGGGGTCCGCCGCGTCGACCGATGCAGCGATCGCGCGATAGCTCTCAGCAGGGTCGGCGGCGGAGAAGATCGCCGAGCCGGCAACGAACACATTGGCACCAGCCTCCCGGCATGCGGGGGCTGTGAGTGGCTCGACACCGCCGTCGACCTCGACGGCGACATCTGTGCCGACGAGTGCACGCACTCGGGGCAGCTTCTCAAGCGAGTGCGCGATAAACGGCTGTCCGCCCCAGCCGGGGTTGACGGTCATGCACAGAGCCATGTCGATCGCGTGCGTCACCTCGGCGAGCGCACCAACGGGGGTGGCGGGATTGATCGCCAAGCCGACGCATGCACCGGACTCGCGGATCAGATTGGCGGTGTAGGCGACGTGCGGGGTAGCCTCCGCGTGAAAGGTGATCGAGTCAGCGCCGGCCTTGACGAACTCGCTCACCTGCCGTTCAGGACGCTCGATCATCAGATGCAGATCGAGTATGCCGCCGGCGGCGTGGACCTCATCGGCGATCGCTGCGGTGACGAGCGGACCGATCGTGATGGGCGGCACGAAGTGCCCGTCCATCACGTCCACGTGAATGACGCGCGCGCCCGCATCGAGCACTTCGCGTACCTGCTCGCGCAAGCGCCCAAAGTCGGCCGACAAGATGGACGGCGCCACCTGCACTTCGCGCAGCAGTTCGCGGGCAACGTCACTCATACGGCTTGCAACATCGAGTCGCCGCAGTTATTGCACTTCATGATCGCGGTGGAGGACATCCTTACGATCGTTGAGTGCTCGCCGCAGTTGGGGCAGACAGAGGTGAGCTCGAAGCGGTGCAGGCAGTACACACAGCGATAGCGGCCGGGCAGATTAGTGGGGCGCAGCCACGGCTCGCCGCAGTTGGGGCACTGCGGTCCGAGATCGATGGCAGCCTTGGCCGGCGTGTGCGGCGTCTGCGGCTCCTCGGACATGATCAGCTCTTGCGCAGGCGCGCGATGTAGAAGCCGGCGGTATGGTCGCGGTGCGGGAGCGTCACGGTGGTGCCAGCGAGATCGAAGTCGGTGTGGGAGTCGAGGAAGTCGGCGATTAGATGCTCGTTCTCATTTGTTGAGATGGTGCACGTAGAGTAGACAAGCACGCCTCCCGGACGGAGGGCATGGGCTCCGGCGGCGAGTATCTTGCTCTGCAGGGCGACCATCTCGTCGATGGCCTGGGGGCTGACACGCCAGCGCAGATCGGCGCGTGCCTGCAGCGTGCCGAGCCCTGAGCATGGGGGATCGACGAGCACACGGTCGAAGGCCGCCATTTGCTGGTCGCGCCCGGCGAGTGAGAAGTGCTCGGCGTCGGCGACGTCGACGATCACGTTGGTGGCGTGCAACCGTTGGGCGGTGCGCACGAGGCTGCCGGCGCGGCGTGGGTTGCGCTCGACGGCGTGCACGAGACCTTGGCCGTGCATGAGCGCAGCGAGGTGGGTGCTCTTGCCGCCGGGTGCGGCGCAGAGGTCGAGCACGCGCTCGCCGGGCTCCGGTTCGAGCGTGCGTGCGACGTGCATGGCGGCGCGGGACTGGGCGTGGAACGCGCCCGCCTGCCACAGCTCAGAGCCGTGCACGTCGAACGGCGCCTCGAGCACGAGTGCCTCGGGGATCTGGTGGTCGCGATGGGTACGCACTGGTAGTCGGGCGGCGAGGTGGTCGGCGTCGTTGACGAGTGTGTTGGCACGCAGCGCGACCTCGATTGGCTCGTTGTTGGCGGCCATCAACGCGCAGGCGTCATCGGCACCGAGTGCGTCCCACCACAGTCGCGCGATCCACTCGGGGTGGGCATGCTTGATGGCAGCCTGCTCGGCGGTAGCGTCGCTGAGTGCAGCGAGCAACTGATCTGGTCCCTCGCGGGCCGCGCGGCGCAGGACTGCGTTGACGAGACCGTGACCGCCTCGGGCGCCGGTCTTGGCGAGCTCGACAGCGTCGGCGACGACGGCGTAGTCGGGCGCGCCGCGTAGATAGAGCAACTCGTAGAGGCCGACCCGCAAGGCCGCGATGAGCGGCGGGTCTAGCGCCACGACGGGTCGCTCGGCGAGCCGCTCGATCAGGTGATCGAGCGTGCCCTTGCGCTGGACGGCGCCGTAAGCCAGTCGCATCGCGAGACCGCGGTCGCGGGGAGCGAGCTCAGCGGCCGCGGCTGTGAGCGCGCGGTCGGCGTAGGCGCCCTGCTCGAATACGCGTCGCAGGACGGTGTATGCGCATGCGCGGGCGGGCGCAATCGTGGCGGAGGCTGAGCTTGGCACTGCGGGCATGATGGGCTATCCGCTGCGGCTGACGTGTGCTGGGGCGAGCACATCTGCCAGATCGGCCGCGAACTGCGCGGCCTCGGGTGGTGTGAGGGTGGCGGTGGTTGCGCGGATACCGGGTTGGGAGCCCGCTAGACGATAGGCGGCGCCAGAGGCGAGCACCCAACCACGTTGCAGCAGGGACCCAACTGCGTGTGCTTCCTCACCGACGGGGATCCACACGTTCAGCCCCGAGGCGCCGTGAGCCTCGATGCCGACACGTGCTAGCTCGGCGAGCAGCTGCTCGCGCCGCTGCGTGTAAGTGGCGCTTGCCCGCTCGATGAGCTTGTGCACGGAGGGGTCCTTCCAGAGACCGACGACGAGGCTCTGCAGGAGGTGGCTGACCCAACCGGGCCCGCACTGTTGACGGCCCTGTACGCGGGCGATGGTGTGGGAGTCTCCGGCGAGCACGGCAAGACGCAGGTCCGGCCCGAGGGCCTTCGCGACCGAGCGGGTGGCCGCCCAGCGCTCGGGCCTCGCACCGGCCGACACGAGGCTGTGCAGCTCTTTTCCTGCAACTGGCCCGAGGTGGTCGTCTTCGATCAGCAATGTGCGGGGGAACTCCTGAAGCACAGCGGCCAGCTCGCCGGCACGTGTCGCGTCGAGCGCAGCGCCCGTGGGGTTTTGGCCGCGGGGGGTGATGACCACGGCGGCGGCACCGCGGCTGAGCGCCTGGCGAAGACCGCGGGTAAGCATTCCGAGCTCGTCGAGCGCGACTGGCTCGAGCACGAGCCCTTGGGCTCGCAGCAAATCGAACATGGCCGCGTAGCCGGGGTTCTCGACCGCCACTCGGTCACCGGGGCGCAGGTGTGCCCCGAGAACGCGCTCGATTGCGTCCATGGCGCCGCTCATAACACACAAGTGCTCGCCGGGAATGCCATCGGCGCCCAGTTGCAAGCGGGCCAGCTCGAGCAGCTCGGGCAGCGCTTGCGGCTCGCCGTAGAGGCACACGGGCAAATCGATATGTGTGAGCACCTGGGCAAGGTCAGGGAGCAGCGCCGGGTCGGGGTTGCCCAGAGAGAGGTCGCACGCGCCGGATGGCACGGACAGCGGCGCACGAGGGGATCCGATCGGCGGAGCCTGGCCGATGCGGGTGCCGCGCCGCGGCTCACTCTGCACAACTCCGCGTCGTCGCAGCTCGGCGAGCGCGCCGGCGACGGTGGCTGGGCTCAGCCCCACGCTGGCAGCAAGCCGCCGCACGGACGGGAGCGGCTGGCCGGGTGCAAGCGCACCGCTGGCCACCCCCGCTTCGACTTCATGAACGAGCTCCGCTGCGCCGCGCGCCGTGAATCGATACTGTGTTAGCTCAGTCATCATTCTGTACTATTACAGATTTTATGAGAGGAGGACGACGTGTCGCCACTAACGCCAACTGGAGCGAACTCCGCCGCTGCGCCATCCGAACGGGTGAGGGTGCGCCGCAAGCGCGAACGCGGGAGCTATGACCGTGCGGCAATCGACGCGATCCTGGACGAGGGCTTGATCGCCCACCTGGGCATCGTCGATGAGGCCGGCCAGCCGTTTGTGATCCCCACGTTGCACGCACGCAAGGGCGACGTGGTCTACTGCCACGGCTCGAGCGCCAGCCGCACGTTGCGCGCGCTCGTATCCGGCGCGCCGACATGCTTGACGGTGTCTTTGATCGACGGCTTGGTGCTCGCCCGCGCGGCGATGCACCACTCAGCCAACTACCGCTCGGCGATGGTGATCGGGCAGGCCACACTGGTAGACGATCCGCAGGAGAAGCTCGCGGCGCTGGAGGCAGTCGTGGAGCACATCGTTCCGGGCCGCTGGGCAGACGTGCGTGCGCCAACAGAGAACGAGCTGAAGGCAACGTCGGTGCTCGCGCTGGCGATCGATGAGGCATCGGCGAAGACTCGTAGCGGCGGACCGATGGATGACGAGGAGGACTATGCGCTGCCCGCGTGGGCGGGCGTGATCCCGCTCCTCACGGGCGCTGGCAAGCCGGAGCCAGATGCGCGCCTGAAAGCGGGGATCACACCGCCACCTTACGTAACCGCCTACACGCGCCCTGTCCATGGGTGAACTGCCCCAGGGTGAGCTGCCACCGAGCGCCTTGCCGCCGGCGAGCGTCTACCCGGCCCGGGGCAACCCGTGACCGCGTAGATACGCGGAAGCGTCCATCGGACGTCCACCTGGCGGCTGCACAACGAGTAGCTCGAGCACCCCGGGGTTGCAATCGAGCAGCAACCGACCGCCACGCTCGGTGGGCGCGTAGCGGCCATGTGAGGCTTCGTCGATGAGCGCG
>DATBYJ010000088.1:0-23561 GCA_036513795.1 Solirubrobacteraceae bacterium | reverse complement strand
ATCGAGAAGGCGGCCAACGAGATCGCCGCCGGCAGGCACGACGCGCAGTTTCCGATCGACGTCTTCCAGACCGGCTCAGGCACCTCGACGAACATGAACGCCAACGAGGTCATCGCGACGCTCGCCACGCAGGCCGATCCTGCAGATCCGGCTCACGCGAACGACCACGTCAACATGGGGCAGTCCTCCAACGATGTGTTCCCGTCGGCCGTCCACCTAGCCGCGCTGGACGTCGCGCAGAACGAGCTGCTGCCGGCGCTGAAACAGCTCGAGCGCTCCTTTGCAAAGAAGGCCAAAAGCTTCAGCAACGTCGTCAAGGCGGGACGCACCCACCTGATGGACGCCGTACCCGTCACACTCGGTCAGGAGTTTGCCGGCTACGCCGCCCAGATGACACTGGCACAGGAGCGCGTGCAGGCCGCGCTCGTGCACGTCGGGCAGATCCCGCTCGGCGGCACCGCCACGGGGACCGGCTTGAACACTCACCCGCGCTTCGCCGAGAAGGTTCGCGCGCGGCTGAAGAAGGAATCCGGTCTCAAACAGATCGCGCCACCGCTCGACCCGTTCGAGGCGCAGGCCAACCGCGACGCGCTCGTGGAGCTCTCCGGCGCCCTAAAGGTCATCGCCGTGTCGCTCACCAAGATCGCAAGCGACCTCGCGTTGATGGGCTCCGGCCCGCGCACCGGGATCGGCGAGATCTTCCTGCCCGAGTTGCAGAAGGGCTCATCGATCATGCCCGGCAAGGTGAACCCCGTGATGCCAGAGGTCGTGCTGCAGGTGAGCGCCCAGGTGATCGGCAATGACACTGCCATCACCATTGGGGGCATGCAGGGCCAGTTCGAGCTCAACGTTCGCATCCCACTGATTGCACGCAACCTGCTGCAGTCACTGCGCCTGCTGTCGTGCGCCGCTCGCGCGTTCTCGGAGAAATGCATCGACGGCATCGAGGTCAACAAGGCCGGCACCGCGGCGTCTGCCGGAGGTACCCTCGCGGTGGCCACCGCGCTCAACAGCGCCATCGGCTACGACAAGGGCGCCGCCATCGTCAAGAAGGCCACCGACTCCGGGCGCCCGCTACGCGAGGTCGCGCTCGAGGAAGGTGTTGAGGCCGAGTTGTTTGATCACACAATCGATCTGCGCAAGATCGCCCGAGGTAATCGCTCTTAGTACCACGCCCTCTAGTTCAGGAGAGAAACATGGACGCACGCTGATTTGCCCCGAATAGGGGCAATTCGCCTGTCCTCTCGCTGCCGTCAAGGCGCCGCTGGTAGCTTGCAGCCAGTACCATGAGTGAGCAAGCGGTCTACACGGCGGATTACTACCAGTGGCACCGGTACCCCGGTTACTGGGCCGACGTCACGCACCACTTCCCGCCAAACGCTGAGCTGCTGGACATCGGCTGCGGCATTGGCTGGCTGGCCGAGTTCTTTTGCTGTTATACCGGTATCGACGGCTCTGCCGATGCCGTCAGGATCGCATCCGAGCTCGGCAGAAACGTGGTCAAAGGCAATATCGAAGAGTCGCTCCCATTCGCCGACGAGAGCTTCGATGCAATCATCATCAAGGACGTGCTCGAGCACGTCGCCGACCCCGGCGCGCTCGTCGCTGAGGCACTGCGTGTGCTACGGCCTGGAGGGGTCGCGTTTGCCTCATCGCCGGATGCTCAGCGATGGGTGTGGGACGACTACACCCATCGTCGGCCCTTCACCAGGAAAAGCTTTCGCTTGCTGTTTGCCGACCAGGGCTTCGACGTGCAACAGGCAAGCTACGAGTCGGTGACCCCTGGTGTGGGTGTCATCTCTGCCCGCACGCGTCGCAAACGCCGTCCCCGAGTCTTCGCCGCTCTGGCGCTCATGCCGTTCCATCGCCGCAACGTGTGGGTGCTGGCCCGTCGCTCGTCCTGACGGCACGCGTCCACGACCTGGCCCTCGGCACGCGTCGATCCGTAAACTACACATTCTCAGACGGCTGATGCGCGACGATCGTCCGCGCGAACAACGACCAGGATCGGACCATCATTTCCGATCGCATCACTCGCGGCGATCGCGGGTTGTAGACGGGTGGTGAGCCATGCGGCATGACTATCGGATGGGAAAACGGCTGTTGGGCGCGCTCGCCGCGGTCGCGCTGCTTGCTGGCACGGCCGCAGCGGTACTGGTGTTGGCCGTCGGCGCTGGCGCGCACACGAGCGGCCCGCAGGCCACTGGCGGCGGCACGCAGACGGCCGGTCATAGCCAAGGGACTGGCGCTCGCCAGAAAAGCAGCGCCAGCCAGACGACGGCCATCGCCTGCGGCAAGGCCGCCCCAGAAACGCTCGCCCAGACAGTCGGGTGGGTCGCCCGGCGTATCTACATCGGTGAGGTCCACAGCTCCGAGACAATCAAGGACCGCCTGCAGGTGGAAACCTACCTGCCGCTGCTGCACGCGATGGCCAACGGCGACAGGGCGGCCATAAAGACGGCCGTCACGAGTCTCGTCTACGCGCACACCCACATCGTGCGCCTGCGCGTGCTCACCGGCAAGAAGCTGCTCGCCGACGTCGGTGGCCCCTACATCCTCGCGCCGCTGTCGGGCACACTCAGCCTGCGCGGCCACATCGTCGGGCACTACGTCATGTCCGTCCAAGACGACGTCGGCTACGTCAAGATCGAGACGCATTTCATCGGCGCTCCAGTCGTGTTACGCACGGGTGCCAAGAACGTGCCCATCGAAGGTCTCGTCACACCCGGGCCTGTGAAGATCCCCGAACACGGTCCCGTCACCTACAAACACGTCATTTACCAGGCGTATTCGTTCGAAGCCAATCGCTTCCCCAGCGGGCCACTGCACATCTCCGTGCTCGTGCCGCTGCCCGCGGGCCTCGCCGAAAAGCCATGCTCTGCGATCAAGAGCTCAGAGCTTGCTGTCGTCGCCCGGCGCATATCCGGGCGGCTGTCGCTCTCGCCCGCAAACTTCCAAACATACGTCGACCTCGTCCACACCGACACCAACGGTCTGCTCTACGTGCGCGCCGGGTCGCACCAGCTTGCCGGCAGTACCAGCTCTGGCCCCGCCAAGCTGCCCTCGCACGGCACCGTCAGCTACCGCGGCCGCAACTACGAAGTGTTCTCGTTCTCCGCGCCCTCAAGCGTGGGCAAGGTGCGCATCTACGCGCTGTTCGCGCAGTAGGCGGGTTATTCCGCCGGCAGCGCTTTGAACAACCGCGCCACCGTACTCACCACACCCGGCTTCGGCCGGCCGCCGTAGGTGAACAGGCCCTTCTGGTTGAGTCCTTCGATTAGTTTCAGCTTCGGCAGCACCTCTTTGATCGAGCCGCCCGAGAACGTGGGGGTGAGGGGGTAGTCGCGCAACACCCACACCATCATCGCCGTCAGGTGCGGGTCGGCCTCATACACCCCGATGTGCTCCGCCAGCAGTTTCGCCTGGTAGGCGTAGCTGCCGGGGGCGCCGGGGGGGTTCAGGTCGTTCGATTCCGCGCCGAACTCGCTCACCACCAGCACCTTGCCCGCGAACGTCCGTTCCATCGCTTCAAGGCGCTCACGCATCTTCGCCTGCACCTGGGCGGGGCTGTCCTGTGGGTAGTCATACCAACCCGAATAGTCCGTCTCAGCGATCGCGTCCGCTTCGGAATAAAGCGGACCCGCGTGCGTTGGCGGGTGATCGCCCCACACGTCCACCCCCACCATCCGCGTCGGGTCGTTCTGGTGGATCCAGCGGGAGATCGTGCGCACATACGCGACCTCCTGGCTATCGCGCCCGTTCTCCGCCACCTCATCCACCAGGTTCCACGCGAAGATCGACGGGTGTAGCTCCGCCGCCAGCACCGCCGTCTTTGCCTGCTGCTCTGCTTCCGCCAGCAGCCGCGGCGTGGTCGAATACCAGTTGGCTGCTCCTTCCACTGGGCCCACTCCCTGCCACACCAGGATCCCCGCTTCATCCAGCCGTTCCAGCAGCGCCGGGTCGAGCGGGTGCTGCGAGCGCACCACGTTCGCGCCAATCTGCTTCAGCTCGGTTATCAGCGTGTCGTCGTCCGCCGGCGAGAGCGCGTCGCCGTGCCCTTTCGCGTCCTCCTGCAGCGACGCCCCGTGCAGGCTCAGCTGCGTGCCGTTCAGATACACATGCCCGCCATGCCACGTCAGCTGACGCAGCCCCACCCGCGCCGAGTAGCTGCTCTCGCTGCCAATCGCCAAAGACAGCTGATACAGGTTGGGGCTCGTCGGCGCCCACAGCGCCGGCTCCGGGACCGTCACGGTCGTCGTGTCCGTGGCGCTCGCGTTGCGAGCCAGCATCACCGGCGGGAAGCTCACGGCGATCGTCTGGGAGCCATGCGTCAACGTGCCCTGCGGGGTCAGCAGGCGGCCCGGCCCGTAGTTGGTCACCTGTGCCGAGATCCTCACCGTCGCCTGGGTTGCCTGCGGCGAGTCCGGCGTGAGGCTTGACTGCACGGTCGGCCGCGACAGTTCGCTCTCGCCGATCGGCCGCATGTCCACCTCGCCGTCAAGCCCGCCCCAGTTAAACCACGTGCGGTGGAAACCTTCCCGCGCCTGCTGCGCCGGGTCCTTCCAATCGACCCGCACCACCACCGTGTGCTTGCCTATCGCCAGCTTCGCTCGCTCTTCGAACGGCAGATAGGAGCCGTGGTGGGAGCCCAGCCTGTGCCCGTCCACCCACACCGTCGCCAGGTAGTTCGCCGACTGGAAACTCAGCGCATACACCCCCGCCGTCGTCGCCTGGAAGCTCGTGCGATACCACGCGATTGAGCCTTCGTAGTTTTCGCCCCCCGCATGGCCCGTGTAAGGGACCGGGTTGACCACGTTCGGCACGCTCACCACGCCGCCCGTGAAGTCGCCGCGCGAATATCCCTTCCTCAGGCCACGGTTATTCGGATCCCTGCGCAGCGTCCAGCTCGTCAGCGGCATACGTCCGCCAGGGCCTTCAAAGATCACCGGCTTGCTAGCCGGCGCTTGCGCCGCCGCCGCGTGTCCTGCCAGCGCCCCGCACGCGAGCATCAGCGTCACGGCGAGCATGCAGGTGGGTTTGGTCAGGGCGCTAGTCATGGTCTGCGGGCAGTCGGCGGGGGTGTGCGGAGTCGATCATTGTTGCGGCTCGTCCGGCTTGTTCGCTTGAACAACCGTCAGGCGCGATCAGAGCGGCTCGCCGTTCGCGATCAGAGCGGCGCCCCCACGGCCGGCACGTTTGCCTCGCCCGCCGCGTTCGCCAGCAGTCCCTGTAGCAGTGCCTTCGCGCCAGCCTTGTGCAGGGGTTCGTTGAGGTTGCCGCACTTGGGCGACTGCACGCACGATGGGCAGCCGCTCGCACACGGGCACTCCGCGATCAGCCGCAGCGCATCCGCGCACAGCTCCTCGAAGCGCTGGAACGCAGTGCGTGTGATGCCAATGCCACCCGGGTGCCCGTCGTAGATGAAGATCGTCGGCACGCCTGTCTGCGGGTGGAAGTTCGTCGACAGGCCGCCGATGTCCCAGCGGTCACACATCGCGATCAGGGGCAGCACCGCGATCTGAGCGTGCTCTGTTGCATGCAGCGCGCCCAGCAGGATCTCCATCGGCACCGTTGCAGCCACCCCGAACTCCCCTAAATCTTTGTTTGAAAGCTCACTGGACAGGTCGGTGGGCAGCTCAAACCACAACGCCTGCGTGGAGAAGCTCGTGGGGGGGAGATCCAGCGCCACGATGTCCACCGCCGCGTGGTCCTGCAAACGCCTGCGCTGGTAGGCCAGCACCGTGTCCGTCACGCTCACCTCGCCAAACGACAGCGTCACGCCGAGCGTCTCGCGGCGGTCCAGCAGACGCACGATCTCCGTGTCCGTGTCGGTCTTTGGCTGCGTGTACCAGTCGCCCGCGAACGGGGAAACGAGCGCGCGCTTTTGCTGCAGGTCGAGCGCTGCCACCTCATAGGAGCGACCCTGGTGTAGGTAGATCGCCCCTTCGTGCACCGTTGAGTGTGCGCGCGCTGCCTCCGTTGAGCCCAGCAGCTCACCAGAGGACACGTCCACGATCGCAAAGCTCTCAGGTGAGGCCGAGCGCAGCGACACCTCCGCCGCCGGGTAGCCCCCCGGCTGGCGGGGGACGTACGTGTCGCGCCCGACCGTACCCGTGCGTTTGCGCAGCTCACCATTGCTCTGCAGAACTTCCGCATGAGCCTCCCAACGCGGGCCCATAAACTCCGCGTCGCTGGGCGACAGCGGCCCCTCGTGAGCAGCACACAGCAGGTGCTGGCGGTAGATCAGCGGGCTCTCGTGATCGAGGATCGCCGCCTCCACCGGGCGTTCCAAGAAGTCTTCCGGGTGGCGACAGAAGAACTGGTCGAGCGCGTCCTCGCCCGCCACGTACACCGCGAGACCCCGACCCCGCCGCCCCGCGCGGCCCCACATCTGCCGCAGCGATGCCACCGTGCCTGGGAACGTCACCACCACCGCCGCATCCAGCTCGCCGATGTCGATCCCCAGCTCGAGCGCGTCCGTGGTGATCACTGTTCGCAGTTCGCCGCGCACGAGGCGCTGCTCGAGCTCGCGGCGCTGCTGGGGGGTATAGCCCGCCCGGTAGGGCTCCACTTGGTCGGCCAGCCCTGGATCCGTCGTCTTCAGGTCGTCCTTCACCAGACGGCTCAGCACCTCAACGCCCTTCCGCGACTTCATGAAGCAGATCGTCCTTGCGCCATCGCGCGCCAGCCGCGCCAGCAGCTCCGCGGCCTCGCCCAGCGGTGAGCGCCGCGCGCCGCTTGCTTCATCCGTCAGCGGCGGGTTCCACACCGCGATCCGCCTGTGCGGTGCCGGCGAGCCGTCCTCGTCGATCAGCTGCACCTCCTCGAGGCCCGTCAGCCGCTCCGCCAGTTCCACCGGATTTGCGATTGTCGCCGAGGTCATTAAGAAGATCGGCTGAGTGCCATACGCCGATGCGATCCGCCGTAGGCGCCTCAGCACATTGCCCACATGCGAGCCGAACACGCCGCGATACACGTGCGCCTCGTCAACCACAACCACCGCCAGGTTCGAGAACAGCTCTGCCCACGCAGCGTGGTTGGGGAGGATGCCCATGTGCAGCATGTCCGGGTTCGTCAGCACCACGTTCGCTGCTTTGCGGATCTGCCTGCGCGCCTCTTTTGGCGTGTCGCCGTCGTAGATCGCCGGACGCACACGCTTGGTCAGCCCGAACGCCGCCAGCGCCCGCGCCTGATCCTGCGCAAGCGCCTTCGTCGGATACAGGTACATCGCCCGTGCCGTTGGCTGCTCGCACAGGATGTGCAGCGTAGGCAGGTTGAAGCACATCGACTTGCCCGACGCCGTGCCCGTCGTCACGATCGTCGGCCCTTCCGTGGCCGCATGCAGCGCCTGCAGTTGATGCGCATATAGCTGCTCGATGCCCATGCCCGCGAGCGCCCCCAGCACGTCCGGATGTAGTGCTTGCGGCAGGTCAACCAGCTTCGCCTGGCCGGGCCCTTCGTTTGCTTCGCGCACCAGCCGTCCGTCCTCCCGCCCTGCGTCAAGCAGCGCGCTCCACGGCTCGGTTCGGCGATCTATCACCAAGGACTTGAGATAGTAGAGGCGATGGCTGAGACCCCCGCCGAGCGCTGGACGAAAGCCCGCTCGTTCCATCATTCGCTCTATCCAGCTGAGCGGATTGCCGCCGATCGGCGTCAGCGCGTGTCCGTATGCCTGCCCGCCCGCGAGTGCGCCGGAACTGTTGGCGAGATCGTCAGCGCGCTCGTGGAGCTGCGCAAGGCCGGCGCCATCGATGAGATCGTCGTCATCGACGCCGCATCTGCCGATGGCACCGCCGCCGTGGCCGCGCGCGCCGGGGCCACCGTGTACCAGGAGGCCGAGCTGATGGCCGAACACGGGCCTGTGCTGGGCAAGGGCGATGCCATGTGGCGGGCGCTGTCCGTGCTAGATGGCGAGCTCGTCTGCTTCGTGGACGCCGACACGGAAGCGTTCTGCTCGCACTTCGTAACCGGTCTGCTTGGGCCGCTCGTGTGCGAGCCGGACGTGTCGTTCGTCAAGGCCTTCTACCGCCGACCGCACGGCGATGACAGCGAGGGGGGAGGGCGCGTCAACCGCCTCGCCGCTCGTCCTGCCCTGGCGGTGTTCTACCCCGAGCTGGCAGGAGTGCGCCAGCCGCTCGCCGGCGAGGTGGCAGCACAGCGCGAGCTGTTGGAACGCCTGCCGTTCGTGACTGGATATGGAGTGGAGATCGCCATGCTCATCGACGCCTGGCGGGAGCTCGGGCTGGACGGTATTGCCCAGGTGGACCTCGAGGAGCACAACAACCGCCACCAGCCGCTCTCAGCGCTGGAGCCCATGGCCAAGACCGTTTTGGCCACCGTCGCCCGCCGTCTGCAGCAGGACGGGCGCCTGCAGCAGGACGGGCGCCTGCAGCACACCGGGCATTCGCAGCAGGCGGCGCGCCTGCAGGATGAGCCGCGCCGAGGCGGCGGCGACGGCGCGCCGCTCGAACGCCCGCCGCTGAACAGCCTGGCGGTCGCGTGAGCGCGCGCTGCCTGTATCTGGACCTGGACAGCACGCTGCTGGGGCGAGGTGCGTCGCTGCTGCACGACGGCGATGGCAACGTCACGATCGACGGCGTCCGCGCGATTCAAGCGTGTCTGCGCGCCGACGTGGAGGTAGTGCTGATGTCCGGGCGCCGCCGTGCGCAGGTGATGGAGGACGCGCGGCTGTTCGGCCAGAGCTCCTACATCTACGAGGCCGGCGCGTGCGTGGTGCTCGAGGGCGAGGAGCACTGGCTCACCGGCGATCTGCTGCCCGGAGAGCTGACCATCGCCGAGCAGATCGAGCATTCCGGGGCACCCGCGTTGCTGCTCGAGCGCTATCACGGGCTACTGGAGTACCACGAGCCGTGGCACCTGAACCGCGAGGTATCCCACCTGTTCCGTGGCCTCGTGGATGCCGACCAGGTCGATCTGCTGCTTGCCGAGCACGGACACGAGAACCTGCGGCTGGTGGACAACGGCGTCGTCAGCCGCCGCTCCGAGGCGCTCGCCGCGCTGCCCCATGTGCGTGGCTACCACCTCGTGCCGATGGGCGCGTCGAAGGTTGCCGCGGTGGCGTTTCACCGTCGCGCGCGTGGCTACGAGCGCGCGGACACGTTCGCCGTGGGCGACTCACGCGAGGACCTCGCCTGCGCCGCCGAGGTGGACACCTTCTGGCTGGTCGCCAACGCGCTCGAGCGCGACCCCTCGATTCGCCAGGCTCTCGGCGCGTATATGAATGCCCGCGCGTGCGGGGCGGGGCATGGGAAGGGCGTGTATGAAGCTGTCATCAACACGCTGATGGGCGTGACATCGTAGGAGCGCCGTGCGGGTCCAGACCGCACGCTGGTCACGGGAGTTCCTACCTGATGCCGTGGGCCACCAGTCGGTTCTGGGTAAGGGCGCTTCGCGCGAAGTCCTTTGCCAGGCGCACGCGCGATCGCCATGGTGCCGTCGACACAAGCCCGGCGTTCATTTTCGCGTGCGTCGGGAGAGTTTGCATGCGTGACCGACTGAACCGCTTCACCGGATATGGGATCGCCTCCGGGAAGCCCACGCTCTGAATCATGCTCAGCAGGGCAGCGCGGTTAGGGCCCCACCAATTGGTCTCGTCGCGGAGCATCTTCCATGGGTAGAACGCCGCGGCGGGTGACCGCAGGAAGGTGACATCGATGAGCGTCTCCACTACCAGTCGCTCCTTGGTGACGCTTGCCATCTTCTCAAGTGACAGCAGCGGATGGCGCATGTGGTAGAGAACGCCCAGGAACAGCACCACATCGAACTGGCCGACGGTCTCAGGTGAGATATCGAGTACCTCGATCTCGATGTCCTCGACTTTGGACCCGAGTACGCGCCGCGCGTACTCGAAGCCGTCTTTGCCGTTAGGTCTCTGCCACACATAGCTGTCTGCAGCGAGAACCCTGGACGCTCCCAGTCGCTCTGCGGCGAAGGAGAAGAAGCCGTCGTAAGCGCCGACATCCAGCACTGTCTTGCCCGTCAGGTCGGGCAGGTGAAGCCACGCGAGCTTTTCAGCCGAGCAGTCTGGCCCCGGTGTGACGGAGCCGTCGGGCAGGGCGATCTGGTGCCACCACCTGATGCCCGCGAATGGAGGTGAAAATGCTGTCTGTACGTTGCTCATTTGCCGATCGTATGGTGAAGCCCGCCGTTTGGCAAGTAGTCAGAGACGAATCACACAAATGCCATACTCCGGGTACAGCAGTGCACGCCAGGATCTGTCCTGGCTGCCGTTCTGGCCATCGCGTCTCTCACTTTCCCCTTACAAACAGTGCGTTTGTGGCATATCGGGCAAAATCGTCGAGACGCACCTGCTGGTGGATGTAGGGTGCGACCGCAATGGCCGTCGACGCCAACTTAGATCCGCCGATACGGCTCTCGATCTGTATCCCCACCTACAACTTCGGGGAGTTCATTGCGGAGACGCTGGAGAGCATCCTGCCACAGGTCGTGGCGGGGGTGGAGGTGGTGATATTCGATGGAGGCTCGAGCGATGATACGCCGGCGATCGTCGAAACGTTCCAGCGTAGGTTCCCGCGCTTGCGCTACCACCGGCGCAGTGAGCGGGGTGGGATCGATCGTGACATGGCGCGGACAGTCGAGCTGGCCTGCGGTGAGTACTGCTGGCTGTTCAGCAGCGACGATCTGATGAAGCCCTATGCGATCTCGCAGATGCTCGAGCAGATCGAGAGTGGACTGGATGTGTATCTCTGTGGATTGACGATCTGCACATGTGACATGCGACCGCTCAAGGCCCACCCCGTCCTCAAACTGTCCTCAGAGACGACCTTCGATCTCGGCCGGGAAGACGATCGCCGAATCTACTTTGCCCACGCCGCGACCACGACGGCGTTCTTCAGCTTCTTGGGGTCGGTGGTGTTCAAGAAGGCGCGCTGGGACGCCCTACCGCTCGATGAGGACTTCGTAGGCAGCTGCTGGGCGCACGTTGCCCGGATCTTCCGCATGATCCCCGACGGCTTGCGTGTCAAGTACCTGGCGCAGGACTACCTGCTGAAGCGCTCAGACAACGATTCGTTCATGGACAACGGGTTTATCCGTCGCATGGCGATAACCATCGACGGCTACCACCGCCTCGCGGACACCTTCTTCCTGCCAGACAGTTTCGAGGCCCGTCACATTCGCCGCGTCGTCGCTGCGGAGTTCCCCCCATACGTGATGCTCTACGCAAAGTGGATCGGCACCGGCGCGTCGCCAGAAGATCGCCGTTTGCTCGGACGGCTGGTGGCGAAGGTGTACAGAGACGCCTCGTTGAGGAACCGGCTGTACAGAGCTGCGTACGAGGCGATGCCCATGTCCTGGATGAGGACAGTCCTCGATGCGTCCCCGCGGCGTCGGTTACAGACAGGCGTTACGTGAGCATTAGCCCCTGACATAACTCTGCTGCGGCCATATGGGCACGCCGTATGGGAGGTCTTCTCAGGGACGGCTGTGGGCCACGAGGTGTCGCTGGGTGAGCACCCCCCTGGCGAGGTCTCGTGCGAGGCGTACGCGCGATCCTGGGGGTGCGGAGGACACCAGGCCCGCAGCCCTTCCCGCCCTCGTGGGAAGTCCGAGCAGTTTCGTTGCAGTGAGGAGCCTGGGCGGATAGGACACCACTAGCCCGAAGCCGACGCCGCGGAGCATGCCCACCAGAGCAGCAGGGTCCGGATCCCACCAGTTCGTCTCGCCGTCGAGCGGCTTGCACGGATGGAGCGCCGACACCGGGGAGTGGACGAAGGCCATATCCACGAGCGTCTCCACTACGAGCAGCTCCGCTGTCACGCTCGCCATCTGCGCCAGCGCGCGTCGTGGGTCGCGCATATCGCTGAGGGCGCCGAGGAACAGAACCACGTCGAAGCTCCCGACGCTGTCGGGGGAGATATCGAGCAGCTCGACATCCAGATCCTCCACCCGCGAGGCCAGCTCAGCTCTGGTGGATCTGAATCTCTCTCTTTGCCCAGGCCGATGCCATGCGTACGTATCGATGTTGGCTACACGTGCCGCACCAAAGCGCTCTGCCGCGAAGGAGAAATACCCATCTAATGAACTCACATCGAGGACCGTCTTACCGGTTAGGTCCGGCAGACGCAGCGACAACAGCTGCTCGAAGCGTCGACACCAGTCGAGATCCTCTAGCGCGGATAACGGTACCGTCGCTTCACCAACCATCTTCCCATCCTAAGTTCGGCAGCCGCGTTTCACCAAATAGTGGGAGACGGCGGAGTGAATGACGTGCGAGACGCCCGCAGTGAATAACGGCGCGTCAGGACGAAGCGTCGGTGTGCAAGCGTCGCCACAGACGCCGCCAAAAGCCTGCTCGACGTTGCCCCACCCTCCTGCGCCATAGCGCCGGCGGTGGCACGGTGGCACGTACCAGCGCCACCCAGTCGTCCAACGGCAGCTCGCCCGCGATCAGTCGCCCGAGGGCGCTCGTAACGGGTGCGCTGACGCCGGCGGCCTCGAGCGCGCGCGCCAGCAGCGGCACGGACTCCAGCGCCTCCACCGCCTGGCCGATCCGTGTGGGAATCTCAGCTGCCGGTACCCCCGCGGCCAGCAGCTCGCCGGCGCGGCGATTACGGCTCTCACGCGCCAGCGCCGTCGCCACCAGATCGCCTGCGCCAGCGAGGCCAATCATCGACTCAGGCCGCGCACCGAGGCCCTCTGCGTAGCGCCATACCTCCGCGAAGATGTGTCCCGCGGCCGCGCCGGCGGCATTCAGACCCTGGGCCTCCGTGGCACCAGCGGCAAGCGCGGCAGCGTTCTTGGCCGCTCCCGCGAGCTCCACGCCAACGGGGTCGTTGGACAGCTCGCACACGACGCCAGCCCGTGTGAAGACCTGTGCCAGCGAGCGCGCGAGCTCCTCCTCAGCGCACGCTGCCACCAGAGCGGCGCCCGCATGCACCATCTCCTGGGCGTGCGCTGGTCCGCCGATACAGGCCACGTGATCAGGGCCAAAGGTCGCGCTCAGGACCGCGGTCGGGGGGGTGCCATGCGGTGGCACGAGGCCCTTGGCAGCGGATATCACCGCCGTGCGCTTGCCGAGCCCCGAGAGGTTGATGCCATCGATCACATCTGCCAGGCGGCTCGACGGCACCGCGAGGAACACGTAGTCAGCTCGGGCCACACCGGCTGAGGCGGGCTCGATCCGCAGCTGCGACGGCAGCTCCACGCCCGGCAGGTACTGATGGTTCTCGTGCTCGCGATCCAGCAGGGCCGCCTGCTCGGCGGTACGCGTCTGCAGTGTCGTGCGCAGCCCGCCGCGTACCAGTAGCAATGCCAGCGCCGTCCCAAACGAGCCAGCGCCGATGACCGTCGCGCGTTTGCCCGGCGGCGAGAGCGAGCGCACACGCGGTGAGCGGCCGCCAGGTTGTGACTCGGGCTCATTGCTCATGCGCCGGGCGAGCGTATCGCTGTGCGATCTTGGGTGGGTGCCCGAGGGCGACACCATCCACCATGCCGCGGCCAGGATCCGTGCGGTGCTCGAGACGCGCGTACCGGAGGAGATCCTCACGCCGCATCCCCGCCATCACTTCGAGCGCTGGCCGCAGCGACTTGCCGGGCGCGCGGTACGCGCTGTGGACACTCATGGTAAGCACCTGTTCCTGCGCTTCGACGGCGGCATGACCCTGCACTCGCACCTGCGTATGACCGGGGCTTGGGGCGTATACCGTGAAGGAGAGCGCTGGCGGCGCGCACATCACAGAGCGTGGCTGGTGCTTCGCTGTGGCGACTGGGAGGTGGTCGAGTTCGACGGGCCGGTGCTCGAGCTAGTCAACGACGCGCACACACGCTTCGATCCCCGTCTGACTGCGCTGGGCCAGGACGTCTTGGGCGAGAGCTTCAACATGGAGACCTTTCTGGCTCGTCTGCGCAAAGACGATCCCCGGCGACCGATCGGCGATGCGCTGCTCAACCAGCGCACAGTGGCCGGCATCGGCAACGTGTGGAAGTCCGAGTGCTGCTTCGCAGCTCGGATCGACCCGTGGCGCGCGCTGGACGAAGTGCGCGACGAGGAGGCGCTTGCGCTGGTGGCCTTCGCCCGTAGGCACATGCCCATCTCAGCGCGTGAGGGCCCCCGCGCGCGTCCGCGTTCGGTCTACAAGCGTGCAGGACAGCCCTGCATACGCTGTGGGACCTCGATCCGCCGACGCGACCAGGGCGAGAACAACCGCGTCACCTACTGGTGCCCAGGCTGCCAGCGCTGAGGCGCCGACAGTGTTCTGCTCAGCTCAACGCGGCGAGCTTACGGCCAGCCGTTAGCAGCGAGCCACGGCTGCGCGCCTGCAGGATCATCTGGAGATCGAGGATCCGTGCGTCGAACGCTTCTAGTGCGTTCTCCCCGGTCACCGCGTAGGCCGGGACGCCGCCCTGGCGTGCCCTCGTGGCGATCTCGAACGTCACGCTGCCTGCCAACGTACGCTCGGTCAGCCGCTCGGCACCAATCACCACCGCCCGTGCGCGGAGCATGCGCTTTTCGAAGTCGAGCTCCTCCAGCAGCTCACGGATCCCGGCGCTGGAGTCATCCTGCACCGACAGCAGGCAGATATCCGGCTCCTGTCGGCCAGCGTCACAGATACCGCGAGCGAGCGCGCTTGCCACTGTGGTGGCCGGGAGCCGTGGGCCCAACGGGCCGCACGCGATCAGCAGCCTCTCCGGGACCCCCACCGCCGGCCTTCTCGGCTGTCCGACCGGGGGCTGCTGCGGCGTATCGCGGCTGCGCGGGCTCACAATCGGGCATCCTTCCAGTAATGGTCGCCAAGCAGGGGGAGCCCATCATCGTCGAGGTCAGCGGCCGACAGGTGCGCGTAAGCAATCCCCAAAAGCCGTTCTTTCCCGAAGTCGGGCTCACGAAGATCGACCTCGTCAACTACTACGTCGAGTGCGAGCAGGCGGTCGTGCGCCATCTGCGCGAGCGCCCCACCGTGTTGAAGCGCTGGGTCGACGGTGTAGCCGGCGAGCCGTTCTTCCAAAAGCGCGTGCCCGACAGCGCGCCCGAGTGGCTGCAGACCGCCACCGTCACGTTCCCCAGTGGGCGCCACGCGCGCGAGCTCGTGCCCAACGACGGCGCCCACCTCGTATGGGGCGTCAACCTCGGCGTCATCGACTGGAACCCGTGGCCCGTGCGCCGCGACGATCTCGACCATCCCGACGAGCTCCGTGTCGATCTCGATCCCGGCCCTGGGGTTCCGTTTGCTGAGGTCCGCGGGGTGGCACTCGGCGTACGCGACGTGCTTGACGAGCACAAGCTGCTCGGCTTCCCCAAGACATCTGGCTCGCGTGGCATCCACATCTACGTTCGCATCCAGCCCGAGCAGAGCTTTGAAGAAGTACGCCGCGCGGCGCTCGCGCTCGCCCGCGAGGTCGAGCGGCGGATGCCCGGCCGCGCCACCAGCCGCTGGTGGAAGGAGGAGCGCCAAGGGGTGTTCATCGACTACAACCAAAACGCCCGCGACCGCACCGTCGCCTCCGCCTACTCCGTCAGGGCGGTCGCTGACGCGCGCGTGTCCACTCCATTGGAGTGGGACGAGGTCGCCGACGTCGAGCCCGCCGAGCTGACGCTCAGGACCGTCCCCGCGCGCCTGCGCGAGCGTGGCGATCCGTCCGCAGGCATCGACAAGCATCCTGGTCGTCTCGACGGCCTGCTCGAGCTCGCCGCCCGCGACGAGCATGAAGGGCTCGGCGACGCCCCCTGGCCACCACACTTCCGCAAGCAGAAAGGCGAGCCCAAGCGCGTGCAGCCCAGCAGGGCGAAGGCCGGCGGCGACGCGGGACAGGCCGATGGCGACGCGGGACAGGCCGATGGCGGGCACGCGGGCAGCGAGGAGACGAGCCAGTGAGCTTGCCGCTGGAGCCGCCGCTCAAGCCGCAGCTGGCGCTCTCGCGCAAGGAGCTGCCCGAGGGCGAGGACTACTGCTACGAGGTCAAGCTCGACGGCTTTCGCTGCATTGCGTTCGTCGACGGCGAGGAGGTATTCCTGCAGTCGCGCAACGGCAAGCCGCTCGGGCGCTACTTCCCCGAGCTCGAGTTTCCCACAGGTCGCTATGTGTTGGACGGCGAGATCGTCGTCCGCAACCCCGACGGCCACGAGAACTTCGACGCGCTCGGACAGCGCATCCATCCCGCTGTATCGCGCATCGAACTCCTCTCAAAAACAACTCCATCCATATACGTCGCCTTCGACCTGCTCGCCCACGAGCACGACTCGCTGCTGGAGTTGCCCTTCAGCGAGCGCCGCGCCGCGCTCGAGTCGCTGCTCGCCGGTGAGGCGTTCGCCCAGGCCCCAGTCGAGCTGATGCGGACCGTCGCCAGCGCGCGGGAGGCAGCCGGGTGGCTCCAGCACGCGGAGGGCGCCATCGCCAAGGAACGCTCCGCGCCTTACCGTCCAGGCGAGCGCAAAGGCATGGCCAAGGTCAAGCGCGTGCGCACGATCGACACCGTCATCGTTGGCTGGCGTCCCGGCAAGGAGCCCAACACCGTCGGCGCGCTGATCCTCGGCCTCTACGACAACGGCGAGCTACGTGTGGTCGGACACTGCTCCGGGCTGAGCGTCGCCGAGAAGAAACGCCTCGTCGGATTCTTCAAAGCGTACGAGTCCGGCGAGCGCGGCTCCGCCGACCCCAGCCGCTGGAGCGCCGGCAAGGACCTCCAGTGGGTCGCACTGCGCCCCGAGCTCGTCGTCGAGATCGATTTCGACCACGTCGCAGCCGGGCGCATCCGCCACGGCGCCAAGCTACGCCGCTGGCGCGATGACAAGGAGCCGCTGCAGTGCACGTACGAGCAGCTGTACAGCTGAGCGCCGGCAGCGGCAGTTGAGCGTCCATACCACCAGCTGAGCGCCCGCGGTGCGAGGCGTCCATTAGCATCACCTTCGTGAGCAGCCAGGACAGTGCCAGTACCGCGACAGTTGCCGAGGAGGAGTACCTGCAGATCCTCTTCTGGCTACAGGAGGCGGGGCTGCCGATGACCGGCGCCAACATCGCCCGCGCGATGCAGCTCTCCGCGCCGACCGTGCACGAGATGGTCGGAAGGTTGGAGCGCGACGGCTACATCACCCGCGGCTCCGACCGGGCGATCGCGTTCACCGACTCCGGCGCCCAGCACGCCGAGGGGATCGTCCGTCGCCACCGCCTGATCGAGCGCTTCCTCACCGACGTGCTCGGCGTGCCTTGGGATGAGGTTCACGAGGAGGCAGAGCGGCTCGAGCACGCCATGTCGCCCGTGCTCGAGGAGCGCATGCTCGCCGCCATCGGCGACGCCAAGACCTGTCCTCACGGCCACCCCATAGTGGCCGGCGCGCGCCTTGCCGGCGTCCCGCTCGCGGATGTCGAGGTGGGCGCGAAGGTGCGTGTGCTGCGTTTCGAGAACGAGGCCGAGGATCTCCTGCACTACCTCAAGGCATCTGGCCTGGAGCCAGGCCTGACGGGCACGCTCGCCGAGCGCGACGACGAGCATGTCGGCCTCCGCGCCGATGCCGGCACGCTCATGACCGTCACCGTGAGCGTCGCCGAGACGGTTTCAGTGATCGCCGATCCTTCACCGCCAGTACGCACCGCGCTTCCCGAGCAGCTCGTGCTCGGTCAGCGCTACGGGCGCTGAGCGCTGGAGGCTTCCGCGCGCGGGCGTCGAAGTGAGCACGGATGCCAGCAGCGCCAAGGAACGGTCAGTCGCTCGAGCAGCGCATCCTGCTGACCGCCACCATGTGCCTGCTGGCGTTCGGCGCGGTGATGGTCTACAGCGCGACTTCTGCCACATCGCTGCTGCAAGGCAGCGGCTACGGGGGCAGCTACCTGATCAAGCTCGTCATCTACGGTGCGATCGGTCTCGTGCTGATGCGCATGCTCGCGCGCGACGGGGTCGCCAAAGTCCACAGCATCACCGCGCCGCTGTTGTTCACGTCGTTCGCGCTCGTGCTCGCCGTGCACATCCCGCACGTCGGCGTAAGCGTCAATGGCGCACGACGCTGGATCGGCCCCGGGTCACTCCAGTTCGAGCCCTCCGAGCTGATGAAGCTAGCGCTGGTGCTGTATGTCGCGACGCTGCTCGCCAAGCGCCCGCAACAGGTACAAGATCTGCGCACCCTCGCAAAGCCGCTACTGGTGGTTGTAGGGGCAGCCTGCGTGCTCGTATTCAGCGAGCCCGACCTGGGCACCGCGATGGTGATCGCCTTCACCGTCCTCGCAATGCTCGTCGCTGCTGGGATCCCGCCGCGCAAGCTCGGCATGATCGTCGGCACCGTGGCCGGGCTCGTGCTCGTGTACGCCATCGCCCGTCCGTATGCACGCGCCCGCTTGACCTCGTTCATCGACCCCTGGGCACACGCCTCATCCAGCGGCTTTCAAGCCGTACAGGGACAGATCGCGATCGGCTCAGGTGGGTTCCTCGGCGTCGGCCCAGGGCAGTCTGTGCAGAAGATCTTCTACCTACCTGAGGCGCCCACCGACTTCATCCTCGCCGTGATCGCCGAGGAGCTCGGCGTCATCGGCGTGTTCGCGCTGCTGTTCCTCTACGGGCTGATTGCCTATGCCGGCCTGCGTGCAGCCAAGGCCGCCCGCAGCCTCTATAGCGCATTGATCGCCGTCGGCGTGACCACGCTGATCGTCTCCCAGGCGGTGCTCAACGCATTCGCAGTGCTCGGCCTCGCGCCGCTCACCGGCGTGCCGCTGCCGTTCGTCTCCTACGGCTCCAGCAGCTTGATCGTGATGCTCGCCGCCATGGGCCTGTTGCTCAACGTCGCCTCCGGCGCCACCGGGCATGTGCGCGCCGTCGCGCCTGCTCGCAAGCGCAAACGAGCTCCCGCCACACGCTCGCGCGAGTCCGTCCCCGGAGCAGCCAGGCGACGCGCCGCAGGCTAAAGCGAGCGGTAGGCCTCAGCCAACCGCGCCACGCCCACATCGATCTGCTCGGGCGTCACACCCGAGTAGGCCAGGCGCAACGTGTTCTCGCCGCCCTCCAGCAGGAAGTCGGTGCCCTTCACAAACGCCACCCCACGGTCGGCTGCCGCCTTGAACAGCGCTCCCACGTCCGTGCCCTCCGGCAGCGTTACCCACATGAAATAGCCACCCTGCGGGATCTCGAACTCAGCGTCTGAGAGCTCGCTACGCAGCGCATTTGCCAGCGCCTGCGCCCGTTCGGCTAGCGCCGCCTTGACGGTCTCAATCGAGCGCTCGATCGCGCCCGAAGCGCAGAACTCGTACACGATCGACTGCGCAACCATGTTCGGGGAGATGTACGTGTTCGTCGCCAGCTGAGCGATAGCCCCGATCAGGTCCGGGGGGCCGACCAGGTAGCCCACGCGGATGCCCGGGCACACCGTCTTTGAGAACGACGACGCATACACAACGCGCTCAGGGTCCATCGACAGCATCGTTGGCAGCGTCTCGCCGCTGAAGCGCAGCTCCACGTAAGGGTCGTCCTCGAACACCATAAAGCTGTGGTCCGCTGCCAGCTCCAGCAGCTGCTTGCGCTTCTCATAGGAGAGCGTGTAGCCGGCCGGGTTCTGGAAGTTGGGGATGATGTGCGCCAGCGTCGGGCGCGCCGCGCTCGGGCCTGCCGTGAGCAGCCCAGCGAGGGCGTCCGTGTTGATGCCATCCGGCTGCAGCTCCACCGCGTGCACCCGCGCGCCGCGGCTTCGCAGCGACAGCAACGTACGGTCATACGTCGGCCGCTCCACAATCACCTCGTCGCCCTTACGCACGAGCTGCTCGAACAGGAACGCGTCCGCCTGCATCGACCCGTTCGTCACCAGCACCCGCTCCGGCTCCACGCCATGGCGGTCAGCGATCCAGCTGCGCAGGCGCGGATAGCCGATCGACGTCCCATATGCCGTCGTGCCCGCGGGGTCGCTTTCAAACGCGCGCACCGCCGCGTCACGCAGGCCGTCTACATCGACGATGTCAAGCGACGGGGCGCCGCGGGCGAAGGAAATTGTGGGTCCGCTCGTAGTTGGCACAGCGGCGTAGGATAGGCGTCCGAGCAGCTTGTCGTAGTCATGGGTCAGGTCGCGGCCCGTCTGCTCCAGCCGTTCGCGAAAGCGCAACAGCTCTGCAGCGCTCGGCGGGAGGGGGGAACGCGCGCCCTGCGGTGGGGTTCGCGTGGGGGTCTGAGCCGGGCGTTGCTGCAGCCACGCCGGCCGCGACACGCGGGGTGCGGCCGGCTGGTTGCTCGCGGGTGGCTCGACAGGCACAGGGGCTGTCTCGACCATCTCATCCACGATTCTGCCCTCGCTCGGCTGGATGTCCGGGCTGGGGTGGAGGCCCTCGCGGCTTAGCGCACTCAGGGTGCGCTCCAGCTCGTGCAGCTTGTGCTCCAGCTCACCCAGCGTTCTTGCCACGTCCGCGTCCATTGGGCCTAGCGTACCGGCCGCAAACAGCGGGCGGTCGGGTCAGGAAGCCGCGAGCGACGCGCCGCCGAGGACCTCCACGGCGATGCTGGCGGTTTCGGTGGGGGTGCGCCCAACGCGCACGCCCTTCGCTTCGAGGGCCTGTGCCTTGGCGGCGGCTGTGCCCGCACTGCCCGAGACGATCGCGCCCGCGTGGCCCATCTGCTTGCCTGCAGGGGCGGTGAAGCCGGCGATGTAGGCGACCACGGGCTTGCTCATGTGCTCGGCGATGTACTGCGCGGCCTCCTCCTCGGCTGAGCCGCCGATCTCGCCTGACAGCACTACCAGCTCGGTCTCAGGGTCTTGCTCGAACAGGTCAAGCACGTCTACAAACGAGGATCCGGGGACCGGGTCTCCGCCGATGCCCACAATCGAGCTGCAGCCAAAGCCAGCCTGGGCAATCTCGTTGCCGATCTGGTAGGTGAGCGTGCCCGAGCGGGACACCACGCCGACATTGCCAGCCTTGAAGAACGATGCGGGGATGATCCCCACGTTGGCCCTGCCCGGGGAGAGAATGCCCGGGCAATTCGGACCGATCAGGCGCGTGCCCGGATAATCACGCTTCAGGGTGTTGTACACGCGCAGCTCATCGTGCGCGGGGATGCCCTCGGTGATTGCAATCACGAGCGCTACACCCGCCGCTGCCGCCTCGAGGATCGAGTCCGCGGCGAAGCGCGGCGGTACGAAGATCATCGCCGTGTTCGGCTGCGCCTCGGCCGCAGCCTGCTCAAAGCTGTCGAACACGGGGATGCCCTCGACGTCCTGGCCGCCCTTGCCCGGCGTCACGCCTCCCACCACGTTCGTGCCGTAGTTGCGGTTGTTGAGCGTGTGGAAGCTGCCCTCGCGGCCGGTCATGCCGGCCACGCACAGGCGCGTGTTCTCGTCTACCAGGACAGCCATCTAGCCGATCACCTCTCGCGTCATCATGCTCCCGCTCCCACGCTCTTGCCTGCGGCCAAAGCCACGACCATCTCAGCGGCCTCGTTCATCGTCTTGGCCGCGTGCACGTTTGGCAGCGCGGCCTCCTGCAGCAAACGACGACCCTCGACGTCGTTGGTGCCGTCGAGGCGCACCACGAACGGCACCGACGGTTTGATCTCCGCGAAAGCCGCGATCAGCCCCGTGGCGACCTCGTCGCAGCGGGTGATGCCACCAAAGATGTTGAACAGAACCGCTTTGACCGCGTCGTTGGCGAGCAGCAGGTCGACCGCCTGCTTGATCTTCTCCGCGTTCGAGCCACCGCCCGCGTCGAGGAAGTTCGCAGGTGAGCCACCCGCCTGGGCGACCACGTCAAGCGTGGACATCACGAGACCCGCACCGTTACCGAGGATGCCGATGTCGCCGTCGAGCTTTACGTACTGGACACCCTCTTCCTTAGCCCGACGCTCGATTGGGTCTTCGTTCTCGCTGTCAGACAGGCCCTGGTTCTCGGGGTGGCGATACAGCGCGTTGCCGTCGAGCGAAACCTTCGAGTCGAGCGCCTTGACCTCACGCTCGGGCGTAACGATCAGCGGGTTGATCTCTGCCAGCGTGGCGTCCTCCTCGAGCCACACCTCATACAGCGCCACAAGCGCGTCAGCGACTCCCTCGCGAATGTCCGCGTCCGCGCCGCCGTCGGTGGCGATCTGCAGCGCCTCATCGCGGGAAAGACCCTGCAGCGCATCGACGTGGTGGCGGATCAGCTTCTCCGGCGTTTTCTCGGCGACCTCTTCGATGTCAACGCCGCCCTCGGTGCTGAACATCACCAGCGGCAGCTTGGCCGAGCGATCGAGCAACACCGAGGCGTAGTACTCCGAGGCGATATCCGAGGCGTGCTCGATCCAGATTTTCCGCACGATGTGGCCCTTGATGTCCATGCCGAGGATGTTGCCCGCGTGCTCGCGCAACTCGCTCTCATCGGCAGCCAGCTTGACGCCGCCGGCCTTGCCGCGGCCGCCGATCAGCACCTGAGCCTTGACAACAACCGGGTAGCCGATCGCGGCCGCCGCTGCCACCGCGTCCTCGACGCTGGTGACGGGCTCTCCCGAAGAGACTCGCAGTCCGTGACGGGCGAACAGCTGCTTGCCCTGGTACTCCAAAAGGTCCATTAGCGGCGCGGGACTCTAACGCAAGCTGGGCGATTGCGTGCAGCAGACCCATTTAGGGGTAGCGCACCGCGCCGAGGAGGCCTGGCAGGGCATAATGCCCGCCGATGGCAATCCCCAAAAACATCACCTTCGTCACATTCGATGTCTACGGCACGCTGATCGACTGGGAGAGCGGGATCTACGACGCCTTCGCTAAGGAGGCCGCCCGCGACGGCGCGCAGATCGATCGCGGCGTGCTGCTGCCGATGTTCCACGAGATCTCCCGCGAAATCGAGGGCGGCTCATATGAGCTCTACGCGGAGGTCCTGCGACGCACGGCGATCGAGATCGCCAAACGCCTCGACTGGGCGCTCGAGCCCTCCCGCTCCGGCTTCCTGCCCGACTCCGTGCAGCGCTGGCAGCCGTTCAAGGAGACCTCCGTACAGCTGCAGAAGCTGTCCAAGAAATACCAGCTGGGGCTGCTGTCGAACATCGACGACAAGCTGCTGGGCCAGACACGCCGTCACATCGCCACTGACTTCGACCTGGTCGTGACGGCACAGCAGGTGCGCTCCTACAAGCCCGAGCTGCCGCACTTCACCGAGTGCGCACGGCGCATGGGCGGCAAGCGCGGCTGGGTACACGTGGCAGCCAGCCACTACCACGATGTGGCGCCGTGCATCAAACAGCGCGTGCCCGTGATCTGGGTCAACCGCAACAAGGAGACCCTCGACTCCTCGCAGAAGAAGCCCACGGCCGAGGTAACCAACCTCAAAGAGGCCGCCAAGCTGCTCGGCGTCTCCTAGCCGGGGATTAGGAGCCGCCCACCCGTGCGGGCCGTGTCGCTCCACCGCGATGTGCTCGTGGTCACGAGCGCATTGCTGCAGGTCAACTGCGTGATCGTGCAGGGCGGGTTCGAGCAGCACGAGCTCAAGCAGGGTGCCGCTCAGGACGGCGAAGGCTCGCCGCGCGGCGAGACGTTCGTGATTGACTCGCCGGTGCTCCCCGACGAGCTCAACGCGCTGCCGGCGTTGCTGGAGCAGGCGCAGTTCCCAGCTCCCAGCGGCCTGCTAGCCACACACGGCGATTGGGATCACCTG
>DATBYJ010000087.1:0-9348 GCA_036513795.1 Solirubrobacteraceae bacterium | reverse complement strand
GCGCTTCCCGCCGTTGGCGGTAGCAACGTCGTCAGCATCAGCACCGTGGTCGACTTGCCTGCTCCATTGGGTCCCAGGAAGCCATAAATCTCGCCAGGCGCCACCCGCAGGTCGATCCCGTCCACCGCCCGCACGCCGCCCTTGAAGTCGCGGACCAGCCCGTCAACCTCGATGCCGTTGTCGCCCATGCTTCCGTCCGCGGTCATATCGCTCCTTCGGTCGCCGGTTTGGCGCTGGTCGGGCGGGGTGAGGGGGATGGCTCCACCCGCAGCAACCTTGCTGGCATCTGCGGTAGCCACCAGTTCCAGCTGCCAAACAGCGACACCACCGCCGGTACCAACAGTGCTCTGATCACCGTAGCGTCCAGCAGAATGCCCGCCGCCAGGCCCGTCGCCAGCACTTTGATTTCCGTCTCCGGCCCTGACGCCAGCGACACGAACGCCAGGAACAGGATCAGCGCGGCGCTTGTCACAAGGCGTCCTGTGCGTCCGATGCCGCGAATCACCGCCGTGTCGGTCGAACCTGTCGCGTCGTACTCCTCGCGCATGCGCGCCAGGATGAACACCTCGTAGTCCATCGACAGGCCAAACAAGAACGCAAACACCATCAGCGGAATCCACGACGTGATCGATCCCGTCGCAGCGATCCCCCAGATCAGGTTCGAGCCGTGGCCGTTCTGCCACACCAGCTCCAGCACGCCCCACGCCGCGCCCACGCTCACCACGTTCAAGATCACCGCCTTCAGCGGCAACAGCAGTGAGCGGAACGCGCGCGCCAACAGCACGAACGTGATCAACGCGATCAGCGCAATCATCAGCGGGAAGTTGCCGTACACCGCTTCAATGAAATTCTTGTTCTGCGATGGCAGTCCGCCTACCTGCAGGCTTGGGCTCACTGCATGCGCCGCCGCGCGTATGCGATCGAGCGTGCTCCGCGCCGCTGATGTTGACGCGTCTGCGCTCGTGAACGCGTCCACCACCGCAGCCCCTGGGTGACGCCACTGCGGCGAGTCTGGGGCTACCGCGCCGTGCACGCCCTGCACCGCTGCCAGCGCCTGTGCCACACGTTCCGGTGAGGTCGAGCCGCGCACAAGAATCTCGTTTGGCAAAAGCACGCCCGCGCCGATCCCAGATTGCTCGAGCGCCACCAGGCCGCGCTTGGCTTCGCCCTGCTTGGCGATCGTATTTACGTCCGAGATCCCCAGTTGCAGGCTTGACGCTGCTACCACCAGCGCCGCCAGCACCAGTGCCGCGCCGAGCGCTGCCACCCAGCGCCTGCGCACCACCAGCTTCGCCCAACTAGTCCACGCGCGGCTCGCCTTGTCGTCGTTGCGCACGTGTGGCCAGTCCAGACGCGGGCCTAGCTTCGCGAGCACCACCGGCAGTAGCGTCATCGCCACGATCACGCTGATCAATGGGATCAGCATGCCGCCGTAGCCCACCGAGCGCAGGAACGGCAGCGGCAGCGCTACCAGCGCTAGCAGGCCAATCGCCACCGTCGTGCCGCTGAATACCACCGCCCGGCCCGCAGTCTGCATCGCCCGTTCGATCGCCGCCTCGCCCGTCAGGCCATGTGCACGCTCCTCACGCCAGCGCACCACCACCAGCAGCGAGTAATCGATCGACACGCCCAGTCCAATCAGCGCGATCAAGAACTGCACGATCGGCGACACCGGTGTGATCGCCGTGAGGCCCCATACCACCAGGAACGTCGTCATGATCGATACCACCGCCATCAGGATCGGCACGAGCGCTAGGAACGACCCGAACACAAACGCCAGCACCAACAGCGCGCCCAGCCCACCCAGCAGCGCCTCCACGAGCACGCCAGGGCCGTTACCGCCGCCGCTCTGCGCCGACAGCGCGTCAAAGCCAGTCAGGTGCACAGGTGCGCCAGCGACCGTCGTGCCAGCCAGTGCCGCGCTCGCGTGTTTTGCCGCTTCCGGGTTGTCTTCAAAAGCCTGCTTCGGGTCCGGCGGCGGGTAGGCGATCACGAACGTCGTATGGCCGTCGTTCGACACGAACGCGTGGTTGTGTGTGCTCGCGTAGCTCGCCATGCGCGCGCCCGGAAGCGTGCGCTCCATGCGTGCTTCCAGCGCTTGTAGTTCTGTCTGCACTGAGCTCGAGTCAACCGCACTGTCTGGCGGCAGCGTCACCACTGCCAGCAGCGGCGCGCCGTTGCCACCAGTGCCACGGAAGTCCTTCGTGATTTGCTGGTTGGCAACCCACCCTTCCTTGCCTGGCACTGTGAACTTCTGTTTCAGCGCTTTCGTCGCCGAGCTCGCCGACGCCATCCCAACGAGCGTCACAACCACCCAGAACGCCACCACCATGCGCTTGTGAGACAGTACCCAGCTAGTCACCCGTGCCATCTCAAGTTCCTTTCCACGCCGTCGGGGGCGCACGATGGATGCCAGTCGACATCTAAGACCCCGCATCCGCCTGTAACTCATCGCGGCCGAAGATCGCCCGATCACTCACATGGGGGAGGATCGTTCCGAACAGAATGATCTATATCATAAATCTTTCTGCTGGGGTATGATCGTAGTGTGAAGACCGGGAGTGGGCAGACGACCGCCGTAGCCGCAGCGAGCGCCTCGAGCGCCGCCCACGTGCTCGAGCCGATACCTGCTGCGGGCGCCGATGGGACGCCGTTTCGCAGCGTCGGCTTCCTGGCTTCGTCGATCGGCTATGCCGTCTCCCGGCGCTTTCGCCAAACGCTCGCTCCGCTCGAGCTCGAGCCGCGCGAGTTCGCGCTGCTGCGCGCGGTAAGCGTTGCCGAAGGGCAGTCCCAGCAGGCCATCGGCGAGCGCCTGCAAATACCCCCCAGCCGTATGGTCGCCTTTGTCGACGCGTTGGAGGCGCGCTCGCTACTTGAACGCAGGCACAACCCCCTCGACCGGCGCACCCGCGAGCTGCACCTGACGCTTGCCGGCCGGCAGCTGCTCGAGCGCGCGTTCCAGCTCGCCGCCGGGCTCGAGAACGACCTGTGCGCCGATCTCAGCGCCCCCGAGCGCGAGCAGCTCATCGGGCTGTTGCAGCGCATTGGCTTGCAGCTCGGGCTCGCGCCCAGTGCCCACGCCGCGCACGCTCACCCCGCGATGGTGGATGGTGGCGACTGCCGGTAGTGCGCTAGCTGGCAAAAATGACCGCACCGTAGACGAAAGCGCGGCTGCTCTAGAGAGCGACCTCGGCGAAGCGCTGGAGACGATCGAAGGTCTTGAGCGGAGAGTGCTGGAGAGCGATAGGACCCTTGCTGAGGCTAACGGGCATATTGGTGCGCTACTTGACCACATCGATACGATGGAAGGTAAGAAAGTGGGGAATTAGATGCCACCTGAGGACCTCGAGAGACTAAAGAGCGATCGGCAGAAGATTGGTCGCACACTTGAGCAGAACCGCGCCGTGTTGGATATCGTGCGGTCGAAGTCGGCGAAATACAGCCGTACGCTGAGCAACTCTGGTGCGCAGGCACGAAGTGCGCGGAGCGACCTACAGCGCGCTGGCTACCTCAAGAAGTAGAGACAGGTCGAAAGAAGATCCAAGGGCTCAAGTAGCGAGCGTAGATGGGTCGAAGCTGACGTGGATGGCCCTGCCCCTGCTCCAGCCCGCAGTTCCGATAGAGACCGACGAGCACATCATGCGTGCACGGCGGACTGCTGCTAGGACGAGGATCGCGATGGGCGTGGCCGGGATCGCTCTGATCCTCGTGTGGCCAACGCTGCTTCCGTATCCGCTGTTTGGGGTGCTCGGCTTCCTCACAATTCTCGGCACGGCGATCGTGCAGCTGGTGACGCTGCGCCCGGCATGGCTGAAAGTCGAGGAGTCGCTCGCGGGACTTGCCGCGATCCTGATCATCGGCTTGGGCGACCAGCATGTGACCACGCTGAGCCTGTTGTGGCTGGTGGCAATCTCCAGCGGCGTGATGGCCCGTGGTGGGCGGGTTCACTGGATGGGCAGTCTGATCGTGTTCAGCGCGCTTGCGCTGCCCGTGATCCGCGAGCAGCACCTGGGCGGCGAGTACGCCGCGATGTGCGCGGCGGTGCTTGGACTGCTGCTCACCTGCGGCAGGCTCACGCGCGAGCTCAACTACCTGTTGGCGCAGGCACGACAACAAGCTGAGAACGCTGAGACGTTGCTGCTGGCGGGGGATATCGCCGCGCGCATGTCAGACCGTGCTGTGCCGGTCGCGCAGGAGCCGATTGTCGCGCACGCAGCGCCCACGCGACTGAGTGCCGAGGAGACTGCCAGCGCCCGCGACGCGCTCACGCGGCTGATCAACGGGGAAGGCCTGAAAATGGTCGTCCAGCCGATCGTAGACATCCGCACCGGTAGGGCGCATGCTTATGAGGCCCTCGCGCGCTTCGGTCAGCCGCGACAGGATGCCAGCAGCCCGCTGCATTGGTTCGCGCTTGCCGATGAGCTGGGGGAGCGCGCTGCGCTCGAGCGCGCGTGCGTAGGCCAGGGCCTTGAGCTGCTCGCTTGCAGGCCGCATGGCACGAGCGTGTCGTTGAATCTGTCTGCGCGTGTGCTGCTCGAAGCCGCCACCATGGCGATGCTCCACGCCGCCGGCGACAGCCTGCCGGACGAGCTCACCGGGCTGATCATCGAGATCACCGAGGAGACGCTCGTTCACAGCGACATGCAGCTGCTCGATGCGATCCAGCCGCTGCGCGCCCGCGGCGCGCGCCTGGCGGTGGATGACATGGGTGCCGGCTACTCCGGGCTGCGTCAGATCACCACTGTGCTGCCCAGCTATCTCAAGCTCGACCGCTCGCTCATCACCGGCATCGACAGCGACAGCGATCGCGCCGCGCTGGTGGGCGCGCTGGTGGGCTACTCAAAGCAGGTGGGCTGTCTGCTCGTGGCCGAGGGTGTTGAGACAGCAGCAGAGCTGCAGGCTGTCCGCGATCTCGGCGTATCGCTGGTCCAGGGCTTTTACCTCAGCTGGCCCGGGCCGCCCTGGCCGGAGATCGGTCAGGTCGAGGTCGTCCCAGATGTCGTGCCGGCCGCCGCTGCACGTGTCGGCGAATTGGAGTCCGTGGGAGCGTTGCAGCCGGTGGCGTGAGCATTGCGGGCCGATGCGATGTATCGGTACAGTTTTGGCCGTGCGCGTCAGCCTCACAACTGGCCTGGTCGCCATTTTCGTGGCTGTCTGCATGTTCGCCGGCCCGATCGCCTCCAGCGGTGCATGGCAGCTTGAAGAGGAATCCGGCGGTCTCTCCGCAGTCGGAGAAGGCGAAGGCACAGGCCTCGAAAGCTCAGGCGGCATCGCCCCAGGCGCGATCATCCCCGCCCCGCCCGACATTCAAGCCCAAGAGAGGGCAAGCAGGGCGGCGGCGAAGGTGACGACCCCGGAGCCTGAAAGAGCGATCCCGCCCTTGACCGTTTGGTCGCTTTGACCCCTGGCGCGAAGCTCGAGGATGGCGGCGGTCACGTCGAAGCTGTTGATCAGCAGGCAGAGCAACGCCGCCGAGCGGGCCTGCCGAGGAGAGCGCATGGCAGCGAAGGTCAGACAACCTGACAGCAGCAGGTGACCGCCGAACGCACGCAGGAGCAGCCTGGGGTCCGCCAGGTTGTGTGTGTCAGGCGCATAGCGCGCTGAGACCATGCTCTCGGGTGTGAGTAGAGACCCAAGGCCGTAGGCGACGTGCACGGTGCCGCCAGCCAGTAGCAGCGCGCGTGCGCTCGCGGGTATCTCGCTCGCGTGTATCTCCTTTCGTGCCTGGGCGGTCGGCTTTCGTCTGCCCACGCCACTTGTGCTGCCCGTTGTTCTCCTGTATGACATCGCCTATGTATCGGAGCAGATATGTCATTGCCTGGCAAGAGGTCTCGTGGAATCGGTTCCCGCGATTCGATTCGCGCGAACGATGAAGCTCACGCCCTCCGGTTTCCTGATGCTGGGAATGGTCCGTCTCGGCGTCCGGTCGGGATACGGGATCAAGAAGATCTCCGATGTCTCCACCCGCTTTTTCTGGCCGACGTCCCTGGCGCAGGTCTATCCAGAGTTGGCGCGGCTGGTGCAGGCGGGGTTGCTGATCCGGCGTGAGGACCCCCAAGGTGCTCGCGAGCGGTTCGCATATGAGCTCACCGAGCGGGGCGAGCAGGCGATGGACGCCTGGCTGCGATCTTCACGCGAAGCGCCCACCCAGTTCCGCCATGAAGGCGTGCTGAGGTTGTTCTTCGCCGATGCGCTGGCCGAGGAGGATCAGCTAGCACTGGTGCGCCGCTTGCGAGAGCGCGTCAGCGACGTCGCCACTCATACCCGCGAGGAGATCTTGCCGCTCGCCGAAGCGCTCGAGTCGAGCGGCACCCGTTTCCCGGCGCTTGTCGCGCGGTTGCGCGCCGACACCTACGCCTACGTTGAGCGATGGTTGGAGCAGGCGGAGGCGGAGCTGGAGCAGACCTAGAAACGCGGAGGCGGCCGGCTTGCGACCACGGTAGTGTCCTCGAACCAGCGCGCTACAATGACGCACATGGAGTTCGTTGGCATTCGCGAGATGCGGCAGAATCTGAGCCGCTACGCGCAGCGGGCTCGCCAAGGAGAGTCGTTTCTGATCACCGATCGAGGTCACGGGATTGCGCAGCTCACCCCCGCACCTGGGCGCGCTACGGCTGTGGACCGTCTGGTCGCTGATCGTGGAGCGAGGCGCGGCCAGGGCAGCCTGCTTGACGTTGTGGAGCAATTGCCGACGCCGATCGCCGGTCCACCCTCGGGCGAGGTGCTCGATGAGTTGCGCAGTGAGCGCCTCTAGCGCGCTTGCCGGATTATCTGGACACGTCGGCATTCATCAAGCTGGTGCGCTCAGAGCCAGAGAGCGTTGCGCTGCGCCGTGAGCTTGTCGGTCGAGAGCTGCTCAGCAGCACGCTGCTCGTTGCGGAGGGGATACGTGCGGCACGGCGTTACGGCGAGCTGGCCGCCAGACGAGCGCGGGCTGGTCTGACCGCTGTCACGCTCATCCCGCTCGATCGCGTGATCCTCGAGGCGGCCGCTGGTCTGGATCCGATCGAGCTTCGCTCGCTGGATGCCCTCCACCTGGCGACTGTCCTCAGCCTCGGTGACGAGCTCGGGCGCCTCTACTGTTATGACAATCGCCTGGCGGGCGCAGCGCAGGCCGTTGGCATAGAGGTTTCTCGACCCAGCTGAGATCTGCTTCTGAGCAGACGCGTCTCTATAGCTACGGATCGTCGGGGGCTGCCGCAAGGCCCGGCCTGACAAGATCCTTGAGGTCAGCGCTTACGAGTGTCCATGAATGCATGCGAGCGGCGGCAACGTAGGCGGCGTCGTAGGCGGTCAGTCCATGCTCTATGGCTAGCGCGATTGCGTGCTCGGCAAGCGCCTCGTCGACTCGTGCGAGCGCGCCTTCACCGCGCTTCAGCAGCGTCTGGGCAATTCGTGTTGCGATCTCGCGTTGTCGCTTGACGACCCCCACGACGTTTGCGATCTCATACAGCGTGAGATCGAGCGCGCCAAGCGGTCTGGCTGGGTCCAGAACGAGCGCCCGGGCTGCGGTGTGATACCTATCCTCGGAGTCCACAGCTGCGATCCAAACGCTCGCGTCGAGCAGCAGCATCAACGTGAGCGGCGATCGAGGCGGATCAGCTTTGTCGTATCGCCGCCAAGGCACACCGGATCGCCGAGCAGCGCTTGGATTCCAGATCGCTCCTGGCTGGCGTTGACTGCCAGCTCGCGTTCAGCCAGCTCGCGCAGGAAGCCGCTGCGACTCTCGTGCCTGGCACGTGCCTGCACGTCGATGCGCTCCAGAAGATCATCAGGAAGTGACAACATGACCTTTGCCATGGCCAGAGTATATCCAGTATTGCCAGACCTGGAGGTTGGTGGCGGGCGGCCGACTCGTCCCATTGTGCAAGCGAGGATGGTCGAGGATTTCGCCCTGTAGCTCGAGCGTCGAGGCCTGTATCGCCCGGTGAACCCGGCTTGGAGTGCGCAGACTCGAACTTGGCCGTCCGCCGAGCTGTCGATACTGTTCGGGTGTCTGGCGAGGCGAAGAGACCGCAGCCTTTTCAAGGCTTGAGTGTCGGCTCCGAGCGCGGGGGCCCACCGGCGGAGCCGCTGCGCGAGCCCGAGCCGGTAAACGCGATCATCGCGAAGACGTTCGCGCTTTACCGTCGCTACCCGCTGCTGTTCCTGGTGCTGGCTCTAGGCGTGATCGTCCCGTATGACCTCGTGGTACTCATCGCCACCGGGTCCGGTCCCCTGGCGAAAAACAGCGGGCTGGCTGTTAACCCCCTGCTCGCAGTCTTCTTGATCTCACCACTCATATCGGCGCTGCACATTCATGCGGTGGCGGAGGTTCGCGCTGAACGCACCCCGCGTCTGCGCAGCATCGCGGCCCGCGGACTGCGGGTTCTTCCTACGGCTGCGGCGACCGCGATCATGGTCACGCTCGGCGTCCTCGTCGGTTTGGTGTTCACGGCGCTAGCGACAGCGCTGCTGTACTTCGACCTTGTGTCCCGTCATAGCGCCGTGTTCGTGCAAGCTGAGCGTGAGGACGGCACGGCGCAGGCAGGGGACTCAGCGCAGGCCGGATAGATCGTCGATCCGAATGGCGGGGGATTGACTCGTTCCGTTGTGCAAGCGAGGATGATCGAGGACTTTGCCCTGTAGCTCTGCGTGCGTCGTCGGTACTGATCCGTCCTAGGCTCGAGCCTCGATGCTACGTTTAGGTCATGACTCGAGCCGAGCTGCATCGCCTTGTGGACGAGCTCCCGGAGGAGAGCGTGGACGCCGCCGGGGTCCTGCTGACCCGCGCCAAGGACCCGATGGTCGCGACCCTGGAGGCTGCGCCATTCGATGACGAGCCCTACACCGGAGTGGATCGCGAGGCGTCCGATGAGGGCTGGGTGGCCTACCGGCGGGGCGAGGCGATTACCGTAGCCGAGTTGCGCGCGGAGCCCGAACCTGACGCCTGAACTGCCCTCGTGGGACGCGGTGATAGCGCCCACCGCCGCGAAGGCGCTGCGCAAGCTCCCTCGCAACGAACGAGAGCGCATCCTCGCGGCGATCGAGCGTCTACCGGCGGGCGACGTACGGAGCCTCAAGGGACGGCGAGGCGAGTGGCGTCTACGCATCGGTGACTGGCGAGCCATCATCCGCCTGGACCAGGATGCTCGCCTGATCGTGGTGACGGCCGTCAAGCCACGTGGTGGCGCGTACGACCGATGAGCAGCGAAGCTTGCCTCGTCCGGTGAATCGTCTCTGCCTTTGGTTGAGATCTCCGGGCCGTCAGAGCCGGCGAAATCGCGAGTTGCAGGCCTGTTGATAGTCCATCGGGCCGCCTCGCGTAAACGACGGGTGGGTTCTTTACGGCAAGGGCCTGTCGATGGG
>DATBYJ010000086.1:0-3788 GCA_036513795.1 Solirubrobacteraceae bacterium | reverse complement strand
GACTCTCGAAACATGACCCGACCTGGGAACGCATCAGACAGCTACAGGCGCAGCGCTTTGGCTGAGCAGCATCAACGGGCACCGGTCGGAGGCAGCACCTGGAGTTGGCGGCAGATCTTGCGCACCAGTCCGTAGTCGATCTCGCGGTGGCGCGGGACGGCTGAGCGCTCGCCCTGCGAGCCGGCCCATCGTGCATGGTTGCCGCCCTCATCGATCTGCCGGCACCCATGAGCGCGTAGGTGGCGCTCCAGATCCCGCCGCTTCATGCAGCGATCGTCAGATGCAGCGCTTCACGCTCGCGTCTATCGCCCGCCTCGCTGGGCTCGGGAGAGAGCATGAGCCGCAGGGCGTCGATGACGTTCGCGCGTGCCTCCTCTCGTGTACTGCCCTGGCTGAATTCTCGAAACATGCCCCGGCCTCGGAGCGCATCAAACGGCTGCACGCGCGCCGCTTCGGCTGAACGGGATCGCGGGGCAGCGGTTGGTGCTTGCCGGGGTCTAGGATCGCTTGCCCATGGAGGCACCAGCCATCAGGTATGTGGTGGGCGAGAGAGGAAGCATCGCCTACCAGCGGTGGGGTAAAGGGAGTCGCCGCATCGTGGCGATCGGGCCGGCGGTGGGCAACCTGGACCTCTCCTGGACGGACCCGGCGCTCTATGACTCGTTCATGCGAGCGGCCGACCAGGAGGATTGCGTGATGTACGACCAGCTCGGTCAGGGCTTGTCGGACCCTGTTGCACATGTCCCCACGCTGGAGGAGCGCGCCGCCGATCTGGGCGGTGTGATGGACGCCTGCGACTTCAAGGCGGCGACGATCTTCGCGATCTTCGACGCTTGCCTGGGAGCGTTGGTCTTCGCCGCCCAGCATCCCGAGCGGGTTGACGGGCTTGTCCTTTGGAACCCGTTCGTACAGGGCTGGCGGTCGGCGGCCTTCGATGACCTGGTCGGATGGGCCGGGCCAGAGCAGCTCGCTGCCTATGAGCTCGCGTGGGAGCGGGTGCATGACCGCTGGGGCACCGGCGAGTCGCTTCGGATGCAGATGCCTTCGCTTGCCACGCGGAGCAATGTGCGGCTGTGGGGATTGCTGGAGCGCGCAGCCGGGAGCCCTGGCATCGTCAGGGCGATCCACGCCGCAACGTTCGCGGCGGATGTGCGTGATGTTCTGCCGCTGGTACAGGCGCCTGTGCTGGCTCTCCGTTCGCAAGGACACACTTTGCCCGAAGGAGTGATGCGCCAAGTGGCCGAGCTGCTGCCGAACGCAACCTTCGACCAGCTGCCGGCGACCGGCAGCATGGCTGAGTTCTTTGCCGCCTATGAGCAGCGCGCCGAGAAGTTCATGTTCGGCGCGGTCCAGGAGCAAAGCGCGCTGCGTAGCCTCAGGACGGTGCTGTTCACGGACATCGTCGGTTCAACCGAACATGCCCTACGGGTTGGTGACAGCGTCTGGCGCGGCATCCTCTCCGAGCACACGCGGCTCGTTCGTGGCGAGGTCGACGCTGCAGGCGGAAGGCTCATCGACATGATCGGAGATGGCTCGTTGAGCACCTTCGAGGGGCCGGCACAAGCGATTCGCTGCGCCGAGCGCATCATTGCCGGTGCCGGCGAGATCGACGTAGAGATCCGCGCTGGACTTCACACTGGGGAGTGCGAGCTACTGGCCGATGGTATAGCCGGGGTCACCGTCCACATCGCAGCGCGGGTGAGCGGGCATGCCGGAGGCGGGCAAGTACTGGTGTCCCGTACAGTGAAGGATCTCGTCACCGGGTCGGGCATCGTGCTCAGGCCATGCGGTGAACACGAGCTCAAAGGCATACCTGGGCGGTGGGAGCTCTTTGCCGTCGGCGAGCAGACAGAGCCACTGCTCCCTCCGGACCAGAACCGTAGGTTTCGCATTGGCGATCGGATGGTGTTGACGGCTGCGCGCCATGCGCCCGGGGTCCTGCGTGCGGGAGGCAGGCTCCGGAACCTGAGGGCCGGCCAGAACTGAGACGGAGAGGGGGGTGTGTGGTTGCGGCTCATAGTGGACTGATGTGTCGGGACATGCTGGACGCCTACGAAAGGCGGCTGGTATGGGGTTGGCGCGGTATGTGGTGGATGCGGTGTTGTTGGAGGGACGCAGCGCGAGAGAGGTCGCGGCTGCGCACGGGATCAGCAAGAGCTGGATCTATGTGCTGATCAAGCGCTATCGCACTGGGGGCTATGAGGCGCTCGAGCCGCGCTCCCGCCGGCCACGCTCCTGCGGGCATGAGACCCCGGTCGAGGTCGTGCAGGCGATCGTGACGCTGCGCCGTGAGTTGCAGGCGGACGGCCACGACGCCGGCGCAGCAACGATCGCCTACCACCTCGCGAAACGCATCGAGGAAGTCCCTTCCAGGGCAACGATCTGGCGAATCCTCAAACGAGAGGGATTGATCGTGCCCCAGCCACAGAAGCGACCCCGCTGCTCACTGATCCGCTTCCAAGCCGACCTGCCGAACGAGACGTGGCAAACAGACATCACGCACTGGCAGCTCGCAGCCGGTGAGCACGCAGAGATCCTGAACTTCATCGACGATCACTCCCGCCTGTTCCTCGTCTCTGACGCCTACCCCACCACAAAAGCCCAGGACGTCGTGGACAGCTTCCACAAGGCCGCCGCCCTGCACGGCCTACCCGCGTCGCTGCTCTCCGACAACGGCGCCGTGTTCACCGCCAGCCCCCGCCACGGCAAGGTGCTGCTGCAGTCAGAGCTAGAGCGTCTCGGGATCGCCTCCAAGAACTCACGGCCTTACCACCCACAGACCTGCGGCAAGATCGAGCGCCTACACCAAACACTCAAGCGCTACCTCGCCAAGCAACCCGCCGCCAACAGTCTCCCCGACCTACAAGCCCAGCTCGACACGTTCGTCCACTACTACAACGACATCCGCCCCCACAGAGCCCTCGACGGACGCACACCACTCCAGGCCTACAGCAACCGCATCAAGGCCAAACCCAGCAACGGCGCCTCCCCGGCACCCACCCACTTCCGGGTCCGCCAAGACAAGGTCGACAAGACCGGCAAGGTCAGCCTGCGCTACCACAGCAAGCTCTACAAAATCGGGCTAGGAAGAGCCCACAAAGGCCGCACGATCAAGCTCCTCATCGCCGACCAGCAGATCCGCGTCATCGACCTCCAAGGCCAACTCATCCGCGAGCTCACACTCGACCCCACCCGCAACTACCAGCCCCTCACACAACCCTAAACTGTCCACCATCTCCCGAGACACGCGTCCAGCATGTCCCGAGACACAACAGAGAGCGGCGGACGGGAATCGAACCCGCATCATCGCCTTGGAAGGGCGAGGCTCTACCGTTGAGCTACCACCGCGCGCGCGAATCCGCCTCGCAGGGCGGTACGGCGACGATGACAGTTTGCACAAACGACCTCGCACTTGCTGATCTCGTCGAGGAGAGGCTCGCTCCATGGCGGTGGTCCGCTTGCGTTGCGCGGCGTTCGCGACGTAGCGCTCGCGGTGCGCGGAATAGTGCTGGCGTTTGTAGTCCGCCCGACAGGTCCGGCAGTAATTGTCGCGTTGGCCGCGCGCCTTTCGCCGCCACGCAAACTCCGCCGCCGGCTTGCGTTGTCCGCAACGCCCGCATGCCCTGAGCTCGACTGACACGAACATATGTTCCGATAAGACCCGGACGGTTTACGCGCGCGAACGTTCTGCAACATAGAATGGGAGCAGGCCACGGGGAGTGGCGCAGTCTGGTAGCGCACCCGGCTGGGGGCCGGGCGGTCGCAGGTTCAAATCCTGTCTCCCCGAT
>DATBYJ010000085.1:0-6134 GCA_036513795.1 Solirubrobacteraceae bacterium | reverse complement strand
GCGCGCCTGCAGCGCGGGGTCGGACAGCGCGCGGTGCAGCTCCAGCGGCAGCGTGCCCGCGCGGCGCGAGTCCAGGTGGGGCGAGCGCAGGCCCTCGCGCAACAGACGGGACAGCAGCAGACCCTCCTCATTGGACGCCTGCCCACCGGCGATTGCGCCCGTGCGCGAACCGGCGCGTTTGAGTCCGGAAGCCGCGGCCTCGAGCGCGCGCTCCCAGGAGACGGGGCGCAGCTCGCCGCCGTCGCGGAGCAAAGGCTCGGTGATCCGCTCGTCGCCGCCGAGCGCGGGGTAGGCGAAGCGCCCGGCGTCGCACAGCCAGCCGTCATCGACCTCGTCGTTCTCGCGCGCCAGGACCCGCAGGACACGGTCGTCGCGGACGGTCAAGGGGACGTTGCACTGGGCCGGGCAGAGCGTGCAGACCGAGCCGGCGTCCTCGATGTCCCAAGGGCGCGCGCGGAAGCGGTAGGGGCGCGAGGTGAGCGCGCCGACGGGGCACAGCTCGACGATGTTGCCGGAGAACGGCGCGACGTAGGGATGGCCGTCGAACGTCGAGATGTAGGAGTGCGCGCCGCGCTCGAGCAGCACGAGCTGGTTGTCTTCGGAGATCTCCTGGGAGAAGCGCGCGCAGCGGTAGCAGAGGATGCAGCGCTCGCGGTCGATCGCGATCAGCGGTGAGAGCTCGAGCGGCTTGACGAAGTGGCGCTTGGGCTCGATGAAGCGCGAGATGCCACCGCCCCAGCCGAAGGTGATGTCCTGCAGCGGGCACTCGCCGCCCTTGTCGCACACGGGGCAGTCCAGCGGATGGTTGATCAGCAAAAACTCCACCACCGACTGCTGTGCCGTCTTAACCCGCTCGGTTTCCGTGTAGACGACCATGCCGTCCTTCACGGGCGTCGAGCAGCCGGTCTGCAGCTTCGGAATGCCTTCGATTTCCACCAGGCACATGCGGCACGCGCCCACCGGGTGGCCGAGCTTCGGCTCGTAGCAGAACACCGGGATCTCAACGTCGCCCTGCTTGGCGGCGTCCACGAGCATCGTGTTCTCCGGCACCGTCACCTCGCGGCCGTCGATCGTGAACGTGATCATCCGTGCTTCAGGGCGCGGCATCGCTAAATGCCTCCGACGTTCAGGTTGCGGCGCATGCGGGCCGCCTCGATGTGCTCTTCGAACTCGTCTTTGAACTTGGCGATCATCGAGCCGATCGGCATCGCCATCGCGTCGCCGAGCACGCACAGGCAGTTGCCGATGATGTGCTCCTGTACGGAGGCCATGATCTCGAGGTCCATCGGTGTGGCCTCGCCGAGATCGATCCGCTCGAGCATCTTGACCGTCCAGTTGGTGCCCTCGCGGCAGGGGGTGCACTTGCCGCAGGACTCGTGGCGGTAAAACTTCGCCACCTTCATCGCGACATCGAGGATCGGTGTGGCGTCATCGATGACGATGATCGCCCCCGAGCCGAGCATCGAGCCGGCGCCGGCGAGCGAGTTGAAGTCGTAGGGGATATCGAGGTCGTCCTCCTTGAGCACCGGCGAGGATGAGCCGCCCGGGAACCAGCACTTGACTTTGCGACCCACTTGTGGACCGCCGGCAAGGCCGTAGATGATCTCGCGTGAGGGGATCCCCAACTCGATCTCGTAATTGCCCGGACGCTGTACATGCCCCGACACAGACACGAGCTTCGTTCCGGTGGAAGTCTCCACGCCGAGCTTGGCGTACTCCTCGCCGCCCATGCCGATGATCGTGGGAACGGTGGACAGCGTCTCCACGTTGTTGATCAGCGTCGGACCCTGATATAGGCCCTGCACTGCTGGGAACGGCGGCTTCAAGCGTGGGTTGCCGCGCTTGCCTTCCAGCGAGTCGAGCAGGCCCGTCTCCTCACCGCAGATGTAGGCGCCGGCGCCGCGGTGGACGACCAGCGACAGCGACAAACCCGAATCGAGGATGTTCTCGCCGATGTAGCCCGCGTCGCGCGCTTCTTGGAGTGCCGCGTCGAGCATGTCCGCCTGCAGCACGTACTCGCCGCGGATGTAGATGAACGAGCGGTTCGTCCCGGCCGCGTACGCCGCGATGATGATCCCCTCGATCAGCGTGTGCGGCGTCTTTTGCATCAGCTCGCGGTCCTTGAACGTCCCCGGCTCAGACTCATCCGCGTTGCACACCAGGTACTTGTCCATCGTTCCCTTGGGCAGGAACGAGACCTTTGTGCCCATAGCAAAGCCCGCGCCACCACGCCCGCGGATGCCTGATGCTTTGAGCTGCTCGAGTACCTCTTCGGGCGTCATCTTCAGAGCCTTGCGCAGCGACTGGTAGCCGCCGCGGCGTTCGTACACCTCCAGGGTGTTCAGCCCAGGCTCGTCGATGTCAGTGAACAGCAAGATCGGTGGCGCCGCTGCGGCCATGCTCACGCTCCTCCCTCAGCTGGGTGCAACGGAAACTCTTGGCTGTTGGCGTGGGGGTCGGCGACCAGCCGTCGCGCGAGCTGCTTCTCGGGAAGCACCGGTCGGCCCGCACGCACATCCTCGAGTAGCTGCGGCACATCGTCGATGCTCAACGGCCCCACGTATACGCCGTCGACGGAGGCCATCGGCGCGATGTCACACGCGCCCAGGCACTCGAACGCGCGCACGTTGAACTCCGCATCGTCGCCGGCCGCGGCGCGGACCGCCTCGTACAGCTCATCGGCGCCGCACAGCGAGCAGGAGATGTTCGTGCACACGTACACGCTGTGGCGCCCCACGGGCGTCGTGTCGAGCATGTCGTAGAACGTCGCCACCGAGTCCAGGTAGGCAGGGGTCACCTGCATCACGCATGCGACCTGCTCCAGTGCCTGCGGCGAGCACCAGCCGTGCACGCGCTGTGCGGCCGCCAGCGCTGGCAGCGCGGCGGAGCGGCGGTCGGGGTACTTGGCCATGTGTGCCTCGATCTCCGCGCGCAGGTCAGCCGGCACCTCCGGGGATGGGGACCCGCCCACCCCGGGGATCTCCGCAGGGTCCTTCTCCAGGTCCGCCGCCCGGTCCCAGCCGGGCACGCGCGAGCCGTGGGCGAAACGCGTGACCGGCAGCCGCACCCCGGCCTCCGCTGAACGGACTTCCAGCTCTTCGGCTACGTGGATCAAGTCCTCGGGTGTACTCAACGGTCTATTCCTCCGAGGATCGGATCCAGCATCGCGAGCGTGGCGATCATGTCGGCGATGTACGCGCCCTTGACCATCGGCGCGGTCGCCTGCAGGTTCACGAACGAGGGGTCGCGCATGTGCACCCGTGCGGGCTTGGAGGAGCCGTCGGAACGCACGAAGCAGCCGAGCTCGCCGCGGGGGCCCTCAATCGGGTAGTACACCTCTCCCGGCGGTACGCGCATGCCCTCGGTGACGAGCTTGAAGTGGTGGATGAGCGCCTCCATCGAGGTTGCAAGCTCGTGGCGTGGCGGCAGCGCGACCTTGCGGTCCTCGGTGATGTACGGCCCTTCGGGCAGGCCATCCAGCGCCTGTTCGACGATCTTCACCGACTCGTACATCTCCGCCAGGCGCACCGCGAAGCGGTCGTAGTTGTCACCGTGCGTGCCCACGGGGATCTTGAACTGGAAGTCCTCATACGACGAGTAGGGCGCAGCCTTGCGCAGGTCCCAGGGGTTGCCTGCGGCACGCAAGAGCGGGCCGGTGACCCCCAGCGAAAGCAGCGTCTCCGCATCCAGCGGACAGGTGCCGCGCAGGCGCTGAAGCACGATCTCGTTGCGGTTGAGCAGTGCTCCGTACTGGTCGACGCGCGAGGGCATTTCCTTCAAGAACGTCCGCAGCTTCTCCTCGAAGCCCCGGGGGATGTCCTCCATCACCCCGCCGATCTGGAAGTAGCGCGTGTGCATGCGCTGCCCCGAGGACATCTCAAACAGGTCGAGGATCTTCTCGCGCTCACGGAAGCAGTACCAGAACATCGAGATCGCGCCGAGATCCAGCGCGCTCGTCCCCAGCCACACGAGGTGGGACATGATGCGGTTGAGCTCCAGGTGGATCACGCGCAGGTACTGGGCGCGCTTGGGTACCTCCACCTCCGCCAGTGTCTCTACTGCGCCGCAGAACGCCAGTGCGTTGAAGTAGTAGGAGAGGTAGTCCATGCGCTCGATCACTGGGATGACCTTCCAGTAGGACTTGTCCTCGGCGGTCTTTTCAATGCCTGTGTGGACGTAGCCGATCACCGGTTTGACGTCGCGCACGAGCTCGCCCTGGAGCGTCACCAGCAGCCGCAGCACGCCGTGGGTGGCGGGGTGATGGGGTCCGAAGTTGAGCGTCAGCATCTCCTGCGTGGTGCCGTCACCCTCCACCTCCCCGAGCTGCTCCTCGAGAGGGGAGAGCGTGATGCTCTGCTCGCGCCTGCGGTACTCGGAGATCGTCGGCTGCTCGGTCGAGCTCACTCGGGGGACCTCACACTGCCTGTGCCGCTCAGATGGTTGCCCGATGGGTGCGAGTCGCCCTCGTTGAACGTGAAGATCACCGGTTCGCCGCCGATCGGGAAGTCACGGCGCTGCGGGTGTCCCTCGTAGTCCTCTGGCATCAGGATTCGCCGCAGGTCGGGATGTCCGTGGAAGATCACCCCGAACATGTCATACACCTCGCGCTCCTGGTGGTTGGCGGTGGGCCAGTCGTTCGTCACCGACTCCACCTCGGGGGTGTCGCTCGGCACGCGCAGCTTGACCGCGATGCGGTCCACGCTGCTCATGTCCAAGAGCTCGTACACGACGCCCAGACGCGGCTCCTGCGGGTAGTAGTCGACGCCGTGCACGCTCGCCAGGAATGTGTAGCCGTTGCCCTTCAGGTGTGAGAGCACCGCCCGGATCGATGTCGGGGCGACGCTCAGCGTTGCTTGGTTGCGGAAGAACGTCGTGTCGGTGACGACGTTCTCGCCCTGTGCGTCGCGCAGCTCCTGGGCGATCAGCTCGAGGCCGGTGGCGTCAGGCACCGGCCGCGTCCTGGATGGAGTCCTCGCCCATCCCTTTCACCGCCGCCGGTGGCGCTGTCGCTGCGGCCAGCTCCGGCACGACCTCCTCGGTGCCGCGCGCCTCGTAGCGCTCGCGCCAGCCCATGTCGGGGTCATCCTGAACCATCTTGCGCAGCTTCAGCACGCCGTGCATCAGCGCCTCCGGGCGCGGTGGACAGCCGGGGACGTGCACGTCGATCGGCATGAACTTGTCAGCCGGCACGAGCGCATAGTTGTTGAACACGCCCATCGAGCTGCAGCAAGCTCCCATCGAGATCGCCCACTTGGGCTCGAGCATCTGGTCGTAGATACGGCGCACGATCGGCGCCATCTTGATCGACACGCGGCCCGAGAGGATCAAAAGGTCTGCCTGGCGTGGCGAGGCGCGAAACGCCTCAAAGCCGAAACGCGCCACGTCCACGCGCGCGGCCACGATCGACATCATCTCGATCGCGCAGCACGCCAGCCCGAACGTTGCCGGGAAGAACGAGTTCGAGCGCGCCCATGCGACTGCCCTGTCCAGGGTCGTAGTCAGGACGCTCTCTTCCACATAGCGTTCGAAGTCGGCGCCCTCGAGGTGCGCCGAGGGGTTTGGGCCCTCGATCTCCCCGCCGCGCAGCAGTTGTCGCGAGTTCAGCGAGCGCACGCGCAGGTCGGCAGCGCCGCCTGCGCCCAGCGGGCCGAGTGGCTGGCGTTCTATCGCCACTCCAACGCTCCTCTGCGCCACACGTAGGCAAACGCAACGAACAGCAGCAAGATGAACACGATCGCCTCGACCAACGCGAAGCTGCCGTATGCGCGTAGCTCGATTGCTATCGGATAGAGAAAGACGACCTCGATATCGAACAGTATGAAGAGCATCGCGATCAGGTAGAAGCTGATGCCAAACCGTAGGCCCCGCTTGATCTCAGACGGAAGCCCGCACTCGTATGGGTCCTGCTTGTGGGGGGTCGCGCGCCGCGGCCCCATGACCGAGTTCAGCACCGCGAACGCGCCGCCCACCGCCCCACCAAGAACGAGGAATACGATCGCCGGAAGATAAGTGCGCAGCACCGAGCGCTGTTATATCACTGCTTGTGGCAGGCTGTTACTAGTGGCAATCGGCGCGAGATCAACACCGTGAAAGAGGCCGTCGTGGCGGGCGCTTTGGCGGTCGCAACCGTCAAC
>DATBYJ010000084.1:0-21845 GCA_036513795.1 Solirubrobacteraceae bacterium | reverse complement strand
CGGCACGCTCGGGGTCGGACAGCAGTGCGTTGACTGCGCTCTCGTGGGCGGACTGCGTGGTCATCGCTTGAGGGTAGCATGACTGTGGCATATATGCAACAACCTTTGTGGCGCTCGGAATCGTCCATTTTCGACTGGTTGTCTGGATAGTGTGAAGCCGTGCTCTGGGATGTCGAGTGGCTGCTAAAGACCGACGGCGGCCGTCGCACCGTACCCGCGTTCGATTTCTTGCTGGGCCAACCGCCGGCCGTGCGGGTGCAACTGCTGGCGATCGTCGATGCCGTGCGCAGCACCGGACCCGACCAGTGGAGAGACACCAGCTCGCATGACTCTATGCACGGCGCCTGCGAGCACCTGCACGAGGCGCGCGACAGACACGGACAGATGCTCTACCGCCTCTATCTACTTTGGCAGCGACACGAGAAACGCGTGGTGGTCGTCGACGGCGGCGCCAAGCCCAACGCCACGACGCTGCCCAACTCCTTCTACGACGACCTCGCCGCACGCGCCGCAACCGCCAACGAGAACCCCGCACCATTCGCCGTAGCAGACGACTTCGCCCGTAAGGCCCTCACCACGGAAGCGAAAACTGGCTGACGACGCTGCGGGAAGTGGAGGCGACCACTCGGGTCCACACTGTGGACTCAATCGTTCTTTTGGGGGAAGTTAACGCTGTCTGGCGAAAGAGTCAATACCGCTCGTGGCCATGTCCACGAATGGGTTTCCGGCTCCCAACGCGCGCGGCGTCATCTACCTTGTGCATTTCTCTGGGCGCACCAACCAAAACCGTCAGCACTATCTCGGCTTCTCCAGCGATCTTGAACGCCGATACCGCCAGCATCGGCTTGGCTGGGGCGCAAACGAGACCAGGAAGGCAATCGCGGAGGGTCTCAAGCTCACAGTCGCGCAGACTTGGGATGGCACTCCCACGCTCGAGCGACGCCTGAAGGAATGGAGCCGAGCCGGCAAGAAGGGCTTCTCCGGCATCTGCCCCATATGCGGCGGGAACGACGATCTGCCGCCAGATCTCGCACGGGACCTGGGCAGGCCGTCTATGCGGGTGTGCCGCTCAGAGTCACGGTCGGCGTGAGAGCGCTCTGGGGCGTCGCCTCATTGCGTAGCTACCACCACCCGACCGGCCAGCGCGCACGGTCCAGCTGAGCCGGGGTCAAGGCCCGCCCACGGGGCCGCCCCGCACGAAGGGCCTTGACGCCAGCGGCGATCGCGCCCTCCACCCAGCCCATCATGGCTTCAGTCGGCAGGCTGCTGCCTACATGACCGTCCCATCCTCAGACGTCTCGCGCCCTACAGTCGCCTGTTGTTCCGCCCGACGCGTGTTTGCCGATTGCGCGACACACCGCTCTGCACTCGGTCCCGTCGTGCGCTCGTCAATCGAGAACATCGAAGCGAAGCTGATTGGTCTCTCGGCTCGCTCGGGCACCTCGGGTGGCTTCCATAAGTCGGAACGGGCCGGATAGTCGGTCAGCCTGTGGCCGGCGATAGGTAAATGCCGGAACCGGAAACCAACGGAAAGGGAGCGACAAATGAAACGCATCATCGTCGCGGCCATCGTGGCCGCGTTCCTCGTCACAGCAGCGCCCGCAGTGGCCTTCCCTGTCGTCATATGCGTGCCGAAAGCCGAAGCTGCGGCGGTCATCACGCCGACGAAAGGTGCATGCGCAGCCGAATACACCAAGCAGTACGCGATGGGGTGGGGCCGAAAAAGAAATCTTCAGCTACATGACCTGGAACCCCAAAGGCATTGACGAAAAGCCCACTATTGGGTTCACGGGGGTCAACATCCAGATCACCAATTTCGCCTCGGAAGACTCGGAAATCAACGGGACGGGCAACCTGATCATCGGGCTCAACAAGGGAGCGACATTGATCCCTCAGACCGGCTCGGCCAACCTCGTAATCGGCAGCGACGACGAATACACGGGATACGACGGGATAGTGCAGGGCAACAGCAATGGAATCGCCAACGGTGACTCCGACGCCATCGGCGGCTACCACAACTCAGGGTCAGGCGGCGGAGTGACCATCGGCGGCGAATCTGACATCACCAGCCACGACGGCGTAGCTGTGGGCGGCTTTGCGAACGAAGCCGTGGGTGTGCTGTCCGCGATACTCGGGGGCAGGATCACTGACGCATCGGGTGAAGAGTCGGCAGTCGTCGGCGGCGCCGGGGGTAAAGCCACCTCGCTGTACTCTGCCGTCTTCGGCGGGGAAAGCGACGAAGCATCCGCCCAGGCCGCGACAGCCATCGGCGGGGCGAAAGTCAAAGCCACGAAAGCGAAAGAATTCGCGCACGGCTAGTAGCAGAGTCCCGTGGCTGCGGTTTCCCGGTTGTCCGTCAACAACCGGGGCTTCACGCAGTCCCCTTGTAAGGAACACACAATTCCGCTCGTAACGTGGGCGACGGCTAGGCTAGGCCGCAAGTGCAGCGATTACATGTTGTGCAAGAAATGCCGGAACGCACCTTCGATGACCGCTTGCGCATCTTCCACGCATCCGTCGCCCTCACCAACCATGAGACGGTCGTAGGCGGTTCTGACGTCGGCGTCAGGGTCATATCCGCGCGCCTTAACACGCGAACCGGTGACCTCCTGCTTGCAAACCGATCTTGAGGATCTGTGGAAGTCGGCCGATTTGGAGGATCTTTATTGGTAGCTGCCGAGCGACTCAGCCGAAGCGAAATGCGGCTATTTACGGTCTTTTCGAGGGGGTTTAGGACCGGAAGTCGGCCTTTGGTCCTAAACGCCGGCGACACGTGAGGCCATGGCGGCACAATCGGGTGCCAGCGTCAGGGTAGCCAGCGCTTCCTGCCGGACACGCGCTCCTGCAGGCATCGTCCTCTCGTCGCTGTCAGGGCTACCATTGATCCATGGCAACCGCCATGAAGAGGCTCGACTTGACGGTCGGTGAGATCGTGGAGGTGGCTGGGCGTCGCGATGAGGTCGTCCCGGATCGTCAGGGTGGCGTGACGAGCGAGCCGCCGATCACCCCAGCGGCGGAGCTGCATGCCCGGAGGGGAACCAAGCCCGCCTCCGCCGAGGACTTCGAGCGTCTCTCGGTCGACGTTCCCTTTGACGACGAGGGCTAGCGGTGCCCGGTAGTCCGGCCAGCGGTTGGTCACCCGTTCCGATCGAGTTCGGCTTGAGCGAGTGGAGAGGAGGTCGAGCGCTACGAATCTCGCTCGTCGGCTCGAACCCCAGGCACAGCGCGCTCGCAGGGCGATCGAGGCCGGAAACGCGAGGCTCGACCGGAAGCGCTGTTGGACGCTTGTGGGCCCGCTCGTAGACCTACGCGGTCCGACAAGCGTTGGGGTAGGTGGGCAGGCATCCACCTGCTGTCCATCATCGATAGTCGCTGTCAGGTCGGCAGGGTCCTCCCTGCCGACCTGAGTGACCTTTCAGCGGAGGGGACGGGTTCTGTCAAGGACGGGCCGTCAGGCCCCGCCGCGGGCGGCCCCGCAGGGGCGTCCTTGACAGGTTCCGACCCCGGAGCTAGCCGCGACGCAGGTTGTGGCGACCGGTGCCAGCAGGGCCATACGAGGCACGCCACAAGCGCGTCTCCCACACATGGTGCACGGCTGCGCAACGTCGCCGAGGTGCTAGAAAAACACCGAATCTTCCGACTCACCGTGCTTCGGGTTCTGGCGTGGGACCGGTCTCGTTGACGTTCGCCCACCCAGAAATATCCGCCGCCCGCAGCCGCTAGGTCGAATGGACCAGTCTCGGCCCCTGCCACTCCTGCGGATAGCACCGCCCCTTACGCAGTCCAATTCCCGTGTGGGCTGGGGACGTCAACTAGGCCTCGGGGGCCGTGAAACCGAGAGCGCCGCTCCTATTCTCCGGTCGTTGGCTCCACGGGATCACGTGATGCCCGCCTTCTCCATAGCCTGTAAGAGATATCGGCGAGTATAAGCGCCAAAAAGAATGCCGCTAGCCCGATCTTAGCCACCCCGTGAAGACCGAATAGTAGGTTGATGAGAAACCCGATCCAAGCCAGTAGAGACAGCCAGCGTATCCATCGCTGTACTCCCGCGGGTTCGGGGGGTTTACGTTTCATACACACTCACAAAGTCGTAGACCACGAGCTAACAGGAAAGGAGCTGCCCGCCGCCGAGGGCCCACAGCACCCCGCGTGCGGCGGCGGGTATCACGTCACCCGTTGGCGCCCCTAGTAGGAACAGAAACGTCCCAATAACGTGGCAATTGTCTTCCGGAAGGCGCGCTTTTTCGCCGGCTTTCTCGCACCGTTCATATATTGCACGGTTGTAATAAAATTCGTGTGGATGCTCCGCGCACCACCTAACGGTGCTTTCCGCGGCGGTTTTTTCGCTTCCGGCCATACCCATCTCGCCGGTCGGGTCCACCTGGTTCACCGGATCATCGCCCGCGAAGTCATACGATTCCGGGCCTGCCGAATCTGGCTGCGTCCACCGGCCCGTAACGGGGTGGTAGTAGCGTGCGCCATAGTGATAGAGACCGCTGCCGGGCACCTGGTAGCCGCCTTGGAAGCCGAATGGGTCGTTAGTCGTGCTGTAGGCGAGGCTTCCGCCCGCGCTGGTGTTCTCACCGTACGGCCCGTAGCGGATCGTCTGCACGAGTGCGCCGCTACTGTTGAGCAGTCCGATGATGTCGCCGTTCGCGTCGTAGATTGGGTTGTAGTCGCTGCCGCTGGGTAGGTGCTCGTCAACGAGGAGGCCTTCTGGTGTTCGGGCGTATTCGCTGACGCCGGATTCGTTGATCTGGCCGACGAGGCCGAGTTTGGTGTTTTGGATGTCGACGGAGCCGACCGTGATGAGGTTGCTTTGGCCGCCGGTGAGGTAGGTGAGGGCTTGTTCGCCGGAGGAGGGTGGGGTGATGTCCTTGAGCTGGTGGAGATTGTTGTAGGAGAAACTGGTGTTCCCGGTTTCGTTGTAGCCTGTGATCGCGGTTTCGTTGCCGACGCCGTCGTAAGTGTAGCCAGCGAGCTCGCTGCTGGATGATTTTGAGCAGGCTCCTTTGGCTTTCATCCGGCATTCGAGCTCGTTGCCGCTGTTGTAATCGTAGAACGTTTCGGGGCCGCTGGTTGTGCCCGTGGTGTTGACCTGTTGCCACATGCGGTTGCCGGCACCGTCGAGTTCGTATTCGTAGTGGGATGGGGTCGTGCCTTCAGTGGTGGCTTGGAGCAGCCGTTCTAGCGCGTCGTATCCGTAGTTGGTGATGTTGCTGGTCGTGCCCTGTGTGTATTTGTCCTGGTAGATCAGCGTCGTGTCGGCGGTTTGTGTTCGTAGGAGTATGTGTTGGTGAGCAGTGTTTCGCCGGCCGGGTTCTTGACGGTGCTCGCGGTGGGGCGTTTTGTGGCAGCTTCAAGCGTGTAGTTGAGGGTCGCTCCGGATGGGTAGGTGACCTTGTCGAGCGTACCGTTTTCGTAGGCGAAGTGGGTGCATTTCGACGGTGTGCCGGTGCAGCTGCCGGTCGGCTCGTGCATCGCTTCGAGCTGATTCAGCCCGTTGTAGAGGTAGACGGTTGTGCCGCCGGCGTCGTAGAAGGTGGTGAGGTTGGAGGCTTCGTCGTAGCCGTACGTGGCGCTCGGGCCGTTGCCCTGGATTTCTTCGGTGAGACGGTTCAGGGCGTCATACGTGTAGGTGGTGTTGCCTGCCGGGTCTGAGAGTTCTTCAGGGTCGCCGTCGGCGTTGTACACGTATTTGAAGGTCTTTGTCGCACCGGCCCGGTGTAGACGGCTTCGGTAATGCGGCCTAGTTTGTCGTAGCTGATCGTCTCGACGTCGCTCGAGCTGCACGATTCGACTAGGCACTGCGTGATCGTGTGGGGACGGCTGTCGGAGTCGACGGTGATGGTGGTCTTGTAAAGTCCCGACCCGAACGGTGGGGTGATTGTCTTCAGGTTTCCTTTTTCATCGTATTCGTAGCTGGTCGTGTGGCCGTCGGCGTCGGTGGAGGATTTTAGAGTGCCCTCCAGCACGCCTGTTTTGTTGTATTCGAACTTCAGTTCGTTTTCTTTCGGGAGGGGGTTGGTCTCCTTCGCGAGGGTTCCGGCTGGTCCGGTAGCTTCTTTGGATTCGGGACAGCCGGTTTTGGGGGTGCCGAGGTTGTAGCAGCCGCTGGTGCTGTTGGTCTCGGGGTTCTCGACCTGCGAGGGAGAGGTCACGTTTTCTTTGTCCGCGTAGGACAGGCTGGTCGTGAGTAGCGTTGATTTTTCGGTCCGTTCTGGGCATTTACTTTCTCCTTTCGTAGTGCCCTGCACGGCGCATTCGAGGTTGACCCCGTATTTGTCGAAGTCGAGACTCGTCACCCCGCCTTTTTCGCTTTCGCCCGAAGTCGCCGCGGTGAGGGATGTCTGGTTGCCGAATGGGTCGTAGCTTGCGGAGGATTCGAGTTTTTCTTTGCCGTTGAGCTCGACACGCTAGAGCCGTACGTTCGGCCTCGGTCGAAGCACTGCCCTCACCCGTAATCTCTCAGCCACCTGTTCGCCCGCCAGCCGATCGCGCGACATAGGACCTATCCTCAGCCGGAGTAGGGAGATTTCGGGTAGGCCGATAATTGGTGATTATCGTCGTTTCAGACACTTTTCGCGATGAATGCCTGCGTGCGCCGAGCGGCCTGGGCAAGCATCCACGTGCGCATCACGAGACAATCTTCCGTCGCCCGGTCGACTGCCGTGTAGTCGGACCAATCCTGCGAGTCGCAGACAGCAAGCGTGGCAAGATGACGATGGACGTCTACGCACAGCTGCAGCAGCGCGCCAAGCGCGATCACGGCGCTCACTTCGACGAGCTCGTGCGCCAGGCGCGCGTGCAGCTGTGCACGCCCGAGGAGACCGCCTCAAACGGGCTGATTGGGACGGCGATTGGGACGGGAAGCCAAATATCGCCGATTTTGGCTCCAGATCGCGCGCCGGGCGACGATCAAAAACATGCCTCTGTGTAGGCAAAAAATGCGATGGCGAGACCGGGATTCGAACCCGGGACACCACGATTTTCAGTCGTGGGGCCGCAGAGCCGGAAACTAGCCAATTTGCAGGTACGTTGGTTTCTGCGAGGTGCTCGAGATCCCTTCGGTTCCCTGCGGATTCCTGGGGGTTTGGGCCGGCAGGCTGTGTTCGCCGGCCCAAACCCAGGCTTGGCCCAAACTCAGGCGTGGCCCAAACCCAGGCGTGGCCCAATCCCGTCACGGCTATGCCGCCTTCAGGAGGCGCTGCGCGCCTCGCGGATGACCTCGGAGGTCGTGGTGCCCCTCTGTCTTCGCGCGCTCCAGGAGCTGGTCGCGCAACTCGGGCTCCAGCCTGACTGACTCGACGTTCGCAGGTGCCAAACCGAGCGCGGGTCGTCCGCGCTTGCCCCTACGGGCTGAGCTCGCGCGCCGCAGCCGTGCGCTCGCTCTCAAGCTCCCGTAGGCGCGCCTCTGCGTCGGCGATGGCGATCTCGAGATCTTCATCGTCGGACATCCGCAACCCTATGATTCCGGCCTGTTGGGCAGCCAGCGCTGCTGCGAGCAGTTCCATGTTCCGTTGCGGACGGCGCCGCTGAGAACGGGAGTGAGAAAGACGGACGCTTCGGCGTGTCCGGCGGCGAGATCGACTGGCGCATCGACTTCCTGCGCGAGGCGGCGGTACTGCACTGCCCAATCCTGGGGCGGTGCAGGCAGCATTGGTGGCCAAACATGGGTACCGCGTAGGGTGAATGCGGCTTCGATCGCGCCACGCAGCAGCGCGGCATCGACGGTCAAGGTCGCGGCAATAAGGGCCAGGTCGACGAGATCCTTGGTGCGGGTGCTTGGCCGATCGCCGTCGTAGGTACGGGTGTACGCGTGGAGCTTCTCTGCAACCTGGAGCTCGAGCGGTACGGCCTGCACCTCGACGGGCGGTATCTCTGCGAAGGCGAGGAGAGCCTCGGTCGTGAGGATGTCAGCCGCCAGCCGTTCTCCACTGCGGAAGCCAACGTCGAGGAGGAAGGTCTCAAATAGCCGCCCAGCGAGCGATGCAGTGACCCGAAACCGGTGGCTGCCACCGAGACGGTCCGCGGGAGTGTTGGTCCGTTCGATAGCGAAGGTGAAGTAGTCGCCGGGATCGTGTCCGGCGGCGTCGATGAGCATCTCCGGCATTTGTTCCTCGTCTGCTTGCCAGTCGATATCGATGTCCTTCGTTGCGCGGGCATGCCCGGCGAGGCGGAGCTCCAAGGCGAACCCGCCCTTCAGCAGCCACTGACCGTCGGCCACAGCACGCAGGCGGGCGAGCAGCCTGTCGAAGGCCACACGCTTGCGGTCGCGGGCGAGCTGAGCGCCGTCACCGTGTGCCCTGGTCTTCAGCCGCTCCTCGAGCGATTGCCGGAACGCTGTCGCGTGTGTGTACCTCATGCGGGCTCCCGGTGAAGCGCGTGACCAATAAACGCGCGTGTGCGTGCTGGCCGCGACGCAGCCGCCGACCTCAGGCGCTGCGGTGTCGTGAGCCCGCGATCCACGGCCTGCGCTATGGCGAGCTCGATCTGCTCAAGCTGGGTTCCACCTTGAAGTGCGTCGAGGATCGTGCGCTCTGGTGTTGTCACCGGCATGCCGACGAGGCTTCGGATTTCGCCGTCTTCCGGCGGGCGCTCGAGCGTGTGTAGCCTGACTCCCGGACGCTGGCGTTGGCCGCGCTTAGAGCGCGGCAGCGAGATATCAGTTGCACTCGGGATCACATCGGAGAGTTCGTAGAGCTCGAGTGCGCTCTCGTGCGAGACGACGGCTCCGGCATCCCGCAGCGGAAGCCAAGCCGCCACGACATGCTCGTACGGGCTGGTCGGGAAGTGGCGAAGCCGGTACAGACCCCGGCGAACTCGCTCATAGCGCCCATCAGGGCGGGCGTGGTAGCGCAGGGTGCTGCGATCCATGCCCACCCCGAGCGCCTGCTGGGTCGTGAAGTAACCCGCCTGGGACTCGGCTGTTCTGTAGAGCGCGTCGTGATCAACGTCATGCATAAGGGGGATTCTATAGCCCCTATGTCGGACGCAGCCGGTCGATCTTTGGTCGATGGACGGATCGTCGGCTGGTAGTTCATGGCGCACCAGCGCACCGACCTGGTGCTCGACGCGCTGCGCATGGCGCCGTACCAGCGGGCGCCCGATGTCGCACTCGTGCACCACTCAGATGCCCGCCCAATACACCTTGATCGACTACACCCAGACCCTCGACGACGCTGGCCTGCTCGGCTCGATCGAAACCGTCGGCGACGCCTACGCCGTCACGCCGTCTCCGAGAGCTTCGTCGACAGCTTCGGAACCCAGGGCGGCTCACCGTGCGCACGTGACACTCAGACAGGGTAGACGCCTGAACAAGCCGTTTGCAAGGCTTCTGGAGAGGCACCAGCGGGACTCAAACAGGCACTATTGACAAGGGTTTGGGCCGGGCAATGGGCCGGCGACAAGGTTCGCCGCCCGAACGGACCGGCGAGGGTAGCGATCGCTATCTAAAAAACCACAAAACCAGGCCATTTGCAGCGACTTCTCGATGGCGAGACCGGGATTCGAACCCGGGACACCACGATTTTCAGCTGACTCCGAGGCGACTGGGAAAGGCGGCGATTTGCAGACAGGCTCGGGATCGCCGTTTTCGGGAGAGGCCCGTAGTTTCCGCTAATTTACCGCGGTGTCATCCCACGAGCGTCGTTTTCGTGGGCTCGTAAGCACGCTGGCACGCCGAGAGGCAGCTAGCGACGAGTTCAGCTCGTACCATTAGCCTCCAAATGCGCGAGCTTAATCCGCCGCGCGCAGCCCTCTGGGTCACGATCCACCTCGTGACCCCAAAAACGCAGGACTGTCCAGCCAGCGACCTCTAGTCTCTGGGTCTGCTCGACATCACGTTCCATGTTCCGGTCGAGCTTGGCGTCCCAGTAAGCAACGTTGGTGGCTGGACGTCTACAGCATTGCGGGCAACCGTGCCAGAAACACCCGTCGACAAATACGCGATGTGAGTGCGGGTGAAGACAAAATCAGGCCTGGTGCGCTCGACCCTGGCCGAACGTCGCCAACCACGTAGCCCGTCGGCCCACAGAAGCGAAGCCAAGCATTGCTCCAGCGACGTGCGGCTGCTCGGTATGGCAGCCATGGTGCGGCTACGCTGCAGCCGCGTGGCGAGACTACCGGCGACAGGGGGAGGGGCAGGCGGCACGGGCCGAGACTCATGCGACGGCATCGACGAGGGCGGGGTTGATCGCATCGCCTGCCAGGATTTCTGCGCACTTCAATGCCAACGCTCTTGAGAGCAGCACGGGCACAGCGTTGCCGACATGCCGCATCTGCTGCTCGGCCTTGCCGATGAAAATGTAGTTGTCGTCAAAGCTCTGGAAACGAGCCGCCTCGCGCACTGTAAGGGCGCGCAGGTCCCGGTAGTGCGTGAAACGTCCGCTGCCTGGATTGTGGAAGAAGGTAGTGATCGTCTGCGCGATGCCGTGACGGTGCAGGCGGCCGTAAGCCTGGGAGAAGTACTCACGATCGGGGTCCGCGCGAAGGCGCTGATTGTCGGGGAGTTCCTGATTGCTCCCGCCCTCCGGGATCATCGCCATCTTCTTGAGCATCCCCGGCGAGTGTGAGCGAGCCCGGTGGTTGAACAACAGGGACGCGCGGGCGCGTCGCGCGCGTTGGTAATCGGAGAGCGCGCCCACGGACTGGTACTGGACAGCTTCGGCGCCGCCGCCCGCCGGTATGGACGGCAGGTCGCCGATCGCCTCCTCGACAGACAGGCCGCGTGGGCATTGCGGGTCGTCCGCCTCAGCGGCCTTGATCAGATCCTGAGCCTTGATTTGCAACGATTGATCGCCTTCGGGAAACGGTTCTGAGGACGCTGCGATATCGTCGCGCACAACGAGAATGAACAGACGTCGGCGCAGCTGCGGCACGCCGTATCGCCATGCCTCCAGTATCTCCGGGATCGGCGCGTAGCCAGAGCGGTGCAGCATGTCGCTGAGCTCTTCGAAGAGCTGACTCTGCCCATCCCAGAACAGTGACGGCACGTTCTCGATTATCGCCAGCTTCGGCTTGACCGCGTCGATCAGCTCGCAGGTGTGGCGCAGCAGCAGGTTGCGCTTGTCATCGAGCTGCCGGGGGCCGATCTTCGACAATCCCTGACACGGCGGCCCTGCCGTCAGCACGTCCAGATCGCCGGCGCGGAGCTTGATCAAGCCGAGTAGCTCGTCCGCTTCAACCCTGCTGAGGTCCTTGGGCCAGAACGGCACCCTAGGACGGTTACGCTTGAAGGTTTCCGCCGCGGAGCGGTCAGAGTCCGCGAGCAGCCGCGTCTCATACATCCCGGTCGACTCGAACCCGAGGGTGAACCCGCCGACGCCCGAGAACAGATCGATATGTGTGAGCCGCTCGCTCAACCCTGGAGCTTCTCGTCGAACAGGAAGCCCGCCAGGTCTTGCTCTGCCTGGTCGTGGATGCTGGTGTAGATCTTGTCGATGTGCCCGTCGATCAGGTCGGCGTTGAGGCTTCCCTGTTTGCGTTCCAGCTCGCGGATCGACTCCTTGAGGATGATCTCCACGTACCGCTGGAACATGTAGTCGCGCCAGCGCGTACTGTGCGATCCGTAATCCTCGAGGATGCGCTGCGCGAGCGGGCGGCTGGTGTTGATCCAGTAGATGCCCTCCTGGAAGTCCTGGTGGCGTTGATAGACAGCGGGGTGGCGTGGCGAGCAGTCGACCGGGCCGCCGAGCGGATCGAGCGGATCGGCGTTCTGGCTCGAGAGCAGCACGCGCGGCGCGCGGCGCCCCTTTCGTTCCTCCTCACCGCCGCCGCCCTCTTCGCCTGAGCCCTGTTCGGACTCGCTGTCGTTGGGCGGCCCGTCGGGTGTCGGCACGTTCTCCCCGGCGCCACCGCTGCCAGAGCCCTCACCGCCGAAGCCGCCGCCTTCGCCAGGACCGCCGAACACCGTGCTCATCAGCGTGGGCATGAACTTGTTCTTCCACTCGTTCAGAAACTCGTTGAACGCGGAGGATTGGCTCAGATCCTGGGCGCGTCGCTCCTTGGCGTCCGCTTCGGCGATCTGGTCGGCGAGCAGCGTCACCTGCCCGCGGATCCAACTCAGCAGCGCACGGCTCTTTTCGCCCTCCACGAGCTTTTCGCGGTCGTTCTTGACGAGGTCGTCCTCTGGGTCCTCGAGCTTCGAGCAGATGCACTCGCCGTAGATGAACTCCGCAGCGGCGGGCACGTTGCCGCCCAACTCGTGCACCGGGTAGGAGCCGATGATCCCGACGGTGCCGGCGATGTCGATGCGGTCGCCACCACCGGAACGAAGCGCGTCCTTGGTCACCCGCAGTTCCAGGTAGGCCTCCGGATATTGCTTGTCGCGGAATGTGTGCTCGTCGCCGTTGGCGTCCGTGAGCGTCTCGGGCACCTCGATGATCCGCGTGACGTTGAAGTCGGGGCGGCCCTCGGGGTCGCGGACCTCGAGCAACCGGTATTCGCCGCGCGCCTTGCCGTAGCGCGCGAACACGGGCGCGCGCGCGATCACGCGGCGCGCCTGCGGGTGCGCGAGCAGCTTCTCAATGATGCTCCGTGCCGTCGCGCGGCCGGAGAACTGCTCGGGCTTCTCTCCCGTCACGACGGTGAAGCCGCCGCTGTCGCCGAGGCGCATCCGCGCCTTCTCGGGCAGCGCATCCACGTCTATGCCGGCGTGCTCGAGTGCATCCTCTAGGGACATCTCGCGGTCCTCAAAGCCCTCCATGAAGCCGTATCTGCGGTCCTTGTTGAAGCCGTAGACGTTGAGCTTGCCGTTCCTGTACGTGATGAACTGGCTCGTCTTGAAGCTCTGGCGCATGTAGAACTTGCCGCCGTTGCCATGTCCGCCCAGCGTCTGCTTGGCGGTCCCGCGTTTGGCCGCGCGCGGGTCTCCCCAGCGTTTGAACGCATCTGTGATTTCGGCGTGCGTCATTCCCACGAAGTCAGTCACGCTGAAGGTGGAGTCGCGCTTAGGGACGGCCTCGTAAAGATCGATCAGGATCACCTGTTCGTCGTCGGAGACCCCCGACACAGATGTAAGCGTCGGCGCAGTTCTTGATCCACTCAGCAAGACCCTTGGCGTGGTCGAACTTGAACTCCTGCCCGACAACGTCCAGGAGCTCGTCGGCGAACTCGTTGGGCTGCGGCATGATGTTCGGCATTGGCGTCAGCTCCGTGTCTTCTCTTTGGCGGCAGAGCGGGTCGAGATGAGCTCGGCGTAGCCTGCCCTTAGCGCGTCGCGAGTAGCGACGACCATCGCGACCTTCTCGAGCTCGATCGACGGGTCCTTTGCCTCGATGGCCGCGTCGATCGCCGTGTCCACGGTATTGAGGCGCCCCGCGAACTCGGCGGGCTTCGTCCGGACCGTGACGCCGTAGAAGTCATAAAGGTCTGTATCGAGCAGCTCCTCAGGATTCGGCAGCAGACGCAGGGCCGGCCGCTCGATGAGCCGCAGCAGCTCAGCCTTTTGATCGCGCTCCAGCCGCCCGCGATCGGAGGGCCGTGACGCGACTCCCGAGCGCAGACGCTCGACAGTCGCCAGGCCGCGCTCGGTCAGGCCGAAGCTCTTGTTGGCGCTGCGCACGAGGCCTTCGCGCTTCAGCGGGCCATACAGCGGCTTGTGGAGATCTGAAGAGTCGGGGTGCTTGTGCACGTAGCCACGCAGCCCGAACTCTTCAGGCCACATCTTCCACGCTTGCACGACGATGTCCTCGTACGCACAGACGTGCGTGGTTCCGCGGGAAACCTCGAAGATGGCTCGCAGGATCTTCTCCTGACGCTCGCGACCCTTGGTCGCCGTGGCCGCGCTCACGCCGCTACCGGTGCGCTGTGCTTGAGACGCTCACGACCAGCGTCGCTGATCTCCCATACGCCACGTGGGGAATCTTTCTTAAGCAGACCCGCCTCGACGAGGCGCAAACGGGTGAACTGGACTCGACTCTCCCAGCGCTCTTGCCCCTGATCCATGACGTCGTGATCCATCGGCATGAGCTGATCCGCCACGCGCTCGCCGACCGCCGCGACGGCCTCGCGCGTGGGAAGCCTGCCGCCTGCCGCGTCCAGCACGTCGAGCAGCGGCAACTCATACGCCTTCTCGGACAACAGGGCGTTTGAGGGTGCTCGGCGGCGCTTAATGTCCTCTTTTCTGTCGGCCTCCTGGCTCTTGGCTCTATGCCGTCGAGCGGGCTTTTTACCTGAAGGCAGGCTTCTTTCAGTGGGCGCCAAACGTCTAGCCTGCACCCCCCTTGACTCGCTGAGTAGGCGACGCAAAACATCGCTCGGAGTGTCCACAAAAGGCTCAGCGTGCTGCTTTAGCAATTCGAACAAGTCGTCATCAATCTCGATCTTGCAGCTCATAAGTGGCATTATGATTTAACCTATTGCTTTGGTCTTGTCAACACAAAGTACTTTTCTATTTTGCTCGGAACGGCACGATTCGGCCTCGTGGTCGATGCCTTCGAAGGAATTAGCCGCCGCGCAGCAACCGAGATCCAGCCGCGTGCCGTCGTTTGTCCCTGTGGGTGCCGGATAGTCGATTGTGGCCGCTTTTGCGACTGATGCCACATCGGTCAGGGCGGCGTGTCAAGTATCGAACTGGGGCACCACGATTCGGCGGCATTCCGTGACCCCCTGGATGCCCGCAGAGTGCGTTTCTTTGCCCGTAGATTCGGCCTTCCGAAGACTTCAGGGACCGTTTAGAGCCCACGAACCGCAATCCCGTGGGCTCGAAACCCCACTACAGATAACGCTAGTTATCTGAAAACCCGCTGATTTGTAGGCAACTCCTAGTGGCGAGACCGGGATTCGAACCCGGGACACCACGATTTTCAGTCGTGTGCTCTACCAACTGAGCTATCTCGCCGCAACACTCGATGCTACCGGCTACCCGTGCCTGCGCGGGCTGCCGCGTCCTGTCGGATCCCCGACCGAACCTACGCTTCCCACGCTTCCAGATAGGGCAGCGGGTTGATTGGGCGCCCGCCGGCTGCCTGCCAGCCGCCCACCCACATCTCGAAATCCAGGTGCGGAGCGGTGGCGTCGCCCGTCTGCCCTGCTTTGCACAGGGCCTGCCCGGCGGCCACGGCCTGGCCGGTGATGACGGCGAGCGAGCCCGCCTGACAGTGGGCGAACATGAAGTCAAAGCCGATTGCTGTTTCCTCGACCGCGTAGTAGCCAGCGCCGGCTTCTTGGTAGTTAGTCGTGAGGATCGTGCCCGCCAGCGGTGCAACCACGGGCGTGCCTTCAGCGGTGAGGATGTCCTGCCCCTGATGCAGATAGCCCGTGCGGGGCGCGCCAAACGCGTTTTCCGCTCCGCCGAAGTTATGTGGGCCGGCGACCGGGAATACCGCCCCGGCTGCCACTGTTTGCGCAACCGTGGGTACGCCCGCTTCTGGCGCCGGTTCCGGGGCATGCGTCGGGGGGACCACAGGCGCCGGCACCTCAGCGGGCACAGGCGTTGGAGCGTCGACCGTCAGGCTGGCCTCGCCGGAGGTGCGAGCACCACGTCGCAGCGTCTCACCACGGCGATCATGCGCGCTCACGCTCACCCGATAGCTGCCCGGCGTGAGCGTCGCGCCCCGCGGCCACGTCACGGTCAGCGTTCTGCCCGTGCGCACCCAAGCGAGGTTGGCCACGACCACGATCTTGTGGGTCGAGAGCGCGGCAACGCTCACCTGCACGTCGACGCTCGCCACACCCGGCTCGACGATACGCAGCGACACTCGTGGCGGGCGCCCGGTAACGACCGTCTTGGGTACCGTGAACAGCGCGACGACGGGGCGGGGTGTGCTCGCCGCGCAAACGGGCACCGCGGCACCCAGCAACATGAGCATCACCAATACAGGCGAAGCCACGAGGAAACGTCTCATGCTCCAGTAGTCGACCAGCTAGTCGATCACAGAAGGCATGCGCCGGCAATTGCACATCTGTCGGACCCGGCTCAGCACGCTCGACGCCCCCTCCTGAAGATCGCGGCGCGACTAAGCCACCGCCGACCGCACTACTTGCTCTGGAATTCCTCCACGAGCGCCTCGTATGTCAGCCGCAGGCCTTCAGAGATGGACACCTCTGGGCGCCAGCCCAACTCCTGCTCGGCGCGGGTGATGTCCAGGCGGCTGTGGGTGAGCTCTCCCGGACGGAGGTCGGCTAGCTGCGGCTCGATCTGCTTGCCGGCCACCTTGCTCAACTCGCTCCACACAGTGGCCACGTCGGTCTCCATGCTCGTGGCGATGTTGTATGTGCCCGAGCGCCCTGACGCAGTAAGTAGCGCGCTAACGACGTCCCCCACGTACACATAGTCGCGGGTGGGGGTGCCGTGACCAAACAGCTTGGGTGCCTTGTCCGTGTACAGGTGGTTAGAAAAGATCGCCACCACGCCAGCCTCGCCGTGGGGGCTCTGGCGGGGACCGTACACATTGCCCAGCCTGCACACCGCGTGGGGTATGCCAGACGACAGCGACCACGTGTTCACGTATGCCTCAGCTGCCCACTTGGATGCCCCGTAAGGAGACAGCGGCGCGGGGATGCGATCCTCGGTGGTGGGCATCGGCGCGGCGTCGCCATACAGCGCGCCGCCAGTCGAAGTGAACACCACAGGCGCGTCACAGCGCCCGGCTGCCTCCAGAACGTTGAGCGTACCGCGCACGTTGACTTCGCAATCCAGGCCGGGGTTCTCCACCGACACAACCACACTCGACTGCGCCGCCAAGTGGAAGATCGCGCGGGGCTTTACTTCCGTGACGAGCGCATCGAGTGCTAGCGCATCGACGATGTCCAGCTCGACGAGCTTGGCCGCATCGGCCACCCTGGCGGCATCGCCAGAGGAGAGATTGTCGATCACCGTCACCTCATAGCCGTCGGCAAGCAACGCGTCGACGACGTGCGAGCCGATGAAGCCGGCTCCGCCGGTCACGATTGCGCGGGAACTCATGCGGGGAATCTATACGGACGCGGTCGACGCGGCAGTGGCGAGCAAATCTTCGACCGCTTCCACAGACTCGTCGATGCGCTCGAGCACGCGCATGCCGCTGCGCTCGCGGGGGAGGCTGCCGCCGACCGCAGGGCCGCCGAGCACGATCGGCAGGTCAGGACGGTTCGAGCGCAGATCACGCAGTGCCAGCTCAACAGAGTCGGCCGCCGTTGAAGCGGTTGCGCCGACGACGATCAGGTCGGGAGACTGGCTGTCGACCATCTCCATCAGCCGCTGGGCCGATAGATCGGTGTCGAAGATCGTATGGAAGCCTGCCGCGGCGAGCTGATCGTGGACCATCTGCAGGCCCAGCGTGTGCTCGTCGCCTTCGACGCCGGCCAGCAGCACCCGCTCGCGCGTGGGCTCGGTCGAGCCGGTCATGTAGCGGTAGAGCGTTGCCAGCACGCGCCGCGTGATGGTGGTCGCGCGATGCTCGCGGTCAGCGTCGATCTGCCCCGCTTCGGAGAGCACGTTGATGCGCCGCAGCGCCGGGCCGATGACCTCCGCGTGAAGCGTGGTCGGCGTGACGCCATCCTCGATGGCCGTTGCGATCGCGCCCTCAGCCATCTCCGCGTCGCCGCGTTCTAGCGCCGTTGCAAACGTCTCCAGCGTGCTCTCAACGAGCGCTGCGGGATCTGAGCGAAGCTGTTCGCGGGCGTCCGGACCGGAGCGTCCCAGCACTTCCATAAAGGCATCGAGCAGCACCGGGTCGAAGTGGCGCCCGCGCTGTTCGCGCATCATCTGCACGGCATCCTCAACCGAGAACGCCTTGCGGTACACGCGGTCGCTGGTGAGCGCATCGAACACGTCCGCTACCGCCACGATGCGCCCCTCGATTGGGATCGCCTCGCCCTTCAGGCCGCGGGGATAGCCGGTGCCGTCCCACTTCTCCTGATGGCTGAGGGCAATCGTCGCGGCCATGTCCAGGATCGACGAGGACGAGCCGCGCACGAGCCGGTGGCCCTCCTCGGCGTGCGTCTCAACGATCGCGCGCTCCTCTGGCGTCAGCGGGCCAGGCTTCAACAGGATTGCGTCGGGGATCGCGACCTTACCGACGTCGTGTAGCGGCGCAGCGTGCCGCAGCCGCTCGCAGAAGTCGGAGTCCATGCCGATGTGTTCGGCCAGTAGGACCGAGAAGCGCCCAATCCGCTCGATGTGCGCACCGGTGTCCTCGTCCCTGAACTCGACCGCCATCGACAGACGTTGCACCGTCTCCGCCTGTGCGATCTCGAGCTCCGAAAGCGCGCGTTTGAGCTCACTGGTGCGGTGCTCGATCTCATCCTCGAGCGCTGCCTTGGCGTTCTCGCCCATGCGCCAGCCGAGAGCTATGGCCGCGCAGGCAAGCACGATCAGGCAACCGTTTACCAGCAGGGATGCCCCTGCGATCACCGCGCCGGCAACTGCTGCAATGGCAAGCATCGCCGACGGCAGCAACTGGGCGGCCGGGTTGCGCCGCTTGGCCCGCCGGCGCGGCGGCCGTCCGCTTGGCTCATTCTGCATGGCGCCGCGTCTACGCATGAGCGCACCGATCGGCTCGCGCGGATCGTCGTCCGGGGTAGCAGGTGCTCTCCCGAGCTCTACGGGTCGTCGAAGAAGGCTTGCTTGGATTGCACCTATCACTGAGAACTCTCGCGTCCGTGTCCGGTCCCAGATTCGCGTGGCTGATCAGTGCACCGTTCGACGTGTAGCGCGTTCGGCTTGACCCGATATTGGAGCGGATAGACATATGGCCCAAGTGACGCTTAGCGCGCGTTCTGCAGCTGTTTGACGTTGATTGAGGCGGTTGGCGGGGAAAATGTCACCGGTGCGTTCCATCTGTCGAAAACGAGCTTGCCAGCGCTCGTACCACGGCCGGACTTGACGATCTCCAGTGGATAGGGCACGCCGGTGGCTGCGACATACAAGGTCCCGTCCTTAGCGCGGTCGGTCACGCCTACCGCCTTTTGGCCGTTGACAGTGGTGGTGCCGGCGCTCGACAGTGGCCCGTGGTCCTGCAGTGTGCTGTCGATCACCTTGCTCAGGTCGACCAGCGAGGCAAACGCGGCCAGTGGCCCATGCTCAGCCGAGCCCTTGAGCCATTTCCCGCGCAACAGGTGAGCTGCCTTGGCACCTGCGAAGTGGGTATAGAAGGCGTCGTTGCCTTTGACGTACACGGCTTTGTCTATTGCGATCAGCTTGACGCCGAGCCCGCCCAGCGTCAGGTGTCCTCTGCCGCCGTTGTCGCCAACGCCACTAATGCCAACGAGTTCCATATCGAGTGATATCGGCTCGCCTTGGCTGAGAATTGAGCCGGCCACGTGCACGGTCGCTGCGCCCGCGGCCGCCGATTTCGCCGCATCGAGGATCTGTGCTGGTGTCTTCGACGCGACGCTGTTGCTATCGGAGGTGCTCGAACCGCAGCCGGCGAGCACAATCACGGTAAGCACCAGCGCGGGGGTCGAGATGAACGCAAACCGGAAGCGCATCGCCGCTAACGACTGTATCCCGCCGCGCAGCCGGCCAAACCCCTGCCAGCGATCGTGCGTCAGCTCTCGCGGTCCAGGAGCTCTTTGAAGAAGCCTTTGCCGAGCACACTCAGCACGAGCAGCGAGCCGAACAACGCCACCGCGTCGATGCTCTCACGCCCCTGCTTGCTCCAGTAGTCGTCTTCGAGGTTCAGCCAGAGGGCAAACTCGTCGAGCGTGAGCGCCGCGCCGGCGCCGTAGGCAAGCGAGGTCAGCCGCGACGCCCGGCGTTGCTCGTTGACACCGATCTCCAGCAGCCACAAATAGCCAACGCTCAGCAGCCCCGTGATCCCGAACGTCATGTGATGGATGTGGCGCCCGCCAGGGGTGATGTTCTTGAACGGACCCCGTTCCGCACGGATCGCGTGGGTGATGCCGCGTACGGCCGCAAACGTGAGGAAGAAGGAGCCCGTGGAGAACAGCTGGCGCTCCTTGCGGCGGTCTTTGAAGTGCTTGCGATACAGCGCGCGTACATCGCGCTCGGGCGCAGACCATGGCAGAGCCTCGGACGGCGCAGTGTGGGCGCTGTGTGGGTCACCGTTGACGCTCATCACTGCATACCCTAGCCCGCGTCCTGGCTCTCACCTACGCCACGCCCGCGCAAGTACGCGCCACCCCTGCATCCAACGGACCCTGAGCCGCGGCGACCACAGCATCTGTGACACTTCACGCGATGAAGACAGGAGCGGCTCTCGGAATCGTCGAGCTTTCGCCAACTCGTCGTGTGGCGGCGCTTGCTGTATGCGCCATCGCCTGCGGGGCGAGCCTGTTTGCAGCGCTAGCGCTATCCGCCCCGACGGCCGCTGCTGCCCACGCGCGTAGCGCGGGCGTTCACGACGCGTGCAGCACTCCCAACAGCGCTCACGTGCCGTGCCACTTCTCCACGCCAAGCGGCAACATACGCTGCCTGTGGACTCCCAGCCCGAACACCATCGTCTGCGAGCTGCTGGCGACCGGTCGCGCGTACCGTCTGCATCCGACGGGCAGAGCCAAGCGGGTGAGGGTGCATCTCGCCCGGCGCGGAGAAACGTTGCCGAGGAGCCAGGAGATCGTGTTCCCGGAAAGCCTGTCCTGCCGGGACACGCGCACGACGATGACGTGCAATCAAGACGAAGGCTTCGGCGAAATCAAGCTCGCCCCCAGCGGGCATCGTTCCTAAGCTGGGAACCTCCTGGCGTTGCGCTCCACCTTGGCGTTGGCAGCATCGATTGGATCGATGCCGGCCACATCGCACAGGCGCACGAGGTAGATGAGGATGTCTGCAATCTCTTCTTCCAGCGCGGCCATGTATTGCGCGAGATCCTCGTCGGCACTCGCCCACTGAAGCACCGCGGCCAGCTCACCTGCCTCGCCGGCGATCGCAGTTGTGAGGTTCTTCGGCGTGTGGAACTGCTCCCAAGAGCGTTCCCGCGCGAATGCCCTGAGACGATCTCGTAGCGCTTCGAGCGAGTCCCGCTCAGTCACGACGCGGCTTTCGATCGATGCCACGCGAAATACCGGGCGCTGCTATCGCCGTATGCGGTGCAGGTCCTGCCGGCCAGTCGCCCAACCGCTTGCGCGACGGCAGGCGTGGCGCTGGTGGTGGCGCGAACGCTCGCACGGATCATGCCGGCAGCGTCCACGTAGATGTAGCCAAGCTCGAACAGGTGGTCACAGCCGAGCGTGCACGCGAGCATGATGTTGGCTTCATCACGCCGCTCCTGCTCGCTGCATTCGGAGCGTCGCTTGATGTGTGCGATGCGCAGACAGTCGACCGGCACGGTGCTCTGGCACAGCGAGCAGTCAGCGGCGGCGGCTAGCCCAAGACGTCCCGCGCGCAGCTTGCGCTGCTCGCGGCGCACGCTCGTGAGCGTCCTGGCATCGAGCTCCCCGTCGAGCACAAGAAACCCTGGGTCCTCGGTCTCTCCCGGTCCGAGCTCGCCAAGACTCGACAGGACCGGCGATCCGTCCAGCACAGGGACCGGCAGGCCGCCGACGTTGGCCGAGTAGTGCATCGCGTCGAGGCCAACGAGCCCAATTTGAACCTTGTCGACATCGCGGAGCTGTTCGATCTGTTCGATACCAAAGCGGTGCGGGTAGCGCTCCTCCGGTCGGTTTGGCGGCGCCGGCCAAGTCATGCTCGGGTCGTTGAAGTAGGGGCGCGTGACGCGCCACAGCGAAGCCTCCTGCAGCCTTGCGCTGGCCCAGTCGCCGCGCTTCACGCGCGGCTGCGGACCTCCATTGGCCGCGAGGATCTGATCACCGACCTCGAGCTGCTGCAGTACTTCCAGGCCGGTGCGGGGCGGCTCGAGTTGGCTGAGCTGGCGGGTGACCGCTTCCTCGGTGAGGCCCCAGCGCCCCGCGGCGAGGCCGATATCGAGGTTTGCTCGGGCTGCGCGCGAAAGGTAGAGCGC
>DATBYJ010000083.1:0-2528 GCA_036513795.1 Solirubrobacteraceae bacterium | reverse complement strand
CCTAGCCCGCCCCGCCCGCTACCTGGAGCTACGAGCGCGCGTGCGCGCGCTACTGCGATGGGCAGCCGGCAACAACCAGCCGGTAGGACCGCTCCAGATCGGCCCGCTGACGATCGAACCGGCCGCCCACGCAGTGAGCCTCGCAGGCAAGCGCCTGGAGCTGCGCCGCCAGGAGTACGAGCTGCTGCTGCACCTGGCAAGCGATCCGCGACGGGTGTTCCACAAGCACGAGCTCCTAAAAGCCGTGTGGGGATACCGCTCGACCGGCACCACAAGAACCCTCGACAGTCACGCCAGTCGCCTACGCCGCAAGCTCGGCGCCGCCGGTGAACGCTGGGTCATCAACGAGTGGGGCGTCGGCTACCGGCTTATCTGAGCCTCGTCCTGCGCTGGCCCTGAGCGCTCGGTGGGTGGGGAGTAGCCTTCGGTGCGTGCCTGGTTGACGTTGACCACTCTCGTATGCGGCCTATCTTCGTCCGCCTCCCTGACGGTGCATTACTTGCTGCCCGTCGTTCACGATGCGACAAGAGAGGACCACCTATGACCGAGAGCACCGACATAGAGCTGCTGCACCGGGCCTGGGAGGCAATGAGTGTCGAGGGGGACCTGAGCGTCTTGGAAGGGGCGCTCGACCCGGAGGCGAAGTGGCGCGGCGTCGAGGACGGGCCGTGGATATGCGAGGACCGCAAGATGATCCTCAAGGTCATGCAGCGCAACCTGAACGGCGGCCTCGTCGGGCGGATCGAGCAGACGGTCGAGGTTGGCGAGCGGATCGTCGTGGCGTTCCGTCCCGCCCAGCCCCGAAACGACGAACGGCCGCTGGATCAGGGCATTGCTTACGTCGTCGTCACGATGCGCGACGGGCGCGTGATTGAGCTTAAGGGCTGTGCCGACCGAGCCGCCGCTATGACCTACGCGCAGGCCGGTACGGTGCAAGGCTAACTACTGCTCGGATGCGTGACAAGGATGGGGTGCGGTAATGGAGCGCGTTGACGGGGAGTTGATCTTCTCGGCGTCTGACCTGATCAACCATCTGGAGTGCCCGCACCTAACGCAGCTCGACATCGAGGTCGCGCGCGGACAGTTGGAGATCGCGGAGACCAGGTCCGACACGACGGCGCTGGTGGCACGGAAGGGCGACGAGCACGAGCAGACCTACCTGGCTGGGTTGCGCTCCGACGGCCGCGAGGTCTTTGAGATCAAAAGCAAGCAGCCAGGACTGGAGGGCACACGGGAAGGCGCGAAGCAAACGGTCGAGGCGATGAAGGCCGGGGCCGAGGTGATCTACCAGGGGGTGCTGTTCGACGGGGTCCGCTGGCGCGGGCACAGCGACTTCCTCCAGCGCGTCGAGCGCCCGTCGGAGCTGGGGTCGTTCAGCTACGAGGTGGCCGACACGAAGCTCGCGCGGCGGGTGAAGCCGTACTTCCTGTTGCAGCTGTGCTTTTACTCAGAGCTCGTCGAGGTGATCCAGGGAGTGGCGCCGGAGCGGATGCACGTTGTGCTCGGGACGCGCGAGAGCCAGTCGTTCCGGGTGGCAGAGTTCGCGGCCTATTACCGCAGCGTCAAGCGCGGCTTCGAATCCGAGATCGACGCCCGCACGGCGGGCACCTACCCGGAGCCGGTGGAGCACTGCGGGGTGTGTCGCTGGGAGGAGCACTGCGTCGCCCGGCGCGAGTCCGATGACCATCTGAGCCTTGTCGCCATGATCCGGCGCTCGCAGCGCACTCGGTTGGGCGAGCGGGGGATCGCGACCGTCCCGCAGCTCGCTGCCGCGGAGCCCGCGGACCGCCCGCCCCGGATCGGGACAGCCACGTTCGAGCGCCTACGCGCGCAGGCGCGTCTACAGGTGGAGCAACGCCGTAGCGGAGAGCTGCGCTACGAGCTGTTGGCGCCAGAGGAGGGCAGCGGGTTCGCCCACCTGCCCCAGCCCTCAGCCGGGGACGTGTTCTTCGACATGGAGGGCGACCCGTTCTTTGACGAAGGTCTCGAGTATCTCTTTGGCTGTGTCCTTTTAAATTGTAAAAATCAAGATCAATTCAAGTCGTTCTGGGCCACGAATCGATCGAGTGAGAAGCAGGCGTTTGAGCAGTTCATCGACTTCGTGATCGAGCGGCTGCAGCGTTTTCCGGACCTGCACGTCTACCACTACGCCACGTATGAGGCGACCGCTTTGAAGAGGCTGATGGGGCTGCACGCGACGCGCGAGGAGGAGGTCGATCGGCTGCTGCGCGGGAGGGTCCTGGTCGATCTGCTTCCGGTCGTGCGACAGGGGTTGCGGGTCGGGCAGCCGGACTATTCGATCAAGAGTGTCGAGGCTTTCTACATGGGCAAGCGGGACACGGAGGTGGCCGAGGGAGGTGACTCGATCGTCGCGTTCGAGCGGTTCCTGGAGACCGGCGATCGCGTGCTGCTGGAGGGGATCGAACGCTACAACGAGGACGACTGTCGCTCCACCCACCTGCTGCGCGAATGGCTGCTCGTCCGCCGCGAGGAGGCGATCGAACGGTTCGGCGAGATCCCGTGGCGGG
>DATBYJ010000082.1:0-5367 GCA_036513795.1 Solirubrobacteraceae bacterium | reverse complement strand
CACATGTTCGCACATGCTCGACCTGCTGCGAGGGCATGACCGGAGCCCTGCATATCCTCGAAACATGTGCGGCCGCTACACCAACACCGCGGGTCCTGAAGAACTGAACGATCGCTTCCGGGTGCCGATCTCGAGCGGCGCGGGAACGTACCGCTTCAACATCGCGCCCACGGAAGAGGTGCTGGCGATCGTCGCGCCGAAGGGCGAGCCGGAGGCTCGGCTGCTGCGCTGGGGGCTGATCCCGACATGGGCGAGCGATACGAAGGGCGCCGCCAGGATGATCAACGCGAGGATGGAGACGGTCGCCTCCAAGCCCGCGTATCGCAACCTGATCCCCAAGGGCTCACGCCGGGCGCTGCAGATCGCCGACGGCTACTTCGAGTGGCTGAAGCCGGAGAAGCGCAGTACGCCGCGCCAGCCCTTCTACTTCCAGGTCGACGGCGGCGTGCCGTTCGCGTTTGCCGCTATATGGACGCCGGCGAAGATAGAAGGGGAGTGGGTCGAGAGCGTTGCGCTGCTCACGTGCGACTCCAAGCCCAACCGCGTGGCCGCGCCGATCCACGATCGCATGCCGGTGATTCTGGCCGACCCCGACGCCCAGCGAGCATGGCTCGATCCGGCGCTCGGCGCCGCCGACGCGCTCGAGCTGTGCGGCGCGCTGGCGGCTGAGCGGCTGTCGGCCCGCCCGGCAAACCCCGCCGTCAACAAGGCAGGCGATCTCGATGCAGAGGGTCCGCAGCTGCTTGTTGCACCAGACGCAGCAACGGGGTAATACGGGGCCCCGAGCGACGAGACCGGCGCTCAGGCGGTCAGCCAGCGGCGTGGGTTCTCGACGAAGATCGTGGTGAACGTGCTGTCGTCCATCACGCCCAACTCGCGCAACGCTGGCACGACCTCCTCGAAGACGAGTGTCATCGACCAGTTGCGGATCGCGCCGGCGCCTTCGAAGACCTCGGCGGCCTCTGGCGGAAACCAGTCGATCGTGGCGCAAAAGTCCTGCGAGATCAGCAGCTGCTCGGCATGCCCGTGTCGCAGTAGCTCGGCGGCGGTCGCATTGCGTTTGTCGATCGGCTGGTACATCTCAAGGCCATAGCGGTCCAGGCCGACGTACACGCCGCTGCCGATCAGCCCCTCGATGTAGGCGACGTCGTCGCTGTCGCCGCAGTGAGCGATCTGCACCTTGGCGAGATCGACGCCCTCTTCCTTGAAGATCTCAACCTGCCTTGGACCGGTGCCAACGGCGGGCATCGAGTGGGCCATGATCGGCGCGCCAGTCTGCACGCTCGCACGAGCAATCGCGCGGTGGATCTTCTCGACGTTGTCGGTCACGCCGGCGGCGTCGGCAGCGCACTTGAGGAACGCAGCCTTGATGTCGGTGCCCTGTATGCCACGTTCGATGTCCTCAACGAAGTGGTCAGCCATCACATCGACGTCGCGGTTGGCGAAGTAGTGGGGGAGATAGTCATAGCTGTAAATGCCTGTGCACGCGACGATCCGCACACCCGTCTCGTCAGCCACGCGCTTCATGAAACGCACGTCACGACCACCGAACATCGCGGTGGGGTCGACGATCGTCTGCACGCCGTGAGCCTTGGCCGCGTTGACCGCCACAAGCGCGGCGTCGAGCTCCAGCTGCTCGTCGTAGCGGCCGGGCCACTGCTCAGCCACCGCCTCGTCGCGAAAGCGCACATGCTCGTGCACCAGCGTCAGCCCCAATTCCTGCGCATCCACAGCGCCCTGCACAGTCTCTACGCTCGGCATATCTCTCCCCTTAGAAGTGTTCAGCGAGGCAGCCGCCGGAGACCCGGCGGCGAATGCCGCTCCCGCTCTGCAAGAGCGTACCCGCCTCCGCTTGCAGAGCATGCCGGCTGACGGGTCAGTCAGCGAAGTGTTTGCCTGCGATCAGCTCAACGGTGCCCTTGGTGCGTACGGTCATCTGCCCAAGCATCTTCTCCACCGCTTTCAAGTCGAGCCCGGAGTCGAGCATGCCGCCGCGCGGCAGCCAGTAGAGCTCCTGCTCGCCGAACGCAAGCCTGTCGTCGTCGCTGGCGAGCTCGAGCACGGCCTTGCGCTTGCTGGCGGCGGGCCTGGAAGCGAGCAGCATCACCTGGAGCTTGCCGCCGTCGACGCCGGCGCGATCGGCGCCGAACGGCTGCGCCGAGGCGATTACTCGCATCTGCGGCGTGTCGCGTATGAACGTCGGCACCTCATAGCCGAGCGCTGCGGCAAGTCCCTGCTCGATTTGCTTGGCGAGATCATCCGGCGACTGCCCGTGTGCGCTGAGCACAACGTTGCCGCTCGCGCGAAAGGTCGCCACTTCCGCGAAGCCCATCGCAGTCAGGTAAGCGCGAAGCTCCTCGTTGGTGAGGCGGTGTCCGCCGACGTTCATGCCGCGGAGGAAGGCTGCGTGGGAGGGCATTGATAACCCCGTTCAGAACGCGGCGCTGAGTTCGCGCCATTGCTCCTGTGAGGGCCAGCGGTCGAGCTGGCGTTCAATCCCGGCAACTATCTCGGCGAACTGGCTGTGGTCGAGCGTCCAGATGAGGATCAAGCCTGCGTGTGATCGTTGGGCTTCTGCCCATTCGCGTGCGATCGGCGCGAAGTCACGGCTGTTACGGGTCACCAACACGCGCGCTTCGGAGGCAGCCAGTTCGAGTACTTGGGGGTCGGAAAGCCCCTCATAGGCTGCGTCTTCGGCGAGTGCCAACACGTCGTGACCGCTCTTGCGCAGCGGAACGGCGATTCGGCGCGGAGAGAGGTTTGCGTCGAGCAACAGGCGCAAGTGCTGCTATGCGGTGGGGGAGAACTCGATGAAGGGATAGAGCTCGCGCCACTCTTCAGATGTGCGACGGTTCTGCGTGATCGCCTCAGCGATCTCATCGGGATAGCAGTTGCCATAGGCCATGGCCAGGCGCACCTGACGCTCTGTTAGCTCGGTCTCGTCGGTCAAACGCTCTGGTGAGCCGAGGTCATCGAGCATCTGCAGGATCTCCCAGACGTCCAAGCCTGACCCGATGATCCAGGGACGCCTGGCAGCGTCCTCGCCACGAAAGCCGATGCCGGCAAAACGACGTGTTCGGATCGCCTCGTCTGTCAGAGACTCGACGATTGCGCTCTTGGAGCGACGTGTTCGCTTCGCCTCCTCTTCGACCATATGGTCGGTAGACCGGGTGAAACGAACGCTGAACGGTTCACCCTTGGATGTCTCTTGGCGAGCCCTAGTACCCATATCGTGAGAACATCATACAACACTTACAATGTAATCAGCAGCGCCTGCGCAGAGACTGTCGGTACCCGGAATTCGCAGCGCGCACTAGGTAGCTGCCCAGATCGTGGGCGCTCGTCCATCCGTCCAAGTAAGAGTCGATCGCGGCTGACGTGCGTCCACGGCAGCCCCAGCCCCTCGTCGTCCCTGATGCCAACTCCGATGTGAGCCAAGTCCGCAGCGCCACCTCCATGCGGTCGGGAGGAGGTTCGCAGCGCGGCTTCGCTCAACCCGTCGAGAAGAGAGGGAGCAGAACGCATGGCATTTTCGTTCACACTCGCGCAGTCACCGCGAGGAGGGCTCGCGGGATGGTTCGCGATCCTCTCGAGTGCGGCGCTTCTGTTTGTGCTGCCCGCTGCTGCGCGAGCCGAAACCGGCACCGCCGCCGTTGCGTGGGGCTCGAACGTGCATGCGGAACTTGGCGCCGGCTATCAGGACACGTTTGAGGAAAGCCCCGTTCCCGTTCTCGGGCTGAACAACGTCACAGCCCTCGCAAACGGCAGCGAATTCAGCCTTGCACTGCTCAGTGACGGTACGGTGCGTGCGTGGGGTAACAACGGCCACGGACAACTGGGCGACGGAACTGCGGGTAGGGACGCTGGCATTTGGGCAAAAGGCAGCGACTACGTTACCGTCACTGGCCTAAGCGGTGTGAAGGCGATCTCCGCAGCCGACTCACATGCTCTCGCTCTGCTTGAAAATGGCATCGTGGAGGCGTGGGGCAACAACAACTATGGGCAGCTCGGTAACGGCAAGGGTGGCGTCGAGCAGAAAACCGGCGAACGTCAAAATGTGCCCAAAGTCGTCGCCGGGCTGGCAGGCGTGATCGCGATCGCCTCCGGCGGCGGCTCCAACTTTGCGCTGCTCGCCAACCACACGGTAATGGCGTGGGGCGAAAATGCGCACGGCCAACTCGGCATCGGTGAACTCGGTCCAGAAGCCTGCGTCAACGAAATCAAGCAGGTGCTGCCCTGCAGCACGCGCCCGCGAATGGTGCTGACAGCGTCAGGAATGCCGCTCGAACACGTCGCAGCCGTCACAGCTGGGCAGAAGTCCACATATGCGCTGCTCACAGATGGGCATGTAATGGCGTGGGGGGCCAACAACATGGGACAGCTGGGCACAGGTGGTCCACTCCTGCACGTCAACCTGGTACCGGAGGAAGTGAAAAGCGCTGGCACCGGCGCGGCCCTCGGTGGTGTCGGTGCCGTGTCAGCAGGCGCCTTCGATGCTCTTGCGCTGTTGGCAAGCGGGCAGACCTACGGGTGGGGAGCCGTTGGCAAGGGCGAGCTCGGCATGGTCGCACGGCCGCAGGCGTGTAAGAAAATTCGCTGTCTGCAGACGGCCAGGCCGATCAAAGGGCTCGAACGCCTGCAGGTCAGCAACATCTCCGCAGGGGAAGGCTACAGCCTGGTGGTGAGCGGCGGGGAGGTGTATTCGCTGGGCGCCAACGAACATGGTGAACTCGGCGATGGCAGCACTTCGAGCACCACCATCCCGACCCCTGTTGAAGGTCTCGGCGCTGTCAGCTCAGTATTCGCCGGCAGTGCCGACGGCGCCGGCAAAACACACGCCCTGGCGCTACTCCAAGACGGGGTGCCACCACCGCCAGTGCCGCTCAGCGTGGAACCGGGAATCGACTCGCTGAAGCTGCTTTGGCGGATGCGAGCCGAAGCATATGTCCTGGAGTACGACCCCAGCCACCGCGAAAGCTGCGAAGTGGCCGCGCCCGGTGAAGAATCATCGTCCTGCCAAGAAGATGAAGGAATCGCCGAAGTCGCGGATTCGCACGAGAAGATCACGCTCGGCGAACAGGCAAACAGCTTCGAATTCACCGGCCTGGAAGCGCAGCCCTACATGCTCATCATCAAGAGCACCGGCAAGCACCGTCTCGAAAAGAAACGGGCGATTCGCGGGACGCCGCTCCCCTGAGACGAGCCAGTGCGTCAGGCGCTGGCCGTTGCAGCGATCCTGTCAGCCAGGATCGCTGCAACGCGGGCGCGGTGGCGTCCAGCGCCACCCAAAAGCGCAGCATCGATCTGCGCGCGCTTGAACAGCCAGTGCACGTCGGCCTCCCACGTGAAGCCGATGCCGCCGTGCAG
>DATBYJ010000081.1:0-3573 GCA_036513795.1 Solirubrobacteraceae bacterium | reverse complement strand
ACATACAGAGCGTCGATTGTTGGCGTCAGCTGCTGGATCTCCCCGATCGTGTCGTGCAGGGGACGCGCCAATGGGATCTCCATCTCGCCCAGTGCGCTCAGGGCCTCCTCGCCCATCACCACGACGATCTTCGGTTGCACGATCGCCATCTCTTCGACCACCCGTGAGATGCAGGCGAAGTCGGCCAGCGAGGCGTCACTCAGCGGACACTTCACGCACAGCGTGCCGTATACGGCCAGTGGATCGATCGACAGGCGCTTGAGCGACTTCATCAGCGCACCGCCCGCGCGTCCGTAGAAGGCGACGCCCTCCTCGACCTCAGACGGCATCGCCGCGTACTTGAGCAGCATGATGTCCGCCTGCGGGTGACCCGAGCCGAGCACCGGCATGAGGTTCCCCCGTGGACAGTGCGGACACGCCTGTAGCTCACGCGTGAGCGTGTTCAGCTCGCGGATGGCGCGCTCGAGGTACTTCTCGCGGATCTCGTCATCAGTTACAGGCATCGACCCCGAGAGATTTGACGGGGGGTCGTCTTGTCCTTGGCGGTGCATCAGTCGTTGCGTGGCGGTCGATGGCAATTCGCGGGACGGCGCCCCTATTTGCGCCCACCGCCGTGCGCGCGGTACAGGCGCTTTAGGCGCCGGGCCTTGCTGGCACGGCGTGCCGACCGCGGCGTGGCGCGGGTTTGTAGGAACTTCAGCGCCTGCACGTACAGCAGCGATGACGGGCGCGTGAGGATCTCCGCGTCGCGCAGCGACTGCAAGAACTCCTGCGGTCCATCGAAGTCACGCATGCGAATGCGCACCGAGCCGAGACCCTGAGCGACGTGCGAGTCCGAGCCTGCGCCCGCGATGATGCGGTACTTGGCGGCGAAGCGTGCGGCCTCCTCGTTGAAGGCGCTGATCGCGACACGCGGGTTGAACACCTCGATTGCGTCAACTTCGTCGAGCACCTTCAACAGGTGCTCATAGTCGGGCACGGAGTGCATGCGGTCAAATGGGTGGGGCACGTACACAATGCCGCCTTGGCGCTTGATCTCGGCGATCGTCTCGGCAAGGCTCATGCCGCGGGGGATCTTTTCCTTGATGAACAGCCCGATCACCTCGCCTTCGCTGGCCGTCTTGACCTCCTCGCCAACGATCACCTTGAGATTCGATCCCCCCCCGCCCTGAGGGCCGAGACTGGCTGCCTGGGCCTTGGCCTCCAGGGCGCCTGAGATCTCGTTGTGGTCGGTCACGGCGATCGCTCCGAGGCCCTGCTCGCGGGCGCTTGCCAGCAACACCTCCACAGGGGTGGCGCAGTCACCGGAGTGGTCCGTGTGCATGTGCAGGTCGACCTCGATCAGCGGCCGCGTGGCGAGCCGCTGACGCAGCGCCCTGTCTCCATGCGCTGGGTGCCTGCGGGCGGCCAGGCTGCGGTAGACCTCCTCCAGCGCGTCCGCTGCGTCTTGTCCATCGCCGATCAGGCGATAGTCGCCCGGGAAGTGGTGGTCCATCAACTCGGCCGTGGCAGGCGAGCTGGCGGTGCGTGCGTCGAGGCGGCCGAAGAAGCTCTCCACGAAGCGGCGTGCGACGAGCGTCGAGAGTAGGCGCTCGCTGGAGGCGTGAAAGGAGCCGACGTTCAGGGCACGGGAGTGGCGTAGAGCTGCGCTAGAGGTGCTGGGCGCGAACGGCTCGTGCACGTGCACGAAGTCGAGCGGGACGGTGCTCAGCAGTTCCTCCACCGTGCGCGCCACGTCAATCGGCAGCGCTGACGGACGACGCCGGGCATTTCCGGACCGCCCTGGGCGGGTGGGACCCTGAAAGTCGAGCACCTCCCCAGCCGCTATTACCCGCGGTGTGCCGCGGTCGGTGCCCTCGAGTAGCGACGCGGCGTCGCTACCTCCGGCCCGGGCCGCGCGGATTGCCTTGCGCGAGGCGCGCACGCGCTCCTGCGAGCGCGACGGCGCGAGCACCAACACGCGATGACCGCGCCTGGAGAGCTCGCGGGTGATGCGCTCCACGTGCGCGTTGACCTCGTTGTCCTCCGTCTCCCATGGGTATGGCGTTACGTGGGCTATGGAGAACAAGTCAGCCATCGACACGACGATTATCGCGCGTGCATGCCCGTGTGGTTATTTCGTGGCGGCTGCCTTGGCTTTGCTTTTGCTGGCTTTCGCTCGCGCCGGCGTGGCTTTTATCGAGCGTTTCGCGGATGCGGTGGCTTTTGAGGCCGTCGCTTTTGCGCGGGTGCCGGGCCGTCCTTTGTACTTCGCGATAAACGTCTCAGTGTCGCGGCGCGCAAGCTCGTCGGGGCGCTGGTTGTGGGGCGACTTCATCAGGTAGGACGATGGTCCGTCGAGCTGGCCGCCGACTCCGTGGTTGAGCGCGAGCTTGCAGCAGCGCGCCGCGTCGATCACGATGCCGGCGGAGTTGGGCGAATCCCACACCTCGAGCTTCAGCTCCAGGTTCAGCGGCACGTCGCCAAACGCCTGTCCCTCGACGCGAATGTGTGCCCACTTGCGGTCGGTCAGCCACGGCACGTAGTCAGACGGGCCGACGTGGATGTCTGAGGCCGGCAGCTGGTGGTCCATGATCGAGGTGACAGCGTTGGTCTTTGAGATCTTCTTCGACTCCAGCCGCTCGCGCTCGAGCATGTTGTAGAAGTCCATGTTGCCGCCCACGTTCAGCTGTGAGGTGCGCTCGATCTCCACGCCGCGCTCGGCGAACAGGCGGGCAAGCGTGCGGTGCACGATCGTGGCGCCGACCTGCGACTTGATGTCGTCGCCGACGATCGGTAGCCCGGCCTTTTTGAAGCGCTTGTCCCAGTAGTCCTCGCGGGCGATGAACACGGGAATGCAGTTGACGAAACCGCACCCCGCCTCGAGCACCTGCTCGACGTACCACTTGGTTGCGTCCTCGGAGCCGACGGGAAGGTATGAGACGACCACGTCGGTGTGCGTGTCCCGGAGGATCTTGACAATGTCGGCAGTCTCGCCGGGAGCCTTTTTGATCTTCTCTTTGAGGTATTTGCCGAGCCCGTCATGGGTCATGCCACGGTGCACGGGCACACCCAGCTTGCTCGGTACGGCCTGCTTGCCCTTGGCGAACTTGATCGTGTTGTTCTGCCCCGCCCAGATCGCCTGGCCGAGATCCTTGCCTACCTTGGTGGCGTCGATGTCGAACGCCGCGGTGAATTCGATGTCGCGGACGTGGTAGCCGCCGAGGTCCACGTGCATCAGCCCGGGGACCCGCGCGTCTGGGTCAGCCTCGCGGTAGTAGTGCACGCCCTGCACGAACGCGGAGGCGCAGTTGCCGACGCCGATGATCGCGACTCGTACCTTCTCAGACTGGTAGCGCGATGCGCCGTTTTGTGAGGCGGCGCCGTTGCTGTGGGCGCGGCCGTTCTTATTGTCGTTGGTCACGGCAGGAGACTACTCCGCTGGGTCGCGAAGGTCACACCGAAAGCTCGCGACGCACGTGCCAGATGCGCTGCGCGACGGTGACCACGCTGAGGGCCGCAAGCACGTACACGGCAGGCTCGAGCAGCTCGAAATTGCCGAGTGAGGCGCCGCGCGCAAACACCAGCCCGATC
>DATBYJ010000080.1:0-12956 GCA_036513795.1 Solirubrobacteraceae bacterium | reverse complement strand
ACAGCGCGGTCACGGTGTTGCCGTCGTAGTAGTCCATCACGATGCCCTTGGGGCCATATTTGGACGAGTTGATCGCACCCGTTTCCGAGCAGCTGCTGCCGGTCGTCTTCTGCACGAACTCGTTCATTAGGCCGTTATCGAAGGCTTCCTGCTCGGGCGTGTAGCTGTGGTTCTGGTCGCAGGTGAGCGCTTCTTCGGGGCCGAGTCGCTTCGGGTTGTACTCGTTGGGATTGTTTGTGAGCAGGCCGTTGGTCAGGCCGTTCACGCCCGGAGTGCCGGGGAGCGCATGGAACTGGGGCTCGCCGACGGGGTTTAGTGCATAGGGGTAGGTACCGAAGTAGTGATCGAACGAGATGTTCTCGGGGAAGATCACGACTACGTGTTCAATTGGGGTAGCCGCGGCCGGCAATGCTGCCGTGTCCGGTGATGATGCGCTTGACATCGAGATGCCAAGCGTGGCCGCTCCGAGAGCGAGCACGGCGACGAGCGCCGCCAAGACCTGCTTGCGGGTACGCAAGGTCGATTCTCCTTTAGCTTCGTTGGGTGGCCATTGGCACGGCATCGCGCCTCTGCCCCCCAGAACGAGACGCTACGCACATGCTGCCCGCGGCAGCGGGGCCGATATGTCACCAGCCGGTCACCGTCCGGTTGTGATCCTGTGAATGGCGATCTGCCTAGCCAGGTGACAAGTTTGAGTCAGTACGGCGGAATTTGCGGGCGGCGCCAGCGCTTGGCGGGCGCACTCACGTTTTGGTAACACGTGCTGCCATGCGGCTTGCTTATCGTTGCGCTGGTCTGACTGCCTGCGTGATGCTGGTGGTCACTGCGTCTTGGCGAATTCACCATCCGCGAATTGCCCTCACCTCGAATCCTGCGCGCCGCCAAACCAGGCATCTGGATGCTGGGTGCGATCGTGGCTCTGGCGGCCGTCACCCTCGTGGGAGCGGCGCTGGCGCCGGATGGCAGCAGTAAGGCAAGACCGTTCGCGGTTTCACGGCTCGCGCCAAAGAGTGCCCCCAGCCCGCTCGCCGGGCGCCTGTCCAAGGTGTACGGCACGAACATCCCCGCCAGCCGCTATGGCACCGAAATAGCCGACCTCGAGGACGAGGGCACGAACCTCGCCGGAGAACAGGTCTCAGAGCTCTCGCCGCTGCCAGCACGCCTGTTCATCGTGCCGGAGAACGAGTATCGCGCGTACGCGCAACGCTGGATCGCACAGGCCGTCAGCGGCGCGTCGTTGCTGCGGCATGCGCTCGGGGCGGGGCACCGGGCGGCGGCGCAGCTCGCCTGGGCCACCACCTGGAGCGACTATCTACACCTCGGTGCCGTATATGGTCTTTTCGCCACGCAAAACCAGGCGATCGATGGTGTACCCGGAGTACTTCCTGGAGGCAGCGCCAGTCCGCGCTTCGTCGGCCTGCATCGCATCGAAATGGGGCTTTGGACAGGTGCGAGCCTGGGTTCGCTGATCGGCTATAGCAAGCTGCTGCAGGGAGCGCTCGAGCGCCTGCACAACGTGGTCGCGCAGGCCCAGTTCACGCCGCTGGAATACGCCACCCGCTCGCACGAGATCATCGAGGATGCTCAGCGAGATCTGCTGAGCGGCTCTGAGGTGCCGTGGAGCGGCCAGGGCGTGCTCGGCATCGCCGCCGGCCTCGCCGCTACCGAAGAGGTTTTCCACACCCTCGAACCGTTGCTCTCCGGTCGTGAGAACACCGAGGGCGAAGTGCGCAGCGAGCTACTGATGCTGCGCGGGCTGCTCGCGTCGATCGATCATCGCCACCACGGCTCCTACCCGAGCCTTGCGCAGCTCGGCAGCTACGAACACGAGCAGCTCAACGGCTATGTGGCCGGGGCACTGTCCGCACTCGAGCAGATGCCGGGCACACTCGAGACGGAAGTCCGTCGCTCGCCACCCAAGTTGCCGCAGCCCTCCACGGCTGAAAGGGCAAAGGAAAGAGCTGAGGAACGACAGGCCGAAGGAGAACCATGAGCCCGCTCGACCGCCGTCAGTTCCTCAGCCGCTCGGCGGCCATGCTCAGCGCGGGCGGACTTGGTGCGCTCGCCGGCGTCGTCGCCGAGGCAGACAGCCACTCAAGCGCACCCCAGCAGAGCTCGGTCGAGCAGTCTCGTGACACGCTTGCCACCGAGCTCGCCACGCGCGTGTCCTTCGATGGGCCACACCAGGCCGGCATCCTCACCGCTGCGCAAGCACAGTCGACGCTGGTGGCTCTCGACTCGATCGCGCCCGATCGCTCGACCCTGATAGTCGCGCTGCGGAATCTCAGCGAGCGTGCCCGCTCGCTCGCCCACGGCGATACGGTCGGCGCGGAGGAGCTCGACGACCCGCCACCGGACTCTGGCATTCTCGGCCCCGTCAACGCGCCCGACCAGCTGACCGTCACGATCGCGTTTGGGGCATCGCTGTTTGACTATCGCTACGGCCTGCAGGCGCTCAAGCCGAAGGGCCTGGAAGCGATGCCGAACTTCCCGCACGACGATCTCGATCCCACCCGCAGCCACGGCGACGTGCTCATCTCGGTGTGTGCCGGCCAGCGAGACACCGTGGTGCACACTGTGCGCGAGCTGATGCGCTCGGTCGTTGGTCACCTGACCCCCCGCTGGAGCATCGACGGGTTCAAGAGCGCAAGACGGGGGCCGACGCCCGCAAACAACCCGCGCAACCTGTTCGCCTTCCGCGATGGCACCGCTAACCCAGACGTCCAGGATGCAAGCCTGATGGACGAGCTGATTTGGGTCCAACCAGCCCTGCACAGCTCCGGCGAGCCGGCTTGGGCCGCCGGCGGCACCTATCAGGTGGTGCGCACGATTCGCATGCACGTGGAGTTCTGGGATCGGGTGGGCATGTTCGAGCAGCAGAACATGATCGGTCGCTATCGAGTTACCGGTGCCCCGCTGGGCGCCACTAGCGAGTTCGAGGATCCGCGCTACGACCTCGATCCGGAGGGTAAGCGCATACCCCTGATCGCCCATATTCGACTCGCCAATCCGCGCACGCCGCCGACTGCCAATCAGCGCATCCTGCGTCGCGGCTACAACTATGAACGCGGCATCGACGAGGCCGGCAACCTCGACCAGGGGCTTCTGTTCGTCGCCTTCAACCAGGACATCCAGCGTCAGTTTGCCACCATCCAGACGCGTCTGCAGGCCGAGGAAATGACCGACTACATCACCCCCGTGGGTGGCGGTTACTTCTTTGCGCCTCCCGGCTCACGCGGCCCCGGTGACTGGGTCGGCTCGGGCCTGTTCGTCTGAGTACGCACAGGTAACAAACGCCTGTATCTATGAGGACGGGCACACCAGTGGCTTGCGACTCGCTGGTTCGAGGCACATGTCGACGCGCTTGGGCAGCTTGCCGCGACGAACCATAAAGCGGGTGTACTTTCCGATCTCGCCGGGCTTGGAGACCAAGATTTCCAGGGTCAGGCCCGAGGGCAGGGAGCGCTCGAAGCGTCGAAACTCGACTGGGGCGACGCCTCGCTTGCCCGCCACGGCAACCCGTATCGCCGATTTGATTGGACAACCCCTGCCCTTGCACAGCACAGTGATCCGTGCTCCCGCGGGCATCTGCTGTACCTCGAGCAGCTTGAGCTTGACTCCGTGGGCATTCTCCGTGCCCGCGATCCGCACGACGGGAAACGGCTGCATCAGCAACAGCGTGGGGCTGACCACCTCGATCGTCTCGGTGGCCGGCGGCGCCGATGGGGGAACGGTGACAGCTGGTGTGGGGGTGACGGCGAATGTCACCGGGTTGCTCCTGCCAGGAGGGTTGCCCAGTGAGCTCGCTTGGGTGGCGAGGGCGGTGTATTCGCCGCTCGGCAGTGCTGGGCTGGCATCGCTTGAGCTCCAGCCGGCCCCCGTGCCGGCCGCCGTCGCCGTCGAAACGACGGTGCCGCTTGTCGTGGTTCCAGAATGAATCCTGACGGTGACCGGGGTTGTGTCGCTGGCGGTGCCCGTAAAGGACGGCGTCGCGTCATCTGACGGCGATTCCGGTTGCTTCATAGTGACCGTGGGTGGCGACGTATCTACGGTGAACGTCACAGGCGCGCTCGAACCGACTTCCGCTGCGAGGTTTCTCTGCGTGGCCTGCACGGTGTATGTGCCGTCTGCGAGAGGTTCTTCTACTTCGATCGACCATGTCCCATCCAGGAGCAACAATGTGCTCGATTCCCGGATGACTCGGCCGGCGGTGTTGGGGCCTTCGTAGATGGTCAGCGTCACCGCGCTGGCGCCTTCTTCGGCGAGCCCGCTGAAGAACGGTGTCTGGTTGTTGCTCACGCTTCCGTCGAGCGGACTTGCGATCGTCACATTGGGCAATGCCGCACCGGCACTGCCCACCGGTCCGACAGCCATCGCCACGAGCGAAATCCCAGCCACTCGCCAGAGCCCTCTTGCAATGTGTCTCATTGGGTAGCGCTCACAGGCATGTGAAGCTCTTTCTGCTGCCTAGCGACTCAAGGTAGCAAGCTCAGCTCGTGCACTCAAACGTTGGGCCGCATGCAGGGCGCGCTATGTGCGTAGCGGTGGTCAGGGTTTTTCCGTAGCACGCATGCGGGCAGCAGCGGATAGAGCGCAGCCTCTCGCAGGTCAGTGTGTGTGCAGTAAGGGAATCCACACGGGAGGCGCTATGCGCTCATTTCTGCAGAAAATCACCAGTCTCACGCCAATCGCCGCGGGTGCGGCCGCGGGGATGATTGTGCTCGGCATCATCTCCATCGTCGGCGGTAGCTATGACCACCAAGTGGTGCGCGACCAGCTCGGCCCACAGAAGATCTACTTCCCCAAGCCAGCTGAGTGGCCGAACCTCAAGCAATACGAAGGCCAGCAGGTACTTACCGGCACCCAGGCCAAGGCCTACGCAGAAGACCAGATTGGCCCGGACATGAATAAGATCGCCGGCGGCAAGACCTACTCACAGGTGAGCGATGAATGGATCGCCGGCGGCATGAAGAACGAAAAGCTCGCAGGTGAGCGCACGACCCTGTTCATGGGCGAGACGCTTAAGGGCCTGCTGCTGAACGCATGGGGCTGGGGCCAGATCGGCAGCATCGCCGTTCTCGCCGGCATCCTCTTGATCGTGTTCGGTGGCGTGTTGTTCCTGCTGCCAATGCTCAGCTGGCGCCTCAGCCTTAGCCCGGAGGGCAGGCGTTCAGGATCGTCACGCGTGGGGAGCGTGGCACCGTCAGCTGGCTCACCCAGCTAGCCCGTAGAGCCAGCGACCACAGCACTCGACCTCTCCGGGGACGGCTAGGAATCCGGGGAGGTCGTTTGCCGTCGGACGGTCACGCTCACTGCTCTGCGAGTCGCCGGCTACTCCTAGCGAACGCACTATCAAACGCGCTCGCTAGCTCCGCGCTCGTTGGCGTGTCATCTGCGCTGACGAACGCCTGCACGAGCATCCCATCCGCGGTGGCCAGCAGCAGCGATGCGAGGTGGCGTGATTGCACGGCACTCAGCCTGTCAGGCATGGATTCCTCGATCCAGCCAGCGATGCGCTCGCGCTGGCGGTTGTAGTGGGCTGCCAGTTGCGCGCGCAGCTCCGGCGAGCGCGCGCTGCGCGCCAGCGCCTCTATGAAGGCGTTGTAGTAGGGGAGGATCGACTCTTGTGCGTCCAGCATCAAGCTCAGAGAGCTCGCCATCAACCCCATCGGCCCGCCGCTGGTGTTGGCGCGGATCGTCTGACCAATCGTCTCCGCCCACTCCTCCAGTGCCAGCCCAATCGCCTCGTTCAGCAGTGCTTCCTTGGAGCCAAAGTGGTAGCTGATCGACCCCAAGTTGGTGTTCGACGCTGCCACCAGGTCGCGCGCCGTGATCTTTCCGTACGCGCGCTCGCGCAGCAGGCTGCGCGCTGCCAGAAGCAGTCGCGTGCGGTGCGTATCGCGGGTGCTACGCGTACCGCTGGTTGCAGGCGTATCGGAAACTGGACTGGACATGTTCATTTATACATTGTATAAATCATGGTGCGAAGCGAACTACGAGCATATGGAGGCTTGAAGATGGCGATTTCCCCAGAAGCCACGCAGCAGGCGTTCCCATCCACCGCAGCCCAGCCTGTGCCAGCGATCGAGCCTGCATCCATCGTCAAGCCCGCCACACTGCGCAAGGCCACCGCCGCAGACGTGCCGCAACTCGCCCAAGCGCTTGCCGCGGCCTTCCATGACGACCCTGCGTTCGAATGGTTGCTGCCCAACCAGCGCAAGCGGCCGGCCGGGCTGCGCCGGTACTTCGCCGTCGAGCTACGCGCGGTCGGGCTCGCGCGCGGCAGCGTGTGGACCACCGATGAGCTCGCCGGCGCTGCACTGTCCAGCGATCCCGGCAAGTGGCGGCTGCCGCTGCCTACGCTCGCCCAGCACGGTCGTGCATTCCATCGGGCATTCGGCGTGAGGCTGCCGCGCGCTGTGACGCTACTGACGCGCATGGAGTCACAGCACGTACGCCAACCTCATCACTACTTTCCAGCAATTGGCGTCGCCCCCGAGCATCAGGGACAGGGCCTGGGGAGGGGGCTCATGGCACCCACGCTAAAGCGCTGCGATCAGGAAGGACTGCCCGCCTACCTCGAGGCCTCCAGCGTTCGCAATGCAGCATTGTATGAACGGCTTGGGTTTCAGGTAATCCGCGAGTTGCACTACGGCGGACGTCAGCCACTACGACTAATGCTCCGCCCGCCCACCGTCCCATCCGTCGGGAGCGCATCATGAGCGCCGGTGTGCGCCACAGGGCCGCTGCTGAGGCCGCCAAACACACCCGCACCATGAGTTCTGCCCGCGACGGGCGCCTGCTCAGTGCGCTCATGCTGCCCTTCTTCCAGCTACGCCCACCCCGCGGATACGGCATCATCACTACCACCGGACGTAAGACCGGCAAAACGCGGCGCAAATGCGTACGCGTGATCAGGGAGGGCAACAACGCCTACCTCGTGCAGCTGCGCCTGCCCAGCGTCGCCGTCAAACATCCCGACAGCGCCGCCGGCTGGCTGTGGAACATCCGCGCCAACCCCAACGTGTCGTTGCGTATCCGTGGCGGAACCTTCCCGGGAATAGCACGCGAGATCACCGACCCCGACGAGCTGGCGCTCGCCAGACGTGCCGTCTGCGACACCGTCACCCTGTTCGACTACGGCGAGTGCGACCTGCACCTACGCGGGCTGCCCACCCGCGCCAAGATCATCGAGCTTCATCGGTATTGGTTCGATACTGGCATTCCGTTGGTGGTTGAGCTGGAGGGGTAAGGGAGCCAGCGCTCTGGCAGCTGCGTCGGTGAACGCATGATCCGCGGGGAGTCCAGCGATCGCGCGGTTGATTGCCTTTGTGGTGGCGTCGTCCGTCACGTGTCCAGCACCTCAATCCCCAGCGCCCCCGCCCACACGCCTGCCAGCTCCACGATGTCAGGCCACTCCATCGCCAGGCCGCGCAGGCTCTCCACGCCCTGCACACCTGTGAGGTCGCTGCGGCGCAGCTCACAGCGCTTCAGCTTGGCGCCATGGAAGTCCACGTTGGTCAGATCGCAGCCGTGAAAGCCAACCGACTCAAGCCGTGCCTGCATGAAGTCCGTTTGCGTCAACACACAGTCATCGAAGCGCACGCGTTGCATGCCACATGAGCTGAACGACGCCAGGTCGATGCGACAGCCGTGGAACGTCACGTCTGTCAGCTCGCCGTCAAACAGCGACATGCCTGTCAGGCGGCTGTCCCCGATCACCACCCCCTTCAGTCGCGCTCCCCGCGCTTTCACGTTCGCCACGTTGCAACTGCTCAGCGCGCTGTCCACCATCCGCACGTGTTCCAGCTGTGAGCCCGACAAGTCCGTGCCAGTAAGTCTCATCGTCTGGAACGTCAATCCTCGTGCCCGCTGATCCGCCAACGAGCCGCCCACTAGCTCGAGATCTGCCAACCGCACATCGTGCTGCAGTACCGTCAGCTCGATCTGCTCCAGGTGCTCTGGAAGCTCTGGTTTGGTGGGTGCTACTGCCGGCGGGGACATCGCTGACAGCCAAGCAGATCGGATGATCCGTGGCTGCCCCGCCGGGTGAGATCGGCGCGTGAGCTCACTACAAGAGCTCATCCAGCGCTCTGTCGCTGAGCACCGAGCGAGGCTGCTCCGCGACGACGTCCGATCCGGGCCGCGCATCATCGTCACGGCGCTTGATCAACAGCCATTGTGGCTTCTCCCCCGAGCCGGTGCGCTGCAGCGCGAAGCCGCCATGCAGCTTCCGTCCATGCAGCACGAAAACCGCGTGGCCGCGGGTGAGCGCTTGTGGCCACGGCACACGTCCGCCCTGCTCATAAGCGCCGCGGTCCCACACGATCACCGCGCTCCCGTGTTCAGCGCCCTCGAACCCGTTGTGCTCCATTGCGTGATCTGGGACCTCAACCGCCAGGCGCTTCACCGCCGGGTCAAGCGACGGTCCCTTCGGTAGCGCCCACGAGCGCATCACCCCTTGCACCTCCAAGCGCAGGTCGAAGTGGTGGGCGCTTGCCTGGTGCTCCTGCACCACGAACACCCCTGCGCTCACGCCCCTGATCGCAAACTGCTCGTGGCCCTCGACGCGAACCTGCTCGACTGACACCGCTGTCACCTGCGCGTGGCGCGGGCCTTTATGTAGGAAGCTCGTCAGCTGCTCCACCGCGTTCGGCTGACCCTCCGCGTGAACCTGCACAGTGCAGTCCTCGCTGTTGCGCACCCAGCCCATTACACCCAGTTCGTGCGCGCGGCGGCGCGTTGCGTCGCGGAAGCCCACGCCCTGGACTTGGCCGCTCAGCGTTGCGCGGATGGCTGTGGTGGGCATCGATGCGAAGTGTGGCGCACCCCGCTTCCTCGCATCGAGTAGGTGCTCAGCGCTTCGCCTTCGCCGGCTTCTGCTCCTCTAGGCGGACCTGCACCGTTTGTATCTTCGCTGGGGAGGGAGAGCTCCTCATGATCGTCAGGGCGGCGCTGAGGTGTCCGTGGGAAGTGCCAAGGAGGGTACGTCCGACGCCGTTGATCATGAACTCGACTGGGGTACTCGTCTCAGACGTGATCGAGAAGCTGGCGGTCCCAATGGTCTCGGTCTTCGCATGCCGGGCTTTGCCCTTTCCGACCGTGGCGTTGGCGGTGAGCGTCAGCTTCCCTGCGCATGCAGCGACGTCCGAGCACGTAAGCTCGAGCGTCCCCTTGTGGGCGTTCTTGATATCGATCGTGAGGCTGTCGAGTACCACGCGGCCAGCGGCCTCGATTTCTCCTTGTTTCTTCTTGGCGGCTTCTTCTTCCTGGCGTGCTTTTGTGGCTGCGTTCTTGACGGCTTCTTCTTCCTCCTGCCGTGCTTTTGCGGCTGCGAGTTCCGCTTCGGAGGGCACGACGGTAAGCGTGTACACGGGCGTTGTGAACGTCACTGCGCTTTCGCAGTCTTCCGGGGTTGAGGTGAACGAAGCCGTCCAGTAAATGGTCCGTGGGATGGCAGTCGCCTTGGTCGAGGTGAACCTGTAAAAGACTTCGGACTGCGATCCAGTGCCGCTGTCGACATCGGGGCTGGAAAGCAACGCTGGCGACGAGGCGACGCTGAATGTCAGCGCTTGATTGGACTCCCCCGAGAAGGTCACGGGTGCGCCGGCTGTGACGCTCGTAGCGTTTGCCGGTTCCAACCGCATGGCGCTTGCCAAAGTTTCATCGGACCTATCGCCGCTCGCACAGATGACCCAGGGCGGGGTGGGAACTTCGTACGCCAGCGCCGGCGTGGCCGCTGTTGTCATTGCGCAGCACAACACCACAAACATAGCCATCCCGGTATGCCGGATCGCGCTCTTGTGTGATCTCGTCCCCCGCATCGCTCGGCCTCTCTTGGGAATCAATCCTCGGAATGAATCGAGTGAGGCTATCTTAAGTCTGCAAGCGTTGCTCACCACGAGACGGCTCAACCCTGGGCTTGAGCAAACTCCCATCCGTGGCGCATCGCCGTAGCGGCAGTCGCGGCGCGGTCCACCCCGCTGCCGGGCGCGGCCGCGCCCGCCTCCATGAAGAAGCGCTCCATGCCGGAGGGCGAGAACAACAGCACTCGCGTAGCTGTCTGCTCGCCGATGTTCCTACCCGAGTGGATCACCCCACGGGGAACGTGGACAGTCTCGCCCGCTGACACAACCATGCGCTCGCCGTCGACTACCATCTCGAAGTCGCCGGCAACGATGTGAATCGTCTCGGACTCGTTGCTGTGGAGGTGCGCAGGCAGCGACCAGTCCGGCGGCGGGTGGTCCACCAGCATGCAGAAGCGCCCGTCCGTGTCCGCCGTCACGAGGTGGATCTCCGTGCGGGTGTCGCCTGGCATCCACACCACCTGGGGGTCGATCGGCATAGCGCCTACGATAACCGCCGCACTAGTGCACTGGGCCCGGCGGTTCCTGTCCGTAGTCGTCGTACATCAGCGCCGTGCTCACAGCCCTCGTGCGGCCGAAGTCGATTTCGCCCGCTTCGTCGTAGGTGATGATCAACACCCAGCCGAACACGTCTTCCGGCCATTCGTGGTTCGCCGGCCATGGGAAGGTGGGTGCCGGACCCTTGGGCATTCCTAGCGCTTCCGCCAGGTCGACGGCGTGCTCGTGGTGCCAGCAGATCAACAGCGTCGAGTCGCTGTAAGGGTTCGGCGAGGGACTGTCCTTGGCAAGAATCCAATCGGCGAGTTTCTTGTAGTGGCCGTCCGCGAAGCTGTCGTCGATCACCAACCCGAGCGCGGCCGCCAGCGGTGTGACCGTCAGTACTGGGCGCCTGCTCGCTTCGCTGCTTTCAGCAGCGAAGATGTGGGTGATCTCCAGGTGTTCACCACGCGGCGTGGTGAAGTTCTCGAAGTACGGTGCGTAAGCTGCCGCGCGCTCTTCGCCCGCCAGCGACAGGTCAGATCCTTCCGTCGGCTTCTCGCCGTGCCTGATGATCAGAATCGTCGCGTTCTTGAGCATTGTGGGAGCGTAACAGTGGTGCTCGTTCTTCGAATCGGGTTGCAGCACTCGACGTGGCAGTGGAATGCCACGGCTGAAGTGGGCCGACGCTCTATGCGCTACTCCCCAGCGCGGCAAACCGAGGATCGCGCCGCTCAATAAAACTGGTAACGCCCTCGCTGAAGTCGGGCGCGGTAAACGACTCGAGCATGAGCTCGTCGGCGAGCGCGAGCGAGCTGGGCAGATCGCGCTGCAGGTCGGCGTAAACCTGGCGCTTCATCGTGGCCATGCTCTTGGGCGAGCAGTTGATGACTAGCTCGTGCGCGTACTCGAGCGTTGCCTCGAGCAGCCTGTCGGGCGCAAACACGCGGTTGACGAGCCCTAGCTGTTGCGCCTCCTCGGCGAACACCACACGTCCGGAGAGCAGCAGGTCGAGCGCGCGGGCGGGTCCCACGAGGCGCGGCAGCATCCACGAGATCCCGTGCTCGGCGACGAGGCCGCGGCGGGCGAACGCGGTGGTCAGCTTGGCTCCCTCGGCGGCAAAGCGCAGATCACACATCAGCGCTTGCACCAGCCCGATACCCGCGACGGCGCCGTTGATGGCGGCGATGATCGGCTTGGGGATCGTCAGCGGCAGCGTCTGCGGGCGGCGATCGGCGTCGTGCGCGCTTGCCTGCTCGCTGTCCTCGCCGATTGCTTGCAGCGACTGCATGTCCGCGCCGGCGCAGAAGCCCCTGCCGGCGCCGGTTACGACGATCACGCGAACCTCGGGGTTGGCCGCGCACTGTTCGAGCATCGTGAAGTAGCTGTTCTCGAGCTCCACCGTCCAGGCGTTCAGCCGCTGTGGCCGATTGAGCGTAAGTAGCGCCACGCTGTCCTGTACTTGCAGTTGCACAACGTCGCTCTGCGTCTGCACCATCTCGCTCATTGCCCCAGTCCCTCCGCTTGCGCTTCGCTTACTTCGAGGGTATCGGGAAAGGCGGGCCGCCCCTGGCGGGACCTTCAGTACGGCAGCTTGAGCGTCCGGCGCGTGCCAAGCTGTCGCATGTGAGTACCGGCTATCGCTATGTACTGCTGGACGTGTTCACGGGCACGGCGCTCGAGGGCAACCAGCTGGCGGTGTTCCCCCAAGCACCAGAGCTGCCAGCGCGGGAGATGCAACGGATTGCACGCGAGCTGAACCTGTCAGAGACAGTGTTCGTGAGGCCGGCCGAGCAGGGTGGCGACGCGCACGTGCGGATTTTTACCCCCGCTGCGGAGCTGCCGTTCGCGGGCCACCCGGTGCTGGGCAGCGCGATCGTTGTGGGCAGCGAGCGGGGGCTGGAGCAGGTGACGCTTGAGACGGGCTCTGGCCCTGTGCCGGTGGCGCTGGAGGCAGTGTCCGAGTGGGTGAGCAGCGGCTGGATGCGCCAGCCGATCCCCACATGGAGTCCGTATGAGCGCGAGGCTGAGCTACTGGCGGCGCTAGGCGTGAAGCGCTCGGGCCTGCCGGTTGAGGCGTATGTGAACGGGCCGACCCACCTGTCGGTGGAGCTGGCGGACGAGGCGGCGGTGGTGGCGCTGACGCCGGATATGCAGGCGCTGAACGCACTTGGGGAAGTGGGCGTGAGCTGCTTTGCGGGCTCCGGCGGCCGCTGGAAGACCCGCGTGTTTGCCCCTGGCCTGGGTGTGGCGGAGGACCCGGCCACCGGCTCGGCGGCTGGTCCACTGGCGGTGCACCTGGCGCGTCATGGGCGGATCAGATTTGGAGAGGAGATCGAGATTCGTCAGGGCGCGGAGGTGGGGCGTCCGTCGCTGCTGCTCGCACGCACGGCTGGCAGCGGGGATGCGATCGAGCGGGTGGAAGTGGGCGGCTCGGCGGTGATCGTGGCGCGGGGCGAGTTCCTGCTGGGTTGAGGCTGCGGGCCTGGCGCGTGCGCGCTGGTGTGCGCGCGCCAGGCGCAGGCGATGCGGTGCGCGGGGTGCGCTGCCGTGCGATGCAGTGCGCCGGGTGCGCTCCCGTGACATCCTGCTCGCATGGCGCAGATCACAACG
>DATBYJ010000079.1:0-32778 GCA_036513795.1 Solirubrobacteraceae bacterium | reverse complement strand
GAACCGCGCCGACACAAGCTGGTGTCGCGAAACCTCGCCTACCACGGCACCTCGATGGGCGCGCTGACGGCGACCGGGCTGACACCGCTGCGGGTGCCGTTTGAACCGCTGACGCCGGGGGGCATACACGTACCGAACACGAACTCCTACCGCTGGGCGGAGGACCGCGATCCGTTGTGGGCGGCGAATGCGATCGAGGAGGCGATCGAGTTCGAGGGTCCGGAGACGGTTGCAGCGGTGATCCTCGAGCCGGTGCAGAACGGTGGCGGCTGCTTCGTGCCGCAGGATGGCTACTTCCAGCGTGTGCGTGAGATCTGCGATCGCCACGGCGTGCTGCTGATCTCCGATGAGGTGATCTGCTCGTGGGGTCGCCTGGGCTACTGGTTCGGGTGCGAGCGCTTCGACTACCAGCCGGACATGATCACGACGGCGAAGGGCATCAGCTCGGCGTACGCGCCGCTGGGGGCGGTGATCGCAGCGGACCACGTGGCGGAGCCGTTCCTGCACGGCAAGGCGGTGTTCAACCACGGCTTCACGTTCGGCGGGCACCCCGTGGCATGTGCGGTGGGCCTGGCGAACATCGACATCATCGAGAGCGAGGATCTGTGTGGGAACGTGCTTGCGAACGAAGGCGCGTTCAGGGAGATGCTGGACAGCTTGCGCGATCTACCGATCGTGGGTGACGTGCGCGGCGCGGGCTACTTCCACGCGATTGAGTTGGTGAAGGACAAGGACACGAAGGAGACGTTCGACCATGAGGAATCGGAGCAGCTGCTGCGCGGTTACCTGTCGGGCGAGCTTTACAACCGCGGGCTGATCTGCCGGACGGACGACCGTGGCGATCCGATTGTGCAGCTGTCGCCGCCGCTGATTGCGGGCCCGCGGCAGTTCGAGGAAATCGAGGCGATCCTGCGTCCGGTATTGAGCGAGGCCTCGGAGCGGATGGAGCGATGGAGCTCACTGTCGCGAGCCTGATCGGCGAGCTAGGCCTGGAGCTGGTGAGCGGTGAGGATGCCGCACAGGCCCACGTGCGTTGGGTTCACAGCACCGAGCTGCAGGACCCGACGCCGTGGTTGAAAGGCGGCGAGCTGTTGCTGACGACGGGCATCCAGCTGAGCGGCCCGAAGTCCCAGCGCGAGCTGATCGACCGCCTGGCCGACCACCAAATCGCGGGGTTGGGCTTTGGCACGGGCTTCGCTCACAAACGGCTGCCGGCGGCGCTGGTGACGGCGGCCAAGAAGCGTGCGTTCCCGCTGTTTGAGGTGCCATACGAGCTGCCGTTCATAGCGATCACCGAGCGGGCGTTTGCGCGGCTGTTGGATGAGCGCTATGAGCTGTTGCAGCGGACGATGGTGGGCGATGTGCTGGCGGAGCTGTTGACGGGGCACCTGTATCCGGAGGACCTGCAGGCGCGATTGCGACCGTTCGGGATCGGCGAGCAGGTGGCGGTACTGGCGTTCAAGCCCCAGGACCCGAGCGCGGCGGCGGCGGTGGTGGAAGCGATGCTGGAGCGTGAGAAAGTCCCCAGTCTGGTTGCGATTCGCGCGGGGCTGTTGTGCGCTGTGATCGACCAGGGCAGCGCGAACCTCTCGGGTGGAGCGTGGGCGCCGATGGAGCTGGCGCGCAAGATTCGCTCTGAGCTTTCGAGTCGCTTCGGCGAGGTACGGGCGGCGGCGTCGCGCCCGGTGGCGACGCACTCGCTGCGGATGGCCTTCCACGAGGCTCGCTGCGCGCTGGAGGCGGTGCGGTTGCGCAATGGCAGCGCCCCGGAGGTGGCTTCTTATGCAGATCTGGGGGCATTCCAGCTGCTGCTGTCGCTGCAGGACGACGAGGCGCTGGGGTCTTACTGTCGGAGCGTGCTCGAGCCGATCGAACAGGGGGAGGGCGAGTATGGCGATGAGCTGGTGCGCTCGCTGGACGTGTTCATCGAGCACAACGGGCACTGGGAGAAGGCTGCGAGTGCGCTGTTTTGCCATCGCCACACGTTGCGCTACCGCATCCGCCGCATCGAGCAGCTGACGGGACGCGATTTCTCCAACGCGCGTGACCGCATCGAGTTTTGGCTGGCCCTACGAGGAAGAGAGTTGGCACGATGAAGATCGGGGTTCCGAGCGAGGTAAAGACTGACGAGTACCGCGTGGCGATCACCCCGGCGGGGGTGAGGGAGCTTGCTGTGCGCGGGCATGAGGTGCTCGTGCAGGCGGGCGCGGGAGCGGGCAGCGCGATGAGCGACGAACAGTTCATCGCCCAGGGCGCTCGGATCGTGGCGGATGCGGATGCGGTGTTCAGCCAGGCAGAACTGGTGCTGAAGGTGAAGGAGCCTCAACCGGAGGAGGTCGGGCGCCTACGCGAGGGGCAGACGCTGTTCACGTACCTGCACCTGGCGGCCGAGCCGGAGCTGGCGCGGGGGCTGATGGCCTCGGGTGCTACGTGCATCGCGTATGAGACGGTCGAAGACGCTGAGGGCCGCCTGCCGTTGCTGGCGCCGATGAGCGAGGTGGCGGGCAAGATCGCGACGCAGGCGGGAGCGTTCATGCTGGAGAAGCCGCTTGGCGGCCGCGGCATCCTGCTGGGTGGGGTTCCAGGTGTGGCGGCGGCGACGGTGCTGGTGATAGGCGGTGGCGTGGTGGGGATGAACGCGGCGTTCATTGCCATTGGCATGCAGGCTGACGTGTTCGTGTTCGACCGTTCGATCGACCGGCTACGTGACCTGGAAGTGGCGTTTGCGGGACGCGCTTCGACGGTGTACTCCTCGACGCTTGCGATCGAGGAGATGCTGCCGTCCGCGGATCTGGTGATTGGAGCGGTGCTGGTGCACGGCGGTCGTGCTCCGCACGTGATCAGCCGCGGGCAGCTGAAGCTGATGAAGCGGGGGGCTGTGCTGGTGGACGTGTCGATCGATCAGGGTGGCTGCTTTGAGACCTCGCGCCCGACGACACATTCCAACCCGACATATGAAGTTGACGGCGTGACGCACTACTGCGTGACGAACATGCCGGGGGCGGTGCCGATCACCTCGACGTATGCGCTGACGAACGCGACGCTGCCGTATGTGATCGAGCTGGCGGAGCGGGGTGTAGAGGATGCGCTGGAGCGCAACGCAGGTCTGCGGGGTGGCTTGAATGTGCAAGGCGGGCAGATCACTCACCCGGCGGTAGCGGAGGCACTGGGGATGGCAAGCGCGCCGGCATAGCAGCGCCGGTCTGGTTCCCGCGGTCTGGCTCCCGGTTCACAGGGACCACCAGCTTCACACAAACGTTTGACACAACAAAGCACACGAGACATCCACCGGACGAGGAGAGCGACGATGGCGAGCACGACGGAGACCTTGAGCAACTTCATCGACGGCGAGCGCGTGGCTTGGAGTGGTGAGACAGAAGCTGTGCTAAACCCGGCGACGGGCGAGGTGCTGGCGCGGGCGCCGATCTCGAGCGCGGAGGATGTGGACCGCGCGGTGAAAGCGGCACGCGGTGCATTTGGTGGCTGGTCAGGCGCGACCCCGGCGCAGCGTGCACAGGCGCTTTTGGCGATCGCTGATTTGGTGGAAGAGCATGGCGAGGAGATCGCCCGGCTGGAGGCCTTGAACGCGGGCAAGCCGGTCGAGGCGGTGAAGAGCGACGAGGTACCGGTGATGGCGGATAACCTGCGCTTCTTCGCGGGCGCCGCGCGTTGCCTGGAGGGCAGGGCGGCGGGCGAGTACATGGAGGGCTACACATCGTTCACGCGCCGCGAGGCGGTGGGTGTGATCGGGCAGGTGACGCCGTGGAACTACCCACTGATGATGGCGATCTGGAAATTCGGGCCGGCGCTGGCGGCGGGCAACACCGTGGTGTTGAAGCCAGCGGAGACGACGCCGATCACGACGGTACGGCTGGCGGAACTGGCGGCTGAGATCCTGCCGAAGGGCGTGCTGAACATCGTTACGGGTCCGGGCCGTCCGACGGGGGAGGCGCTGATCAGCCATCCGGACGTGGACATGATCGCGCTGACGGGCTCGGTGGATACGGGCAAGCACTTTGCACGCACAGCGGCTGACACACTCAAGCGAGTGCACCTGGAGCTGGGTGGTAAGGCGCCGGTTGTGGTGTTCGACGATGTGAGCCTGGAGAGCGCGCTGGAAACGATTGCGGGCACGGGTTACTACAACGCTGGGCAGGACTGCACCGCGGCCACGCGGGTGCTGGCGTCGAGCAGCGTGTATGACGATGTGGTGAACGGCCTGGCGGCACAGGCTCAGGGCCTGGTGATTGGGGACACACTCTCCCCGGACACGACGCTCGGCCCGGTCAATTCTGCTCGCCAGCGCGAGCGGGTGACGGGCTTCCTCGAGCGCAAACCCGATCACGCGGAGATCGTGACGGGCGGCAAGGCGGTGGATCGCGCGGGCTTTTACGTGGAGCCGACGGTGGTAGCGGGCCTGCGCCAGGACGACGAGATGATCCAGCGAGAGATCTTTGGGCCAGTGATCACGGTGCAGCAGTTCTCCGACGAGCAACAGGCAATCGCGTGGGCCAACGCGACGCGCTACGGACTGGCCTCATCGGTGTGGACGCGCGACGTGGGCCGTGCGCTGCGTGTATCAAAGGCGCTGCGCTTTGGGTGTGTGTGGATCAACGACCACATCCCACTTGTCTCAGAGATGCCCCACGGTGGCTTCAAGGAGTCCGGCTACGGCAAGGATCTAAGCATGTACGGCGTGGAGGACTACACCGTTGTCAAGCATGTGATGGCGAATATTCAATAGGGCAGGGTGTCGTTCGGTCGTGGTTGGCTCCATAAAACCCGACCCAATGCGAACTGCGTGAGCCTGCCACGCGCATGAGAACCGGGGGGGCGCCCCGCAGGGCGCCCCCCCCGGTTCAAGCACTACGCCGCGGCAAACTGTGGCGCAAGCTGAGCCAGCCGCAACTGGTTGCCGGATGGGTCGCGGAGTCCGCAATCGCGGCCGTAAGGCATGTCGGTCGGCGCCGTCGTGAACTCCACTCCGGCCTCGCTGAGGCGCTTGTAGTCGGCGTCCACATCTTCGGTCACCAGGAACACGGTCCCGGCGAACCCCTTCGCCATCAACGAGCGGACCTGGTCGGCGGTTTCTGAGTCCATCACCGGCGGGCCCGGGATCGCCATCAACACGACTGCGAAGTCGGGCTGGCTCGGCGGGCTGACAGTCAGCCAGCGGAAGGCACCGAGCTCGGGCATCGTGACGTCGCTGCGCACCTCCCAGCCGAGCTTGCCGACATAGAAGTCGAGCGCCTCGTCTTGGTCGTGGACCCAGAGTTGTGCGTTTTGCACCTTCATCGTTTCTCCTTTCAGTGGTGTGCAGGGGAAGCTAATCCGCTGCCGCCGTCCGGTCTTCTCCCTTTGTGCGGTGTTGCGGGCGACCGTACAGGCGCATGTAACAGGCAGGGATGATTACTTGGGCGGAGGCTGGCGGGAAGCTCGCGCGGTACTCCGTCGGCGTCTTGCCGAAGTGGCGCTTGAAGCTGGTGGTGAACGACCCGAGGCCGACCAGCCCGACGTCAAGGCAGATCTCGCTCACCGGGCGGTCGGTGTTGCGCAGGAGCGCGCCGGCACGCTCGAGTCGGCGCGTCATCAGGTAGGCCTTCGGTGACTCGCCGAATGTGCGGCTGAACTCGCGGCTGAAGTGTGCCCGCGACAGCCCGGCGGCGGCCGCCAGCTCGCCAACGCCGATCGGCTCGGCGTAGTGGCGGTCCGCGAGATCGCGTCCGCGCAAGAGATGCCTGGCTGGCGGCACCGGGGTCATACGACCAGGCTATATACCCCCTTGCGCGAGTGCCGACCGATCAGAAATCCGTACCTTGGCCCACCAGGCCAACTCCGCCGCGCCCGGAGCCGTGGCTTCCTAATCCGCTTCGCGGAGCGAGATTCGCTCACCGGGAAGTCGTGCGCAGCGGTTCGCATTGAGTCTGGTTGGCTCCATCGATCCTGACGGTGGTCGAACCGCCCCGTCGAAAGCGGAGAGTGTCCGTGCGACAATCAGGGTATGACCAAGGCCGAGTTGCACGAGCTGGTGGACCGTCTGCCGGACGGCGCTGTTGACGGCGCCGCGGTTCTGCTGGGCGAGATCAGCGCCGGGCGTATAGATCCTGGGCAGGCGTGGTACTGGACACGCGAGTGGCAGGAGAAGGAGCGCGAGGCAGACGACGATCTAGCAGCGGGTCGCGTTACGTCCTACGACACCGATGCCGAGTTCCTAGCGGCCCTGGACGGGCGGACGAAGCCGCTCGATGCCGACGCGTGAAGTCCTCGCGTCGTTCTGGCGCGATTGGGACCGACTGACCCCGCAGCAGCAGCAAGCGTTCCGCGAAGCGCTCGTGCAGTTCATCGCCGACGGAGGTCAGAGCTTCCATCCGCGTCTGCGCGTCAAGCGGGGGCAGGTTCATCCTGGGGTGTGGGAGATGACTTGGGCTCCGGATGACCGAGCGACCTTCGAGTACGGCGCAGAGGTGCACACGGGCGAGGCACACGTCATCTGGCGGCGCATCGGCACGCACTCGGTCTTTCGCCGGCCCTGACCGGGATGGGCGACCCGCCGGGCGCTACTCCGCGTCGTCCAGCGCCATACGCCGGCCGGGAAGTCGCGCCGAGCGGTTCGACTTGAGGTCGGCTGGCTTCATTTTCTGGTCGGCAAACAAACCATTGGTCGCGCCAGAACCACACTGGGGCGGACCCGGTCTCGACGGAACTAACGTCTGGCAGTAGCTGCGCGAGACATGCTCTGGCGAGCTTCGGCGTAAAGCGGCTCGGCGCTACACCGGCGTAGCAATGCTGCTACAGTGCTCTAGTGTCGGTTACAATCCCGCAGCGTGAGCTCCGTAACCAAATAAGCGACGTGCTCAGACGCGCCGAAAGTGGGGAGCACTTCACGATCACCGTGGGCGGGCGGCCAGTAGCTGAACTTGGACCTCTGGCGAGCGCCCAAAGGCCGGCAGCACCGGGTCGACTTGCAGCGATCCTCGCAGAGGCGCCGGCCGACACCGTGTGGGCCACGCAACTGCGCCAAATGCGCGCCGAAGACCTGACTGTGGCCCAGGACACCTGGGCCACTTGACGGCGCTGATCGATACAAGCGTCCTGATCGAAGGCATCACACCCGAGATCAGCGAGTCATGGGTAGTGAGCGCCATCTCGGTCGGTGAGCTCGAGGCGGGCGTGCTGCTGGCGCCTGATGGCACAACACGTGCCCTGCGGCTGCGACTGCTGTCCGCCGTACTCGCAGAGGCTCCCGTCGTCGATGTCGACCGCACGGTCTCCGCTCGATACGGCGAGCTGCGCGCCGCTAGCGGAAGACGACCGACGAATGATCTCTGGATCGCCGCAACCGCGCTCGCCCATGATTTCACGCTCATCACGGGCGACGAACGCCAAGCGGCTCTACCGCTTGTGCGCGTGACGCTTACCCCGAACAGCGCATGAGCGCATAGCAGTCCACTCGGCACAGTTTCGGCGGCGAGCTCTGCCACCTGCTCGATTTGTATGCGCTCCGTTGATGTGAGTCGCGCCTTTAGATGCTCCGCTTGATGTACGTGAGCCTCCTTTGCTACGTACAAATGTACGGCGTTGCGCTTGCGCGTCAACGGGGGCTCAGTCGTGTTCGGGCTATCAAGCATCGCAATGGCGACCGTCGGCCTGCTGGCCACCAGAGGGCTGATACCAAGGGCAAAACGGGCTGGAAATTTTTCCTCGAGCTCTCGAAACAGAAAGCTGAATCTTGCCTTCGCGTCAATTTCGGTTGTGGGCTACTCAGTGCAGCTCGGCCTTGCGATAGCGCTTCTCTCGAGCACCCAAAGTGCCGCACTACAACGTGCTTTGGTGCTCGTCATTGTGGTTTTCTATGGCAGTGCCCTTGGTCGGGCATGGGAGGTCACCGGGATCACCCGACGGGGATAAGACGAACAGGCAGCGCGCGGGTGCGTTACCGAGGGTCCCTGGCCGTGGGACCCGTTCAAAGTGCGGTCAATACCTCGACGTCATTCTCAGCGCCCATGACGAGGATGCTCGCGTCGAACGTGACAAGACGCAGCCCGCGGCGACGGGCAAGTGTCAGCAGATGGGCGTCGGTGACCTGCCGATAGCCAGCGATCGAGGGTACGTCACCGTCGCTCATCGAGACGTCATCGGTGAGGAAGCGATGATCGGGGTGTACTCGCAAAGCTGAAAGCACCCCGCGTGCCGCATCTACGCCGATCGCGCTTGGCAACACAATCGGGTTGGACGACACCCGCACGAAGCCGCTCTCTGTGATCGGACATGTCGCCCATCCCGCGGAGCCGTTTGCCGCGAACCATGCGCGCATCGCCGCATGGTGTACGTGCGAGTCCCAAGCTAGCGCGACAAGCGCGTTAACGTCCAGCAGTGCCACGGAAAGCTCAATCCTCGTCGAGCGCTCGCCGCACCATCTCCGGCGTGATTGGCGGGGTACCCGCCGGCACACGAATGACCGGCAGTCCGTCGTCAGTCTCAACCCGAGCGGGAGTCAGCCCTCGACGAGCAAGCTCGGAGATAACGGAGCCGAGCGAGCGGTGCTCGCCAACGGCGAGCTGCCGCGCAACTGCCACCACATCCTCGTCGAGGTTCAAGGTCGTGCGCATAGAATGATGCTAGTGCATCATCGCATCAACGATCCGCCATCCTCCTACTGCTTCACTGGCCACTGGCGAGCATCACTCGTCCACCAGGCAGCCGCGCACACCCGGTTCGCGATGACTTCGGTTGGCTCTACTGAACTTGTCGGCGTGTACCGTGTGCCGCCGTGAGCCGGCGCGCAAACGTACCCGCTGACAGTTCTACCCGCAGCGGTCCTTTCTGGGACGTGATCGAAGGTCGCGCCGCTCCGGCGCCAGCAGCGGAGCTGCTGGGCTTCGAGCTCGTGAGCGTGGACCCGCAGGTAGGCACAATCGAGGTGGCCTTCACGGCGAGCGAGCGGTTCTTGAACCCCGCCGGGGTGATACAGGGCGGTCTGCTGGCGGCGATGCTCGACGATACGCTTGGTCCGGCGCTGGTGGCGACGCTGTCGGACAGCGAATGGGCGCCAACGACCGACCTACACGTGCAATTCCTCTCTCCTGCTCGGCCGGGACGGCTGATAGGCCATGGACGCGTGGTGCGCCGCGGCGCTCAGGTGGCGTTCTTGGCCGGGGAGCTCAGCGACGAGCACGGGAACGTGGTGGCAACGGCGACCGCCACGGCGACGATCCGCCGCAGGGCGTCACCGAGCCCGGCGACCAGCTGATCGCACAGCCGCTGCGACAGGCCCGCGCCTGGAGAGCACCGTGGACAGTTCGCGTAGCGTCGTGATCCTCACCATGTAACTGGGGCTGGGTGTGGCCCCGACGCGATCGAGCCAGATGCCGTGGAGTCCTGCTGCGGCGGCGCCTTCGGCATCGAGGTCGAGCCTGTCGCCGACGTACGCTGTCTGCCGTTGCTGCACTCCCAGGCGCTCGCACGCGAGTGCGAAGATCTTCGCGTCAGGCTTTGCGATCCCCTCCTCGCCAGAGGCCACCACCACGCGGAAGCGCTCGCTGAGGCCGATCGCTGCGAGCTTCGCTCGTTGTGGCTCGCCCTCGCCGTTTGTCACCACGCCGAGCGCCACAGAAGGATGCGACGCCGTCAGTGCCGTCAGCGCTGGGAGTACATCGTCGAACGCCCGCCACGCCGCGCGATAGTGGCGCAAGTAGGACCCGAACCAAGCGTCTGCGGCGAGCTCATCTGCAGGCTCACGCTCCAGCGCCGCGTGCATGCCCTGCACGCGGCGGCGGCGCTGCTCCGTGAAGGTGCACTCGCGGCGGGTGTATTCGTCGTAGTGCAGCGCCTCGAGGCGCTGCCACTCCGCTTCCAGCCTCTCCAGCTCAGCCGCATTTAGGCCCGGCAGCCAGCTGCTGAGGTGCGCTTGGAGCCCCGCAGCGCGTGCCGCCTCGTGATCCATCAACGTCCCGTCCAGGTCAAACAGCACCGCTTGCAACATCTCGCCAGTTTGCCGCTCAGCGCGGCGCTCAGTCCTTACCGCGGAGCTCAGCGAGGGACAGGTAGAGCTCGCGTGCCGCCAGCTCTCCCCACTCGAGACTGTGCAGAGCGTAGGACTCGTCAGGGGCGTGTATCTGGTCCTCGGGCAGTGCGAAGCCGCTGACAATCACCGGATAGCCGCGCGCGGCCATCTCGGCGACGATGGGAATGCTGCCGCCCGAGCGCATGAACACAGGCTCGGCCCCGCACGCGCGACGCAACGCCTCGGCAGCAAGGACGAGCGCGGGCTCCTCCGGCGCGAACAGCGTCGGTGTGGCGAGGTGACCATCGGTGGCTTCCAGTTCGGCCCCCGCGGGCAGGGCTGAGCGCAGTAGGCCCAGCAGCACCGCATGCATGTGCTCGGGGTCCTGGCCAGGAGCCAGGCGCAGCGAGAGGGTGGCGTGGGCCTCAGCAGGGACGATCGTTCGCGGCTCGCCGCCGGTGATCTCGTTGACGTCCAGCGATGCGTCGGCGCCGTTTCGCGGGTAGTACTCCGAGCCTGCCCCCGGGCGGACAGGTCTGCCGCCGGCTTGGGCGATCAGATCTCCCCCGTCTGGCAGCCGCTCCCAGGAGTCGACCTCCACCGGCGAAGGTGGGCTGATCCCCTCACGCAGTTGCTCGCGCAGTCGCCCATCCGGTCCGGGTAGGACCTGGGCAAGGATCCGATTGAGGACATGCAGGGCATTCAGAACGCTGCCGCCGTAGATGCCGGAGTGGAGGTTGCGCTCAGCCGTCCTAATGGTCACACCCATCATCACCACGCCGCGAAGCCCGACGGTGATGGCGGGCGTTTGCGGATCAGGCATGCCGGAGTCGAACACAACTGCCGCATCCGCGCCGGGCGCATCCCGGCGCACCCATTCGGTTACGGCGCCCCCGCCGATCTCCTCTTCTCCCTCGACGAGCACCCTAACGTTCACGGGAAGCTCACCAGCGCGGGCCATGGCACAGGCCACATGCAGCAGCGGCAGGAAGTTGCCCTTGTCGTCGCAGGCGCCCCTGCAGTAGAGCCGGCCGTCACGCAGAGTTGGCTCGAAGGGTGGCGAGTGCCACAGCTCAGCCGGGCCGGGCCCTTGAACGTCGTAGTGGCCGTAGATGAGGATGGTTGGGGCGTTCGATCCGCTCGCCCTCAACTCGCCCACGGCCAGCGGGTTGGCATCGCCGAGGCGGATCAGCTCGCCCTTGCCGCCGGCCTGGCGGACACGGTCGATCACCCAGGCGGCCGCCCGCTCTAGGTCTGTCGGGTTGCCCCCGCCGGTGGATATTGAGGGGATCCGCAGCCAGTCCTCGAGATCCTCCAGGAGCTTGGGGTCCATCGCGGGAGCGTAGCCGAGGAGCTAGCGCGAATCGCCGGTGTGCGAGCGACCGGCATGAACCGCTCCCGTCCAGTCACGCTCGATCTGTCGCATCATCGCGGGATAGACGATCAGGTGTCGAAAGGGTCTGATTGAGGCCATGTAGACGGTTCCGAGCAGCCCATTTGGCTTGACCAGGACGGCCATCTGGCCGCGCCAACCGCCAGTCCCGTCAGCGACCCAACCGACGTGCATGAGGCCATGCATGGTGTGGTTGGCGATCTCCGCGGCGAACTCGTCGTCGGTCAGGTACAGCGGGGTGAATGGCAGTGCGTCGAAGTCGGGGCCCGGCGTGTCAAGGAGGTCCTTGGGCAGGCGATGGCGCAGCGTCGGCACCCTCTCTCCGAGTCCGGTCTCCGCCTCATCCCAACCCAGTAGCTCGCCGAGCTTCCACCGGATCGCCCACAGCGTACGGGCAAGCCAGGAGATTTGGGAGGGATCGCCAGCGGCAAGGCCCTGCACCAGCGTGGGGAACTCGTTCTGTTCACCACGCACGGGCAGCGCCCACACGTCCTCGAGCTGAAAGTCGGTAGTGATCTCATGGATGCGCCAAGGGTGGGAGATGTGCTCGCTGTTCGGAAGTCTCGCTTGTCCTTTCATCTGTTTGATGCCGAGTGTCATCAGAGCGCGTGTACCGCGCCGCGTACCAGGGCGAGCGCTACTTGACGGTGGATGAGTGACACTGGCGGCCATACGAAAGCTGCGAGCCGGCGGTCATAACGGATGAATGACGCCAACGAGATTTGTCGGTCATCGACGTGTATGACTACGTGGCCAGTCAAGAACCATGAGGCTGCCTCGATCCTGAGCCAGTTATCGCCGCGTTCGGCGATCTTCCACCCGAGTAGATACTCCGGCGACGGTTGCAGCTTTAGACGCAGGCCCAGCATCACGCGCTGCACAAATGGGATGAAGAGGACGAGGCCGCGCGGCATACGCCGCAGCGTTTCGTGGATCACCTGCTCGGGTTCTGCTGGCGCCGCGTCAATTGCTGCAGTGACGATGTCGGCGTAGTCGGCGTTTGGGAGTGTGCCAAGGGTACGAATTGCCTCGGGAACCTCGCGCTGCCACCGCGTGGTCGAGGCGGCTACGTGCCTGTCTTGGCACGGAGGGGGCGGGTCAGGGGGCTCGGGTGAGACGGTGGGCATAGGTCTGCTTGCGAGAAAGGTATCATACATACACGCATGTATGTTTATGGTTGAGACGTGTTCGCGTGAGTTGCGTTTAGCCGCTAGCGGCGAGTCCTTCGATCACTTCGTCGCTGCTCATCAGGTGAGCGCCAATGCCGACGAGCTCTCGCTCGGCGCGCTCGTAAAGACCCGAGATCGCGTCGCGGACGACCACCACGCGGAAGTCGCGCTCACTAGCCTCGTAGATCGAGGTCCGTGGGCAGTTGGGGAAGTTGGCGCCGGTGAACACCACTGTCGAGATCGCACGCTCGCGCAGGTGCTCCTCGAGCGACGTGCGGTAGAAGGCACCCCACCGCGGCTTGTACATAGCCACCTCGTTGGCCCCGAATGTCTGCATGCCGCCGTCCAGCAGCAGCCCCTCGTCGAGCTCTGCGCCCGGATTGGGAAGTAGCTCGCCCGCGATCTGACAGCCGGGTGTTTCGCGGATCAACAGCTGTACCCCTGCCGCGAGCAGTTGCCGGCGACATGGCTCGGCGTTGGCGCCATCGCGCTCGTAGATGCGAACGACGTGGACGATCGGTTTGCCTGCTCGGCGAAAACCCTCCACAACGGTACGCATCGTCGGCAGTGCCAAAGACGTGCCGGCGATCGGAAAGCCGCCATCGTCGAGGGTGTCGCACTGGACGTCGATCGTGAGCAGTGCAGCCGCCTCCAACTCGGGAAGCGTAAAGCGGTCGCCCGCGGCGTCTACCGGCTGGGGCATGGGCAACCGGCTCGGGCGGCGCTCATGGGCGCAGGACGATCTGAGATTGGGTGATGCGAGCAGCCATGCGTCCTGCCTCGTCGATCACGTCGGTCTCCACGACGACCACCGAGCGGCCCTTGTGCAACGGTCGCGACACAGCCTCGACCGCGCCGGAGCGCACGGCCCGTAGGAAGTTCGTCTTTGACTCGATCGTCGTCGTCCCGCTTGCGCCGTCGGGGAGGTTCAGGAAGGCGCACAGGCCACCGGCAGCGTCGGCCAGGCCCATGATCGCGCCGCCATGCAAGCCAACGCCCCCGCCGGAGAGCTCATCTGACCAGTTCAGCCGGCAGCGAACCTCATCGGGGCCAGCCGCGACCAGCACCAGCCCCAGCTTCTTCGCAAACGGCATCGCCTGGTGGATCGCCTCGGTGTTGGAAGCGATTTCGTCGGTCACCCTCGCCATTATCCTCCTGCCGCCAGCCTGGTGCCGCTGGCGCTAGCGTACGGCCAATGCGGGTGGCGACGTGGAACGTGAACTCGGTCAAGCAACGCCTCCCACGGCTGCTGGCGTGGCTCGACGAACGCCAGCCCGATGTCGTATGCCTGCAGGAGACGAAGCTCGCTGACGACGCGTTCGATCAGCTGCTCGGCGGCGAGCTCGCGAGCCGCGGCTACGCGTCTGCCCGCCACGGCGAGGCCCAATGGAACGGGGTGGCGATCCTGTCGCGGGCGGGGTTAGACGACGTCGTTGTGGGGGTAGACGGTGCGCCGGGCTTCCCGCACGCGGAGGCACGCGCCGTGGCGGCAACATGCGCTGGGGTGCGAGTCCACTGCGTGTATGTACCCAACGGCCGTGAGCCCGATTCCGAGCACTTCCGGTACAAGCTTGCCTGGCTTGCCGCTTTGCGTGCGGTGGTGGCGAGCGGTCCGCAAGACGTGATGGTTTGCGGCGACATGAATATCGCGCCCGGCGACATCGATGTGTTCGATCCGGCCGCCTACGTAGGTCACACGCACGTCACGCCCGCAGAGCGGGCGGCGCTCGCCGATTTGCAGCAGCTGGGTCTGCGCGATGTCATACGCGATCGCTGGCCCACCGAGCGCGTGTTCAGCTACTGGGACTACCGCGCGGGAATGTTCCATCAAGACCTGGGAATGCGGATCGATCTTGTGCTGGCAAACGCTGCCGTCGCCGGTCGGGTGCGCGCCGCCTGGGTCGATCGAAAGGCCCGCAAGGGCACCAAGCCGAGTGACCACGCTCCTGTGATGGTCGATCTCGATGAGGCTCCCGACGGTGATATCGGACCGGTCGTGCCGCCGCCCTCCGCAGCTGGCAGCAAGCGAAGTCAGGTCAAGCTGCCGCAGTCGCAGTGAGCGAGTGTCGGCCGCTGACAGCGCTCGATTTGGTCCGTCACGGGTTCATATCCTGGAATTCAGACCAGTGCCACGTATCCTGCACGACAGAGCGTGCGCACGGCAGCCTGCTACGGTGCCAATACGGGCGGCGAGGCCGTCTGTGAGGTTCTTTGTCTTTGTTGGCGCTCTGAAGCGCGGATGGGGTCAGTCGAATCTCCATCTGCAGCGGCGGCCTTCGAGGCTGCCAGAAGGAGCACCAACACATGAAGGTTGAAACATTCGCCGACCTCGGCGTGTCCGAGGTCGTCGTAGCTGAGCTTGCCAAGCGCGGGATCACCGCGCCGTTCGACGTCCAGAAGATGGTCATCCCGGACGTGCTGGCGGGCCATGACGTACTTGCGCAGTCGCCCACCGGCTCGGGTAAGACGCTTGCGTTTGGCGTGCCCGTGGTGGAGTCTTTGAAGGACTCCGACGCGCGCCCGTCGGCGCTGATCCTCGCGCCCACCCGCGAGCTTGCCCTCCAGATCGTCGAGGACATGCGTCCGCTCGCGCACGCCCGCGCCCTGTCGATTGCGGCCGTCTACGGCGGTGCCGGCATCGTCAAGCAGGCACGGCTGGCCGCACGCGCGCACATCCTCGTGGCCACTCCCGGGCGGCTGCTCGACCTGATCGAGCGCAGGGATGTATCGCTGAGCCAAGTCCGCGTGCTGGTTCTCGACGAGGCTGACAGGATGTTGGACATGGGCTTTCGCCCAGTGGTCGACAAAATCGTGAAGATGACCGCCGCCAAACGCCAGACGATGCTGTTCTCGGCGACGCTCGAGGGCGAGGTCGGGCGGATTGCCAAGGCTTACACCACCGATCCACGTCGTCACGAGCATGCGCATTCGGCCGAGCGCAAGGGCGATGTAGAGCACCGCTTCGTGACCGTTACCCACGACGGCAAGGTCGCACGCCTGATCAGCGAGCTCGGCGAGGCCGAGCGCGGTCTGACGCTCGTGTTCGTGCGCACCAAGCGCGGCGCCGATCGGTTGGTCAAACGTCTTGCCTCCAGCAGCGTCAAGGCTGTGGCGATGCATGGTGACAAGTCCCAAGGCCAGCGCGAGCGAGCACTTGCCAACTTCGAGGCGGGGGTCGTGGACACGCTCGTGGCGACGGACGTCGCTGCGCGAGGCATAGACGTGGCGGGCATCACCCACGTGATCAACTACGACATCCCGGCGACACGTGAGGACTACGTGCACCGCATCGGGCGCACCGCCCGCGCCGGCGCCAGCGGCGTGGGCGTCACGCTCGTCGCTCACGATCAGACCCGCGAACTGGCGGGAATGATCAGCCCGCTCGGCTTGGAGCGTGAGCTCGGTCTCGCTGGGATCACCTCCGCAACCTCCAATCGAGGCACGGGTGGCGGCGGGAACCGTCCACGCGGCGGCGAGCGCTCACGTCCCGGTGGGCGTCGCCCGAGCGGAGGTAGCGGCGGGGCGCAACGGCCGGGAGGCTCCGCGCGCAGTGGCACGCGGCGGCGCAGCCGCGCGTCCGGTCGCGAGCGGTAGGCTTCGCGAGCAGTTATTTCAGCCGGGCCGTCAGCTAACGTCGCGTTCCATGAATACGCCGCATCCGCCGAATCCAGAGGCAGACGCTGGCGCCAACGGCGACGCTGCCGAGGCAGGCTCTGAGGCAGACCTGCTGACCCACTACGACATCCTGCGTGTGCGGGCCGCCAATCCGGGTCCGCTCACGCTGTCGGGTACGAATACGTGGGTTGTCGGGCGCTCGCCGGCGTGGGTCGTCGATCCCGGTCCGCTGCTGGATGAGCACATCACACATTTGGCTGCCGCGATCGATGCACGTGGAGGTCTAGGGGGGGTGGTGCTCACTCACGATCACCACGACCATGCGGAAGCGGTCAGGCCGCTGCTCGAAACCTATCCGGCACCGCTCGCCGCCGGACGCGGATCGGTGGACATCTTGCTCAGCGAGAACGTGCGCTTCGGTCCTTTCGAGGCCGTAGCCACGCCGGGTCATGCGGCCGATCACTTCGCGCTCGTCGCCGACGGCGCGTGCTTTACCGGGGACGCCGTGCTGGGCGAGGGCAGCGTGTTCATCAGCCCCTATCGTGGAGCCATGGCCGGCTACATGTTGGCGCTGACTCGCCTGCGCCTGCGCGAAGACTTCAACGTGCTGTGCCCCGGCCACGGGCCGCCGGTTTGGGAGGCGCACGTCAAGCTCGAAGACTACCTCGCCCACCGCATTGACCGTGAGAATCGCCTGATCATGGCGTTGGGTGAAGGTCGGCGCACGATCCAGGAACTCATCGACGCGGTGTGGCCTGAGGTGCCAGAGCCGCTGCTTGCGCTCGCCACTGCAACGCTTGCCGCGCATCTGGACAAGCTCGAAGACGAGCAGATCCTGCCCGAAGGTGTGGAGCGGCCGAAGTTCGAGCGAACCGAGTGGTGAGCCCGCCCGACGATTCGTCTGCCGCCAATCGCTCTCCGCCCGGCGTCCAGGCGGCGGCCGGCAGGGTCGCGGCCGGCTGGGCATCAGCCAACTCTCCTTTCCCACCGATTGCCGACTACGGTTTCCTGTCGGACTGTCACACCGGTGCGCTCGTCGCCTCGGATGGCTCGATCGAGTGGATGTGCCTACCGCACTTCGACTCGCCGTCCATATTTGGAGCGCTGCTCGACCGCGGAGCAGGAAGTTGGCGAGTCGGCCCTTACGGCGTCTACGTCCCCGCCGGACGGCGCTACATACCCGGCACGAACATCATCGAGACGACTTGGATGACGCCACAGGGCTGGCTGCGGGTGGTGGACGCGCTCACGATCGGACCGTGGCACGACAACAAGGAGGGCTCCAGCCACACACGCCCGCCCACCGACTACGACGCCGACCACCTGCTGGTGCGCATCATCGAATGCATCCAAGGACAGGTGCAGGTCGAGATCGTGTGCGAGCCAATGCTCGACTACGGCTCCACGGCGGCAAACTGGACGTTCGTGGAGAGCGGAGAGTCTGGTGTTTGCATGCTGGACGCCACCGACGAGGTGACCGATTTCAGGCTCTTCAGCGATATCCGCATGGGCATCGAGGGCAACCGCACGCACGGACGCCACACGATGAACGAAGGCGAGAAGCGCTTCTGCGCGCTCTCATGGACTGAGGGAAGGGGTGGGCCGCACACAGTCGAGCAGGCCGAGGAATACATGGACCGCACCAGTCATTTCTGGCGCACGTGGCTAGCCGAAGGCACCTATCCCGACCATATTTGGCGTCTTCACCTGGAGCGCTCGGCACTGACGCTGAAGGGCCTCACGTTCATGCCCACCGGCGCCTTGGTCGCCGCCGCCACCACCTCGCTGCCTGAGACGCCTCAAGGCGAGCGCAACTGGGACTATCGATTCTGCTGGATGCGCGACGCGACGTTCACGCTATGGGCGCTGCACGCGCTCGGGCTGAACTGGGAGGCAGACGACTTCGTGCAGTTCCTCGCCGACATGGAGCGCAACGAGGATGGCTCGCTGCAGATCATGTACGGGATCAGGGGGCAGAAGGACCTGACCGAGTCGACGCTCGATCACCTCAAGGGCTACGAGGGTGCGCGCCCCGTGCGGATCGGCAACGGCGCCTACAGTCAGCGCCAGAACGACGTGTTCGGTGCGGTGCTCGACTCGGTTTACCTGCACTCCAAGAAGCGCGACCACATCCCCGAGCGGCTGTGGCCGATCCTCGCCGACCAGGTGCGATGCGCTGCCGATGTGTGGGAGCAACCCGATCAGGGGATCTGGGAGGCGCGCGGCGAGCCGCGCCACTACGTCTCCTCCAAGCTGATGTGCTGGGTGGCGATGGACCGCGGCGCGCGCCTGGCTGAACGGCGCGGCGAGGACGAGCAAGCCGAAGGCTGGCAGACGCTCGCCGATGAGATCAGGGCAGACATCCTCGATCGCGGCGTCGACAAGCGTGGCGTCTTCCGCCAGCACTACGACACGGACGCACTCGACGCATCCAACCTGCTGATTCCCCTCGTTCGCTTTCTCCCGCCCGACGACGAACGCGTGCACGCCACCGTGTGTGCGATCCGCGACGAGCTGACCGAGGGCGGCCTCGTGCTGCGCTACCGCACCGACGAGACCGACGACGGCCTGCACGGCGAGGAGGGCACCTTCCTGATCTGCTCCTTCTGGCTCGTGTCAGCGCTCTCGGAGATCGGCGAGCACCGAGAGGCAGAGCACATGTGCGAGCGCCTGCTCGCCTACGCCTCACCGCTCGGGCTCTACGCAGAGGAGCTGGAGGCCTCCTCAGGGCGTCATCTCGGCAACTACCCACAGGCGTTCACGCACCTGGCGCTGATCAACGCGGTCACCCACGTGATCGACGCTCAGCAGCAAGCCTGAAGCGAGGCTCGCGCCGCCGCTGCCCCTTGCTGAGAGGTCCAGCATGGCTCTCGGGATCAACGGATGAAAGGTTCCGGCTGCCTCACGAACGGCACGTCCGTGGCGAGCTCGAGCAGATAGTCGAGGAAGAGCGCCAGTGCGACCCACAGCCGTTCGGACTACGACACCGAGTTCTTCATAGTCACTCTCCAGCGTGATGTAGCGACGGCGTTGCCGAGCGCCACTCCCGAGCCTGGGCTGTCATAGGTTCAGATCCTGTCTCCCCGACTTAAGGTCACAGGTTCAAACGCGCGGATAAAGACGAAATCTGCGCAAATAGCGGCTTTTCGTGCCGCTTGTTCGCTTCTATCCGCGGCTGTTCGGTGGGCTCGGTGGCCGCAAAATGGCCGCAGTGGGATCTTGCGGCCACTTTGCGGCCGGTCTGTCGGCCGCAGCGGGCTGGACATGGTTCGCGGGGGCCGAAGAGGCGATCTGGGTCGCCTCTTCGGGTTACGAGCGCACAAGAATCACTGAGAGTTCGCGAGGCATCTCAACAAGGCTGGCGTTGAGCGTCTGATCGACGTACGCGACCTGCCGATCTCGCGTTGCCGCGGCTACGCCAAGCCCGCCCTGAGCGAAGCCCTAGCCGAGGTTAGAGTCGAGTCGAGTCAGGCTCCATCGGCCGCCCCCCCTGTTTGGGGTGGAGCGTCCACTACTACTCAGTCGCTCGGTGGAGCCCCGCGTTCCGCCGCGCGGCGGAACGCCGCATTCGCCTCCTCAATGCGCCCCTGCTCTTCCAGCAGCACACCGAGGTTGTGGGCACCGGCGGGGTGGCCTAGTTCCTCGACGCGACGAAACACGGCCTCCGCCTCCCCAACATGCCCGAGCTCTCGCAGCAGCAGCCCGAGGTTGTGTGAACCAGCGATGTTGCCGCGCTCGTCGGCACGGCGGAATGCGGCCTCTGCCTCCTCTATACGCCCCAGCTCTCGCAGAAGGGCTCCAAGGTTCGATGCGCCGACGCCATGGCCGCGCTCGTCGGCACGGCAGAATGCGGCCTCTGCTTCCTCTATACGCCCCTGCTCCTGTAGAAGGGCTCCGAGGTTCGATGCGCCGGGGGGATCGCCGTTTTCGTCGGCACGGCGGAATGCGGCCTCTGCCTCCTCTATACGCCCCTGCTCATACAAAAGGGCTCCGAGGTTCGACGCGCCGGCAGGATCGCCGCGTTCATCAGCGCGGTGGTAGGCGGCCTCTGCCTCCTCGATACGCCCCTGCCCTCGCAGAAGGTTACCCAAGTTCGACGCACTGGCTCCATGGCCGCGTTCATCGGCGCGGCGATATGCGGCCTCTGCCTCCTCGATACGCCCCTGCTCTTCCAGGAGCACACCGAGATTGTGTGCACTGCCCGGATCGCTGCGTTCGTCGCCGCGGCGATATGCGGCCTCTGCCTCCTCGATACGCCTCAGCTGTTGCAGGAGCACACCGAGGTTGTATGCACCGTCGCGATCGCCGCGTTCATCGGCGCGACGGAGAGCGGCCTCTGCCTCCTCAACTCGCCCCTGCTCATACAGAAGCGCACCAAGACCTGATGCGCCTTCGGGATCGCCGCGTTCGTCTGCGCGGCGGTAGAAGGCCTCTGCCTCCTCTATTAGCCCCTGCTCTCTCAGAAGCACACCAAGGTTGTTCATAGCCGCACTCGCGAGTTCCTCGCTGTCTGTTTGCGCAGCGATGGTGTTCAGCTGCTCTGCGAGTGTCAGGTTTCGCTCGTGGTAGGCCACAATGCCCATTTCAAAGCAATCAAGTGGCGATGCGAGACTGGTCATTGCTTCGATGGCTTGGGTGCTCACTTTCGGCCACTCTTTCGCCGCGACCTGCACGGCGAGGTCGTAGGGCTCGAATCGGTCCTTAGCGGACGATGCCTTGCGCAGCAGCGAGATGTTGGTATTAGGGAGCGGCTTGCGTGCCCATCCCAGTCCTTGTTGGAAGAGCGCGGATGATGCATCGAGGTCGTCTGGTAGATGACGCTCGTAGAGTGCTTGTAGCTGCTCGATGCTGAGCGGTGTTTGTGCGCCTGCTCGGCGCCAGTCGATGGCGGCTGCCAGGACAGCTTGTCCCTCGCGGCACTTCTCGCTTGTCGGGTCGTGTTGGCCGCTGGTCAACTTGCGTTTGATCTCATCCGCGGCGACCATGCGACGTCCGAGCCCGACACGCTCGCTGTCGGCGGCGAAGCGCTCGCCGTAGGCTGCTGCGGTGCGTGCCAGCTCGCGCTCGGTGGCCGTCACGGAGACATCGATCCGCGCTGCGAGGTTGCGAAGCCGATCGACCGGGTCAACGAGCAGCGAGTCCTCTGCGTATCGCGTCTGGCCGCGGCCTCCCTCTGTGGCGAGTAGGACGACGGGGCGGTCACAGCGCAGGTCACGTAGCGCGCTTGAATGCAGCCCTTTCATGTCGGCGGACGCGTACCGCTCGATGTCGTCGAGCCAGACCACGAGCGGGCTCCACGAGCGCGGGAGCGCGCCCGCGCTCAGGATCGCGGTCACGCTCGCGCCGTCCCGTGGCTCGACCAGCCACGCGTTTTGAAGCTCAGGCCGCTGGAGCGCGTGAAACGCGGCGCGCGTCTTGCCCGCCTTCGTCTCTCCGCACAGCATCACGAGCGCCGGCCCTGCTCCTGAGAGCGCGTCCGTGATCGCTCGCACGAGCCGGTCCTCGAAGTCACGCTCGATGTACACCCACTCCTGGTGGGCTTCGGGCAGCACCTCGAGATCCACGCCGTATTCGTGCGCGTGCGCCTCTCTGGCAGGGGTGGGGTGGCCCTTCAGCAGATGGCCGACTTCCTGTGCTCTTTCGGCGCGAGCCTTGCGCGCGACCAGCATCGCGACTGCGCACGCGAACACAAGCGAGATGCCTGCGGGGATGAACGCCCACGCGCTGACCGTCGCTCCCGCCGCGGTCAAACCAGCCGCCGCCACCAGCGCGACCACTGCCAGCAGCGCACGCCGGATAGCGCTCAAGATCTCCAGCCAGCGGCCGTAGTGAGCGGGATTAGCACCCCCGATGAGTTGCATCAACCAGAACTCTAGATCGAGCCGCCGGCAGAGGCATCGCGATGGTCTGGGTGACCGCAAACTGGCCGCAGAAGCACCGGGAATGGCATGGGAAAGCCAACTTGAACCTGTCTCCCCGATTTTCCGAAGAACCGCGAAAGTCAGCGAACACGGGCGAAAAACCCCGAAAACGCTGGGTTTCGCGGGACGCCGTTTGCTTGTGTTCGCTGTTGTTCGATGGCTTCGGTGACCGCAAAGTGGCCGCAGACAGCGCCTTGCGGTCGTTCTGCGGCCGGATTGCCGGCCGCAAACGTGGTGAGGATGCGCCGGGACGGGCGCTATCTTGGCGGGCGCGCTGTAATCCCCAGCGTGTCCTCTGAGCCAGTGCTCGCCCCACGCGCGAGTCGGCAACGAAGGAGCAAGGGACTAGTTCTCGGGAATCGTCGCCTCCCTAGATGGTCGCGACGCGTGGGGTCCGGCCGCAAGGAGATGACATGACTGATGACGCGAAGTTCAAGAGGACGATCCGCGCGCGGATGGCCGAGACTGGCGAGAAGTATACGCAGGCACGACGTGCTTTGCTCACGGTGCCGATGAGGCCGGTCGTGGCTGTAGGTGCGCTGCCATCCACTCCTCCTGAGGTGATGGCTAGCAGGTTTGGAGAGTGGAAGCAGGTGGATGGTCGAGCTCTCAAGCATGGAGGGCAGGGCGAAGTCTTTGTTGTGTCGAGGCCGGGTACGGCGGGTCTGTATGTGCTGAAGCGCCTGAAGAATCCGAAGAGGCGTGCCCGGTTCGAGCGTGAGGTGGAGGCGATGCGCGACCTCGCGGCATTGGGCGTACCCGTACCGTCGGTGGTCGGGGAGGGTGTCACGATGGACTCAAAAGCCAGGCCTTACTACGTGATGGTTTTCTACGAGCGTGGGTCACTTCAACAAGCGATCGACGAGGGGCGGTACGCGAACGACCCTGCGGCTGGCATCGATCTTCTGCGGGCTGTTGCCCATGCACTCTCCCAGATGCACGCACGCGGTTACGCGCATCGTGACATAAAGCCGGCGAACGTTCTCTTGGACGACGACGAGCGGCCGGTTTTGACCGACTTCGGTTTGGCCCTAACCGTCCAAGAGCACCACGAGTCTCGTCTGACCGATACCGCTGAGGCCGTGGGCTCCAAGCTTTACATCGCGCCAGAGAACGAATCCGGCTTTAACCCCAGCTTCGATCAGCGTTCCGCCGATTGTTACGCGTTCGCAAAGTTGGCGTGGGCGCTTCTCGCGGGGCAGAACCCGCCGGCAAGAGAGGATCAAGTCGAGCATCCGCACCTCCGTCTCGCAAGCGTTACCGGCATCACAAAGCTGAGCCGGCTGGACTCGCTATTCGAGGAGCTTCTGCTTGACCGACGGGCGAGGCTCTCCCGCTGGGAAGTCGTTGATCAGGAGTTGGCTGCTACCGCTCGTGCTCTACGCGGCGACACGAAGTTCTTCGAGTTCTGGTGCGAGTTGCTTGGGCGGTACGTCCAAGCAAAGGGAACGGCAGCGACAGTACCTAGGACCGTGTTTCATGGGCTTGATCTGGGGAGATGGTGTAGCAGACAGCGCAGCCTGTACGCTCGCGGCGAGCTTAGCGACCAACGCGTAGACGCCGTGAGGGTGCTGCCGGATTGGGTGTGGGATCAGCACGACGCGAAATGGCAGTACATGTACACGTTGCTACGGAGATTTCACGCGCGCGAAAAGCACACGAGAGTTCCACGTGAACATCTAGAGGAAGGCGAGCCTCTCGGCCGCTGGGTTCACAAGCAGCGCAACGTGTTCAAGGGAGTCCACGGCGGGGGTCGACTCACGAAGGATCAGATCGAGAAGTTGCTCGTTTTCCCGGACTGGACGTGGGAACGTGGGCCCGAGAAGTGGGAGCGGGGCTATCGCGCGCTTGTGGCGTTCCAAAAGCGCGAAGGCCATATCATGGTCCCAGCGGGACACATCGAGAATGGTGTGCGACTCGACGCGTGGATCGAGCGTCAGAAGCAGCACTATCTCATTGGACGAATCCAGCGGCAGGGAGATCACATGGCCCGCCTCGAAGCCATTCATGGCTGGAAATGGTCGACGTCGTACGCGGACAGATGGGACCGAGGCTACGCTGCACTGGTGAGATTCGTCGAACGCGAAAGCCATGCGAAGGTGCCCCCGAAACACGTCGAGGGTGATGTGAGGCTTGGCCAGTGGGTCAGCAACCAACGCAAACGGTACGGATGGCTACAAGCTAACCACCCAATGCGGATCGCCCGCTTGGAAGCACTCCCCGGTTGGACTTGGTGACCAGACATGTCGGCGAGGATCGAGCTTCGACGGCCGCCGGCAGATGGATAGGTCGATCGCGAGGTCGGAGCCTGCTACACGCGAGTTGTGCCGCAGCACGGTCCCAAACGACCTTCGTAGGTCGTGAAGGGACTCTCGACAACTCGGCGTGCTCGACGGCCAAGCGGACGCTCAATCCCGACGCCAGAGCACGCGACAACGAAGACAGAGGAGACGCCTATGAAGTACGAAGTCAATATTGCAGTAGAGGGGCCGGCTGGAGAGAAGGGTGATCGATTGCTTTTGGGCGCATCGTCATGGGACCCGGAAGACAAATCCTTGAAGTACGGCTGGCCGGACAAGAATAGGAAGATCGCCCGTGGCGGCGAGTTGCCAATTTCGGCCATACCTCAGGCAATGGAGTCGGCAGCCAAGACGGGGTTCCTGGATCGAGAGCAAATGGCTCGCATTGCTGCCGCGATGATTGTTCAACTTGGCCGAACCGACGCGGAACTCGCCGCACGCAGCGTCGCGGAGGCATGAGGGACCCGTCGAGCAGGCTTGCCGATCTGAGGGACGCAGCGCACCGGGTAGGACGCAAGCGGCCGCTGATCTGCAACGCTCGTAGCTGAGATGCTATCATTATGCAAGCAATGACGAACTTGCTTGTGCGTGATCTGCCCGATGATGTTCACCGTGCCCTGCAGCGGAGGGCGAAGTCGCACGGGCAATCCCTGCAGCAGTATCTATCGAGCGAATTGACAAGGATCGCTAAGCGGCCCAGCTTGGCTGAGGTCTTGGACAGGATCGATCGGAGGTCTGGAGGCGAAGTGGGGCTCGCGCGCGCTGCGAACGATCTCGCGGAGGAGCGCGGGCGACGTTGATCGTGGTCGATGCGAGCGTGCTTGCGAACGCCATCGCTGATGACGAGACCGACGGGCACGTTGCGCGGGAGGCGCTGCGTGCGGCAAAGGATCTCGCGGCACCAGATCTCGTCGATGTCGAGACGGTGTCGACGCTGCGCAAGCGCTGGCTCGCCGGCACGCTCACCCAGGAGCGATTTGCTGCGGCGGTTGGCGATCTCGAAGATCTTGATCTAGATCGCTACCCCGCTTTGCCGCTGATGCGTCGCGCCTTCGAGCTACGGGCCAATCTGACCGCCTACGACGCCACTTACGTAGCACTGGCTGAGGCGCTCGGGTGCGAGCTACTTACCGGCGACGGGCGGCTTGCGGGGGCCCCAGGCCTCGGTTGCCCCATCACGGTTCTCTCCTGAGCCGCGGCTAAACCGATCGACGCGGTGTGCCTTGCGGTCGAAGGAGGCAGTCGCGCTGAGTTGCGGCGTCGCGCCTCCGGCAGGACGCTCGGCTTCTCGACGAGACGGCGCAGCTCTCGTTCGGAGTCGGGGGAGGGTTGCTCCAGCGCGGAGAGGAATCGGTGTGCTGCTCCGTCGTCGAGGACGTAGCGAGTGCGCCCGGCGAGGGTGCGCTCGGCCTCGCAGCGGGCAGCTCGTCGTACGAACTCGCTCAGGGTCTCGCCGCTGAAGGCTGCGGCGGCCTGCTCGAGGTTGCGCTCCTCCTCGGTGATCCTGATCTTGATCCGGCAGGTCTTGGCCGTTGGGCTGGAGGTCATCAGCAGAGCGTACGGCGTCCGTCCGGACAGATCCAGGTGTTGTGGACTGCCCCTGCCGTGCGAAACGGCGCTCGGTACGCGGCTGGTCTGGATGACCGCAAAATGGCTGCAGAAGGTCGAAATATGGCTCAGGAAAGCCAACTTGAACCTGTCTCCCCGATTTTCCGAAGGTCCGCGAATCGCCGCGAACAGGGGCGAAACCCCTCGAAGCGGCGGGGCTCGCGGTGTAGAGGGGTGGAGCCGATCTACTGGTCTTGCGGCCAGCCGTATTGCGCTCGCAGCCAGATCTCGACGTCGGAGATGCGGTAGCGGTTCAGGCCGCGCGTGTGGATGTGTGGCAGGCCGCGTCGTTGCTGGAGCTCGATCCAGCGCGGCGTGACGCTCAGATGCTCGGCGAGACGCTGCTTGGTGATCCAGGGCTCGGGCAAGAGCTGGCCGTCGCCTGCTTCGTTGGCAGGCTTCATTGACGGCACGGCCTAGAGTCGGCTGCAACCCTGGCGTGCGGGTCGCGTCCTCGCTCGGCAGTTGGCCTATGGGCGCGGCTCGTCGGCTTGTTGCGACGCATGGTTGCCGCCGATCAGAGCAGACCAGGGGCAGGATCGCAAGGACCCAGACGATGAGAGTCGTGCTCGATCCTCGTGCTGTCGATTCTTGGGGCATTTACGTAAGACAAAGGCGCAAATCGGCGCCTTGTGGTACATGCCTCGAGATATCGCAAGGGAACTCACACGCCTCGCCATGTTCTGCAGTACAGCGAACCTTGTGCGTCCGCAAGTAGCTCCCGCTCGGAGGGGTTTACGGCGAGCGCGTCGATGTCGAGATCGCGCAGCCGTGCGAGAAGCTCGTCGAGGTTTCCTGATGGTTGCAATACGGACCTAAGCCGAGCTGCCAGCTCCAGGGGCACCCCGTACTCTTCAAGCGCTGAGAGCGGTGCGGGCAAGACAAGCCTTTCGACCTACGCACCGAACACCGAGTAGTCCCGACGGGCAGTCCGCGTCGGCTAAGGACGGTGCGCTGGACCGCAGTCGCTCACCGACAACTGCAGAAAGGTCCGCCGCGTTGATACTATCTTCCCGCCAGGTTCCGCTGGCCGGGATCTAATTATGGGGGTCATACCACCGTACAACTCCGCGCCGGCGACGATCTCGCTTCGTCTCGAGCGCCTTCAGACAAGTCCGCGAGCAGCAGAATGGGCTGCTGTGCACGACGAGATATCTCGTGCCTTCATGGTGACGGATGCTCTCAGCCGCATAGGCGGGGTGGGCAAAGCGAACACGTCTGAGGGTTCAATCCACGCGCTCACGTCGGAGCTTGCGAGGTCGCTCGAAACAGCGAGTTCGCTCTCCCCTGATGCTGATGTCAGACGTCATCTCGAGCTTCGGGCGGAGGCGGTGACGAGCAGGGATTTCGATCGAGCGGTCACCTTCGGCGCCACCCGAACGATGCCGTTCGAGATGGTCTTGAGCCCGAGTCCACATTGGACCCATCCGACGTCACCGGGCGCGCTCTCAGGAATGTTCGGGAGGGTTCTGTCCGCTCATCCCGTCTACTCGGTACTCGATGCGACCGATCTGGCGACCGCCAACCTCTCTATGGCGTGTCTCGATACGTACGGACTTCGGTCGGTAGAGCGTGCATTCGACCCACCGATTTACTCAGTGTGCGATCTGGAACTCGTCGCCGGGCAAGCAGCGGTGCCTCCGTTCCATTTTGCGAGCTTCCTACCCGAGGACGAGGGGGAACGTGGGGTTACGAGCAAGACGCTCGTTTTCCAGAACCTTTACCTGCTCCGGTTCGTCTGGATCTCCCACCGACTTGCCGAGAAGGCGCTGGGGGAGGATCGATGCGATGGTGCGCCTCAGGTGGCAGACGTCGTGCTCCCACAGTGGCTGCGGGCTCACGACATGGCACATTCCTACTTCGACAATGTTTGCAGGAGCTCCGGCCTGAGCGACAAGCTCCTGCATGCGATTCGAGAGGTGCTCGCCGATACGGTCGCCGACGCCGCGGTCCTGAACGACGCCGCAGATGACGGTGTCCTTTCGGTGATCATCGGCGAGAAGTTGAGGTATGCCAGGCGTGATCCAGCCGTCTTCGCTGATTCGTTGGCCGCGCGACTTGAGCTGGGTTGGCTCACGCGATATCACGGCCTAGGAAGTCTCACCTCAGCGAAGATGTCTGCATCTGCGGTGGACCTAGTCGACGAAACCGTCGCGCGCTTGGTCAACGGTGACTTGGGTCGGTTTGAGTCTTGGGCGCGAAAGCTTGTAGCAGAATGGGTGGATCCGGAGATGAATGCTCACACGGTTCCCGATGACGTCGTGCCGCTCTTCGCTGACGACAATGCGGTGCTTCGGGCACCGCGCAGCTACACGGGCTGCGGCCACCACCATCGATAGCAATGGCTACTACACCGAGGCTCGGTATGGAACATGCGGTCAGGTCGCGGTACGGGGATGTCACAGTGGCGTACAGCATGATCTTCATGCCCTTGGTGGGTGCGATTCCGCCCCGCATCAAGAAGATCGCGAGGAAGACCGAGGCTGAGCTTCGCGAACGGTCTTCGCCGGATACCGGTATCCGGGCGGCGTGGGAGGTCTATGCGGCGTCGATGGGTCTGGAGGGCGCGGACCTACCCGCGCCGGCCGCCCTCAGAAATGAAGTTCTTCGAGGACGCAACATCCCAAAGATCAACTGCGCCGTCGACTGCGCGAACATCACTGCGTTGAGGTATGACTCACCCGTGGGGGTTTTCGACCTCGCCTCGCTGACACCGTCGATCGACTTGCGGTTGGCGACGCAGGATGATTCACTCGTCCCGATCGCGGGCACGGAAGCGATCTCATGCATACCCGGAGAGGTGGTCTACAGTGACCGCTGCGGTGTCTTCTCCCGCTACAGCCGAGATGCCGAGCGTTCCAAGGTCACCGAGGCGACGCGGAACCTTCTGTGCGTCGTTGATGGAGCACCAGGCGTTGGTGGACACCATGTCGAGGCTGCCATGAAGTTCATGCTGTCACTCCTCGAGGATGCGACGAACGGAGCTGCCGAGCTGAGCTACAAAGGCCTTCTCACGGCGAGCGAACCCGCATGAGCACCGCGGTACATCTCAGTATCCAGGCTCGTCATTATGAGCGACTCGATGAAGATCACCAGCAGGGCGAGGTCATCTACACGTTCTATGCAGATGGGTCATTCATCGGCCGGACGACATTGGACACGGGACTGAAGCGGATGCTGTTGGGGCGGTTGCACGCGGTAACAGAGAGAGCGAGTATTGAGGGATGGACTGCGGATCACCAGACCGAGCTCGAGAGACTGGGCCGTAGGCTATTCCAGCTCGTAGTTCCGTCTGAAGCTCGCGCGATGATGCTCGGGCTGTCGGCAGACCGCGGCCTCAACCTCGACGTTCAAGACCATGATCTGCCGTGGGAGCTACTTCACGATGGCAGCGACTACCTCGCCAGACGGATACCGTTCGCGAGGACTCTGATCAGACCGGCTCGGCAGTCGCTGCTCGGCCGGCGCGACAATTTGCAGATGGTAGTCGTGGGAGACCCAACCAATGATCTGGAAGGGGCGCGTGCAGAGGCCGAAGGAGTTGCTCGGCGCTGTAGAGCCGCTTTCGACGTCCTGGAAGAAGGTCTCGGCGTCACATCTAATGTCCGCTTGCTATGCGGCGAGGAAGCGACCAAGGAGACGGTGCTGCTTGATCTGCTCATGGAGCCAGAGCAGCCGATCGAACTCCTGCACTACGCCGGTCATGCACGATTCGATCCGAAGAGACCGGATCATTCAGGTCTAGTCCTGTCGGACGGTGACCTGCAGGGGTTTGAGGCACGAACTCTTGTGTCGTGCCCGCTTATCTTCGCGAATGGATGTCGTGCCGCAGGTCAGTCCGGACCTGGCGAGACACTCACACATGGCGCTGTGAGCGGCCTCGCAGGCGAGTTCATAGCGGGTGGAGCACTTGGCTACATCGCTCCTCTCTGGCCCATTCGAGACAGCGTTGCATCGCTGGTGGCCGAAATCTTCTATGACGCAATGATCGGGGGCGCGACCATCAGTGACGCGCTACTTGAGGCCAAGCAGCAGGTGCAGGACACCGATGCGCTGGCTTACGTGTTCTTCGGAGGCTTCGAGGAGCGACTGTCGGTGTTTGCTCCAAAGCTAACAGGCGGCCCGCACGTGAACGACTTGGGCGTTCGGCGCATTATCGAAATCGAGCGCGAGTACGGCGATCTCGAGGTGCTGGCGGTCAACGATCTTCCCTGGATTCTCTGGGATGAGGAAGACATCGCGGTGTGGGTATCGCGGCTCCCGATAGACGCTTCGAGGAAACGCTCTGTCGCGACAATGCTCCACGAATATGGGCCAGAGTTCCGAAATGCCGTTCTCGCCGGCAACAGGCGTTTTCTGTGCATCCTCAACTGCGCGACGACGCGCCCTTATCTAAAGTTGCGTGGATCGGACCGGATGCGGTCATTGGCAGAGCTTCTCGATCAGTTCTGGGACCTCCCCAACTTCGGACTGATCCTGGCGGACACGGGCGACCATTTGATCGAGGAGATCGAGTTCGTGAGCAAGTCCTCACAGCTGCCACTTCGTGTTGACGAGAGCATCTACGTCTTCAACAAGCAGACCGGGCCCGAACAAAGCTCCCTTACCTACAATCTCTTCGAGGAGCACAACACACGACTGGTCGCCGAGTATTGGATGCGATTCTCGGCACTCTTTGATCGTGCGATCCTCGCATACGGTCTCGGACGAGACCCCACCTACTCGGCTGATACGATGCGAGCGATCAACGAGGGAACCCGTGACCGGCTTGCGAGGCTAGCGCGGACGGTCATCCCATGAGCGGACCCAGCGGCTCCAGCCTCGATCCCTGGTTTCGGTCCCGCGAGGCGCTCGCACAGGATCTAGTACGTGAGCTCGCCGAGGCAGGTGTTCTCGAGCCATCGCGTGATAGTGGCTCCGGCCGCATCCGCAAATGGATCAAAGGCTGGGCACCGGAGATCCGGCAAGAAATATGCGGCATCCTCCGTGACGGTCGTAAGCGCGAAGTCAGCCCCGTTGAACTCGCCGCGATGGTTTCAGACCTCTTGCGGACACTCGAACACAGAGTCGCCGTTGCAACGCTCTCCATCTACATCGTGCGATTCGCGGCGGAGTACGTCTGTGGCGACAACCAAGCTCCTTAGCCAGTTGGGCGAGTTCGCTGAGCATCGGCATACGCATCGCTCTCAACAGGCAAGGTCCGGGGGCCGGTCATCCGAAGGGTCGCCAAGCGCTACGGCTATCGGGCCGCGCGGTCGTACCTCTACATCGGCAGGTTCTCGACGGGCGCGGATGAGAACACGCGAACCACGCGCGCATGGGAGACTCTTGCGCAGGCTTGCTGCCTGCCCAGCCCCCTTCGGCATACATGCGTGCGTGATGGCATGCGGCGGGCGCAAGCATTGGGAAGCCCGGTGCCGGGGCGGTCTGGCGGACCGCAAATGGACCGCAGATGGCCGGAAACGGCTCTGGAAAGCCAACCTGAACCCTTTCCCCGATCAGGTTCAAATTCCCCGAAAAGACGCGAAGGGGAGCCACCTAGAGGCGAACAGAGGCGAAAGCTCCGGCGTTTGCGATACATGGCGTGCGGCGTGGCCTCGGAGGCCGCTCAGTTGTTCTCGGGCGAGGCGTTGTAGTGCTCGCGGAGCCATGCCTCGACCTCCGAGACGCGGTAGCGGTTGAGGCCTCCCATGCGCAGGTAGGGGAGACCGACGCGCTGCTGCATCTCGATCCAGCGGTCCGAAACGGCCAGATGTTCGGCGAGCTGGGGCTTGGTCAGCCAGGGCTCGTGTAGCTGGTTGCCGCGGTCGTCTCGCGTGATCACGGCGGTCGATCAGAGCAGACCCGGCCCCGCTTGTGGCCGTGGAGAATCCCAGACCGAGGGCCGATGCGAGGCTACATTCGCCGCTTGGGCCGACCACGCGCCGGACGCCTTCTATCTTTCGTCTCGCGCCTGTACGAGCGGGACGACCGCCGGCGGCCGGGCCTTGACGACCGTCCGTCGTGTCCCGACCGTTGGAACGACTATATTCACCGCCCATGCGACTCGGCAGGGCTGTTTTTCCGCGGCGCATTCGCCTCGGTCACCTGACGTCTAACACCAGCCCGCGCCGAGCGGGCGAGTCTCGAATCCTCACGCGGTCGAGAGTCAGCAAGGTAGAACCCTGCCGGGTCGCATAAGAAAATGTCGCCCTCCACTCAGCCGCCGCGCCTCCTTACCTACGGGGACGTGGCGAATAGACCTAAAGAACCTTACCTGGTGGGTCTGGGCGTTTAGAGAGCAGAAGCGGTATCGGAGTTTCGATATCGCTAAACGAAACGGCAAGACGCGGACAATCTCCGCCCCGATCCCACCCATCAAGGAAATTCAGCGGCGTCTCGCGACTCACCTTGTCGCCTGGTATTCGCCTCCTGCGCAGGCTCACGGATACGTCCCTGGCCGTGATCCGAAGACCAATAGCCGTCCACACCGACGTCAAGAGTGGGTCCTCCGCGTGGACTTGGAGGAGTTCTTCCCATCGATTCACTTTGGGCGTGTGCGGGGTCTTTTTGTGAATCCGCCGTTTGACTTCGGCCCAGACGCGGCGACACTCCTCGCGCAAAGATGCTGCCACCAAAAGCGCCTTCCGTGAGAGCGGCGGGTTGCGGTGGCCCCGGTGCGGCGGTTTGAAGTGGCTCCACTTCGCGTCGGTTGGTGTGTGTGGTTGATCTTCTCTGATTGGTTGGTGTGGCGGCGTCTCGTGGAGCGGAGCGCGTAGCGCGGAGCGGA
>DATBYJ010000078.1:0-8065 GCA_036513795.1 Solirubrobacteraceae bacterium | reverse complement strand
AGCGGTGGAAGGTCACGTCCACTCCGGCGTCGCGCAACTCGGACTCGAGCTTGTCGGCGTCCTCTTGCGGGATGAATTCATCCGCGGTCCCGAAGTGTCCGAGCACAGGTCCTTTGATGTCGCTGAAGTCAGGCTTGCCGTGTGGCATCACGTAGTAGTAGGTGACGGCGGCGGCGATGTTGGGGCAGGTGGCGGCGGCCCACACGGCCAGCCCGCCGCCGAGACAGAAGCCGACGGCGCCCACGCCGGGCCCCTCGAAGCCGGGCTGGGAGGCGACGTAGTCGGCGGCGCCGCACATGTCCTGCTCGACCTGGTCCATCGACATGGCCATCATCTTCTGCTGGGCCTCGCTCGGTTGCGTGGTCGTCTCGCCGCGGTAGAGATCTGGTGCGAGCGCGTAGAAGCCGGCGGCGGCGAAGCGGTCGCAGATCGAGCGGATGTGCTCGTCCAGGCCCCACCACTCCTGCAGGATGACAACGCCCGGGCCGTGCTCGCCAGCCGGCACGGCGAGATAGCCGGGGGCGCTGCCGGCGCTGGTCTGAAACTCGATGTCGGGCATGTGTGACTCCTTGCTTCGTGGCTGACGAATGTGTGTACGGAGACCGATGCGCGTTGCCTCGCGGTTGGCCGGCTGCGAAATACTCTCACGAGCGGCCTGCTCGTGTGCGCATCAATTGGTGTGAGCGCCCACCGCGCGATGGTTGCGGCGAAAACGCCGCCAGCTAAGGTGCCTAGCTCAGGTGGGGGCCGCTCCGCCGCTGACGAAGGGAGTGACGCGATGGATGTTCTGAACCACCAGTTCCGACTGGCCGCGCGCCCGATAGGCCTGCCCAAGCCGAGCGACTGGAGCTATGTAGAGGAGCCGGTCGCAGAGCCTGGCGATGGGGAGATCGTCGTGAAGGTCGAGTACGTGTCTCTGGATCCGGCGATGCGCGGCTGGATGAACGAAGGCCGCTCCTACATCCCGCCGGTGGGCATCGGCGACGTGATGCGGGCGTTCGCGGCCGGCGAGGTGATCGCGTCGAACGACTCGGACGTTGCGGTGGGTGAGCACGTGGGCGGCCTTCTGGGCGCGCAGGAGTACGCGGTTGTCAACGGTAAAGGCGTATTCAAGCTAGACACGAGCCTGGCACCGCTGCCGGTGTATCTGGGCACGCTGGGGATGCCCGGGGTGACGGCGTACTTCGGGCTGCTGGATATTGGCAAGCCTGAGCCGGGCAACACGGTTGTGGTTTCTGGTGCTGCAGGTGCCGTCGGCGGGCTCGTCGGCCAGATCGCAAAGCTGAAGGGCTGCCGAGTGGTGGGGATTGCGGGCGGCGCGGCCAAGTGCGATCACGTGCTCGAGGACCTGGGCTTCGACGCGACGATCGACTACAAGACCGAGGACGTGGGCGTTGCGCTCGGCGAGCAGTGTCCGAACGGCATCGACATCTACTTCGACAACGTCGGCGGCGAGATCCTCGATGCAGCACTCGCACACCTTGCTCACTATGCGCGTGTGGTGATCTGCGGAGCTATCTCTCAATACAACTCCTCGGCGATGCGCGGTCCCGCCAACTACATGTCGCTGCTCGTCAACCACGCAAGCATGACGGGTTTCACGATGGGTGACTACCTACCGCGCTACGGCGAGGCTGTGCAGGAGATGGCCGGCTGGCTGGCAGCGGGCAAACTCGTCTCACGCGAGGACGTTGCAGAGGGCTTCGAGAATTTTCCGGCGACGCTGCTGCGGCTATTCAGCGGTGAGAACATGGGCAAGCTGGTGCTGAAGGTCTGAGGCGCGGCCCTACTGCCAGCGCCGCGAGGCATCCCACGGCGTGTCGTCAGGCACTGCTCACGGGTCCTAAAGCGAGAGGACGTGCGCAGTAGCAGGGTCGATGCGCCCGTCGAGCAGATCGAGATAGGCGCTCTGCAGGGCGTCTGGCCCGTGACCGTGGATCACTGAAAGCCAGCCGTCGACCCATGTGAGGTAGGGACGCCAGGCGTCGGCCATGCGCTGCTGCAGGCCGTCGGCGCCCCATTCGCCGGCGCGCTTGACGATGCGATCGGGCGCAAAGAAGAATGTGGGGCGCGGTCCGGGGAGCGCGTCGGGGACGGCACCCATGCGGTCGTGGTGGGTGGCGCCAACGACGGCCGAGTGGACGAGCTCGTCGCGGTAGTAGCCGTGGACGCCGGCACGCAGCTCGGCGTTGCCGGCCATATCCACATACACGGCGCGACCCGCGGGCAGCGACTCGAGCTGGTCGTATGCGAGCACATGGTCATACACGCCAAGCGTTCGCGCGAACTCGGCGCTGCGGGCGGAGGTCAGGCCCACGACGAGCACGTCCTTGCGCAGCGACAGCAGGTAAGCGAGCGCGCTGGCGGTCTTGCTGGAGGCGCTCGAGATCACGATCGTCTCCGCGCCGAAGAATTTGGCGTCATCGAGGAAGTCGTCGATCAGGTATGAGGTGAGGAACAGCGGGCGCAGCAGCATCTGCTCGTCCTCATGCTCGGCGTCGTAGAACGCGTCGGCATCGGTGCATGAGTAGCGGTTGTATGCGCTCGGCAACGCGGCGCGGTGTGCGGAGGAATCGGTGAAGCCGCTCGTGCCTACGTGCGTGGGTTCCACGAGTAGCTCGCTCGATGGCGGCAGGTAGCCGAACAAGCGTGTGCCCGTCTCGAGCTCGGTCACGGCGCTGGCGCTGACCTCGGCGAATCCCCACACGGGCATCCGTCCCCAGCCGTCCTCTGCGGGGAAGAAGCCCCAGTAGGACATCGTCTCGCCAAAGGTGGCGTAAGTGATGTTGTTGCTCGTCAGGCCGAATGCGTCCACGCGCAGCACCGCCTGGCCTGGTCCGGGCACGAGCGCGGCCGTGTCCGCGAAGCGGCAGTTGTGCAGGTCGTCCTTGGCGATCAGGAAATCCATGTTGCTCGCAGACTACGGGTTGCCGCATCGCGCAGGGCGGCGATCCTCGGTGTGGCGCTGTAGGCAAGCTCAGCGACCGCGGTGCACGTGCTCGAACTCCCCGGTGTGCTGGCCGGTGCTCAGGCGTTCGAGCATGCGCGTCTGCCGGGGCGCGAGCCCGAGTACGAAGGCGACGAACGCGAGGGCCGAGCCGGCGAGCAGCACGTCGACGGCGCCGAAGTGTGACGCCAGCGGTCCCATCACGGCATAGCCGACTGGGAGCAGGCCCAGGGATGCCATCCAGTCATAGGAGCTAACGCGGGAAAGCGCGTGCGCCGGTATGCGCTCGGCGAGCGCGGTCACCCACCAAACGTCGAACAGGGCGAAGCCGGCGCCCCCGAGGATCCATACGGGGATCACCAGCGTGAGCGTGACGCCCTCCGCATATAGGATCGAGGCGAGCGGCCACAGCGACGTGGCGATCATGCCGAGGCGCATGGGATAGCGCGGGCGCCAGCTGACGGCGATCAGCGAGCCGATGATCGTGCCGAAGCCGATTGCTATCTCGACGTAGCCATACACCGCGATGTGCCCGTACTGCTCGCGCGCGACGATTGGGCCGAGTACGAACCAGGAAGCCAGGCCGGCGAACAGCGCGATGCAGAACGATGCGAGCGTTGCCCACACCCAGGTGCGCGAGCGCACCTCCTGTGCGCCTTCGCGGATTGAGGTCCATACGCCGATGCGCTCGACATCTGCTGCGGTGGTTTCACCGCCGCGCATACGCGGACGTACCTGCGAGAGGAAGGCGGCGCTGACAAGGAACGTCGCGGCGTCGAGCGCGAACGCCCAGCCGGCGCCGGCGCCGAGCACGAGCACGGTTGCAAGGGCTGGGCCGGCGAATTCGGCGAAGTTGTTGGAGATGCCGGTGATGGCGGTTGCCGGCTGGATGTCCGCCTCCGGGACGGTCTGAGGCAACAGGCCGTTGGCGGCCGGCCGGAAGAACGCCTCGGCGGTGCGGAAAAGCACCTCGATCACGATCAGCTGCCAGATCGCCACCCGGCCGGCGAAGATCAGGATCGCCAGGAGCGCGTGCAGCGCGAAGCGCACGAGATCGGTGGCGATCATCACGCGGTGGCGCGGCAGCCGGTCGGCCCAGACACCGCCTATCAACAGGAACGCGACCAGCGGCAGCGCCTGCGCGGCGAGCACAAAGCCGAGGTCGGTGGGGCTGCCGGTGCGTTTGATGATGAACAGCGCGAGCGCAACCAGCACGATGTTGTCGCCGATCGTGCTCGTGGACTGCGCGAGCCAAAGCATGCGGAAGTCGCGGTGGCGCAACACCCTGCGGATCTCGCCCAAGTTGGCCATGACGTCTCTCAGCTTGACGCAGGCCGGCTTGTCAACCGGTGTCGCTGCTTATGACCAGTCCCTAATTGCGCTGCGTCCAGGGCCGCACGGCGAGCGCGGCCCTGGAGGATCTCAGCTCACGCGAGCGCCGGCGCAGCGTGTCGCGCGCCGAGCCGCTCTTCGGCGTAGCGACGACCGCGCTCGGGATCGCCGGTGGCGAGCGTGGCGATGTCGGCGAGCGTGGCGATCTGCCCGAAGCCGCCCCAGGTGCCGTCGGGGACCTCCGGCGTGAAGACCCACACGCGTCCAGGGTTGCGCTCATATGCCCCTTGCTCGGCATCGAGCACGGCTTCAGTGATGTCATGCACCATCGCCTGGCGGCGCTCAGGGTCGTACTGGCCCTCGGGTACGGAGGCGACGAAGCGGTAGTGCGGCTCCTCGGCGCGCGCGCCGGCGACATAGACGGTCTCGGGGCGGTGCACGAACAGCCACGCGATCGAGCGCACCTGGGGGTTGGTGGGATCGGCGCCCTCGTTCGTGATGAGCACGTCGGTCAGGTCGGTGAGCAGCTGCTCCTCAGCTGTAGGTGTGAGCGCACCGGTGGGGATGTATGCGTCGAGCATCGGCATGTGGGTTGGGCCTCCTCGTGGCTATGTCGCACGGTCGATAGCATGTCACTCTTGTAAGAGGAGTGACTATTGGCCGGCGACCATACACGAGTCACTCTCCTTATGCAAGCGATACACTCGAGCGGATGAAGCGCACTGCTCTGGCACGCCACCCATGCTCGATCGCGAGAACGCTGGACGTGGTCGGCGAGTGGTGGACGCCGCTGATCCTGCGGGACGTCGCATACGGGGTGAAGCGCTTTGGCGAGATTCAGCAGGACCTTGGGATCTCGGCCAACGTCCTGTCGGATCGCCTGGATGGACTCGTCAGCGAGGGGATCCTCGAGCGCCACCTCTACCAACAGCGCCCTGAGCGCCACGAGTACCGGCTGACGGAGAAGGGCGCCGAGCTGATACCAGCGCTACTTGCGCTGATGCGCTGGGGTGATCGCTGGCAATGGCCGAACGGGAGTGGACCGGTTCGCGTTGAGCACGCAGATTGCGGTCATCAGGTGAGCGTCGAGGTCCGCTGCCCACACTGCGAGCGCGAGCTCGAGGCTGGCGAGCTGCGGGCCAAGGTGAGCGGCAAGGTGCGCGAGCTGCCAGGCGAGCAAGACCCGGGCGGTCTTGCGGGGCGGCGCCTGCTTGCGAGCAAGGATGGCGTGCAGCTGGAGGCGTGAGCGGCGTCCGGGTTTGCCTAGCCGTCTAGCGGCCAAGGGTTGGCGGTTGACTGCCAGGGCTCGTCTCGCCAGTCCGCGTAAGCCTCATCCGGCTCGTCAGTCGTGCGCGCCGCTGAGGCGTCGTACTTTGCCGCGACCTCGCTGACGGGATAATGCGCCTCGTCCTTGCGTCGGGATCCGATCATCAGAACGGCGCACGGTCCGTCACCCGCACCGACGAACACGTGCTCAACGCCAGCAGGGCAGTGGAAGAAGTCCCACTGCTGGAGTTGGCGCTCCTCGCCGTCGATGATCGCAATGCACTCGCCGTACAAGACGAGGAAGTCCTCCTGCACCGGCTCAGAGTGGTACCGGCAGTTCGGCACGCCTGGCTCCATGATCTGAACGTTGACGCCCGTGTCGGGCCAGGGTGCGCTGTCGTCCTCGAAGTCGAGGATCATCGCCCGCTTAGAGTGGCTGAGTGCCGGAGCGTCGGCCAGGTTCCTGATGAACGACTGATCCACCCCGGAGACGATACCCGGTGACTACGGGCGATTACCCGGCTCGCCCGTGGTAGTCGCCGCCTAGATCGGGCCACTCCGCGCGTTAGGGGGCGCTGTGCTACGCCCGCACGCTAAGCGACCCGCGGTTCCGATCCGTCCGCCACATTCTCTATTCTTCGGATAAACCTACTCAAGGGTATCCACGGCCTCCTTGTCAGGTCGGGGATTTGGCTGGAGACAGTTCTACATAGTTGCGATCACGACTTCGACAAGGGGAGTCAATGTGAGGTGCGCTATGGCAGAACAGTCCCCCCGTCGTACGACTCGCATCGCGAGGCCCCCTTCGTTGGCCCTAATCGCGTGGCGCAGGTTCATCATCGAGACTCTCGTCTGCTTCGAGCTGATCGCGGTCATCGCGGTGGTCGGCTTCGGCCTCTCCCATGATTTCTTCGCTGGCGCCGCAATCGGAGCACTCGTGGCGATCATCATGCGGATCGTCTGGCGCCCTTCTTGATTCGTCTGACTCGGGCCTCGTACAGCAAGGGCAGCTCGATACGCCGCGCTCTCCTGCCCCAGCTTGATCTACTGCAGCGCCCGCTCGGGCTCCAGGCTCAAAGCTCGAGCAAGGTCCCCTCAGCAGCCACGCTAACCGCAGGCGAGCCACCACCAAGCCGCTGCGCAAGCCCGTCGAGCGCGTCGTCGGTGCGGTCTGGGCGGTGGTGGAACAGCGCCACGGAGCGTGCGCCGGCGTGCTTGGCTAGCGCGACGGAGTAGTCGGCAACGGCGTGCCCAAAGTTGACCTCGCCGAGCTCCTCGGGGAACAGCTGCGCGTCGTGCACGAGCACGTCGGCTTCTTGCGCCAGCTCGACGGCGGCGGGGTGGTACTCGCCGAAGCCGTGCTCACCGGGGCCGAACGTGGTGGGGCAGTGGTCGGGCATGTAGGTGATCGTGGAGTGCCCGTCGCTGATGCGGTACCCGAACGTGCGCCCGCCCTTGTGCGGGATCTCGCGGGTGAGCACGCGGAAGCCCTCGATTTGCTGCTCGCCGGGGGCGATCGTGTCGAACGTCCATGAACCCCTGAGCTGCGTGGGCTCGATGGGGAAGTACGGCGGCGACATCACCTGGGCGAGCACCGCGGCGGCACATTTGCCACTGGGCTGCTCGGGCAGTACGACGCTGACGCGCGCGTCGTCGTGATCGGCTGCATGAAAGAACGGCAGCCCAAGGATGTGATCCCAGTGCAGGTGTGTGAGCAGGATCGTGCCGGCAAACGGCGCGCCGCCCATGAGTGGCGTGGCGCACTGCAAGCCGGCGCCGGCGTCGAGCAGCAGAGTGGGAGCTGGCGCGCCATCGTGTGACAGCGCTAGACACGATGTGTGTCCGCCGTAGCGGACGAAGTCGATGCCTGGCGCGGGGGTGGAGCCTCGCACGCCACAGAAGCGGATCTGCAAGCGGTTCAGCTCCGGTCGGGACGCTTACGCTTGTGATCTTTGGAGAGCTCTTGCAGAGCGCCGCGGTCGAGTGTGGCGGCCTCGACGGCAGCCACACGACAGGCTGTGATGGCGACGAGCGTGGAGGTGCGCTTGCCGTCCTCCAGGTGTGCGCGCTCACCGAGCAGCGCGCCGGGGCCGTACTCGGCCAGGCGCACGCCGTCCTCCTCGACGCGCAGCACGCCGTCGAGCAACAGGAATGCCTCAGTGCCTGTCTCGCCTTGCTTGACGAGCGCCTCTCCTGCCTTGACCTTGCGGATGGCGGGCTTGGCGGCGCCTTGCATGATCTGGGTGGAGAGCTTGCGCTCGAGCGCTGTCTCGACGGCGGTGACGAGCGCTTTGGAATCGGTGTCGCCCCATGGCGTGTGGCGGCCGAAGGACTTGCGATACCAGTCCTTGAAGTCGGCGAGGCCGGACTTGTGGGAGAGCTTGCCGTGGTGGTCGTAGACCCAGTGGCGGGGGAAGCGGCTGTGGCCGGTCATGGCGGCCTGCGCTTTGCCGTCGGCGTGGAGCGTGAGCGAGAGCGTGGTCCAGACCAGCGGCGCCTGCCACTGGATGAAAGGCTTGC
>DATBYJ010000077.1:0-10517 GCA_036513795.1 Solirubrobacteraceae bacterium | reverse complement strand
GCACCGGCTCCAGCTCGAACTCCGGCCCGGCAGTTGCCGCGAGCTCGAGCAGCTCGATGGTTCTCGGGCCCAGACGCGATAGCCGCTGGTTGACCACCTCGCGGACGCTTTCGGGCGTGCCAAACTCGGAAAGCGGCCGGGTCACCCTCACCTGCCCATCAGTGACCTCAACGATCCCTGTCTCTACCGCCGCGCGCCAGAGCTCGCAGACGAGGAAGGCGTTGCCGGCGGTGAGGTCGTGGATCGTAGTTGCCAGCTCGCACAGCTCGGGGTCGTCTGGGTTGGGGTCGCTTCCGGCGGCACGGCTGACCAGATCGGAGACCTCCGCTCCCGAGAGCCCCCCCAGACGCATTCGCACGACGTCATCGGAGCGCCGTAGGTCGGCAAGCGTCTCCGATAGCTCCGCGGGCACATCGGCCTCGCTGTCGCGGAAGGTCGCGAGGATCAGCAGCCGCGCGCTCCAGGCAGAGCGCGCCAGGTGTCGCAGGAGTAGCAGCGTTGTTGCGTCCGCCCAATGGCCGTCCTCGAGCACGAGCAGTATCGGCCTCGTGCGGCTGATGTTCGCAAGCAGGTCAGCAACTGCAGTGTGGAGACGATGGCGCTCGGTATCGGCGTCGGCCTGCATCGGTTGCGCCAGCCCGAGGACCTGGGCGGGCAAGTCCGGCAGCAGCCGCGTCAACTCGCCGCCGCCGGCGCCGAGCGCGGCACGCAGTTGGCCCCGGTCGATTACACGCACCAGGTGTTCAAGCGCCTCGACGAACGGCCCGTACGGCGTCCGCACCACCGCGTCACAGGCGCCGTAGAGAACAAGCACGCCATCCATCGCGACTTGGGCGGCGAACTCGCGTGCCAGACGACTCTTCCCGGCACCCGGCTCGCCCGCGAGCAGTACGACGCGACGCCTCTCCCCCTCGGCTCGCGGCATCATCGTGCGGAGCTTCTCGAGCTCCGCCGCGCGGCCGACGAACGGGGACATCGAGCTCGGGCGCAGTGGCTCCGGAACGTCCAGGATCTCTGCCTGCATAAAAGGACGATAGTCAGTCTTGACCATGCCCACCGGGGATCGATCGAGACCCGAGCATTCGAATTGGGTCAGCTCAGATCATGACAGCCACATTCGAGCGCCGTAGGCTCGGCCATAACAACTTCGAGACGACCGACAGGGGGACGCATGAGCACCACCGACGCTTTGATACAGACGGCCCGCAGTGGAATGCCAGGATTCAGGGGACGGCTTACAGCACCCGCGGACCCCGGCTACGAGCAGGCGCGCAAGGTTTACAACGCGATGATCGACCGACACCCTGCGCTGATCGCGAGCTGCACTGACGCCAGCGACGTCGCGAAGGTCGTCTCGTTCGCAGCTGACCACGACCTCTTGCTGGCTGTGCGCGGCGGCGCCCACAACGGCGCCGGGCTGGGTACGTGCGACGACGGCGTGGTACTCGACCTCGCGGGTCTGAAGGGCGTCAAGGTGGACCCCAGCGCTCGGACGGCGAGGGTCGGCGGTGGCTGCACCTGGGGCGAAGTGGATGCCGCGACCAACGAGCATGGCCTGGCGACACCGAGCGGGATCATCTCGACCACCGGCGTCGGTGGTCTCACACTGGGTGGCGGCCTTGGGCATCTGACTCGCAAGTGCGGCCTCACGATCGACAACCTGCTCGAGGCCGAAGTCGTGCTCGCGAGCGGCGAGACGGTCCGTGCCGCCGCGGACGAGCACCCTGACCTCTACTGGGCGATCCGCGGTGGTGGCGGCAACTTCGGCGTCGTCACCTCCTTCCTCTTCCGGCTGCACGAGGTCTCGACGGTCGTCGGCGGCCCGACCTTCTGGCCGGTCGAGCTGGGCGCTGAGGTGCTGGCCGCCTACCGAGACTTCCTGCCGAACGCTCCGCGCGAGCTCAACGGCTTCTTCGCGTTCACGTCGGTCCCGCCGGCGCCACCCTTCCCAGAGGAGCTCCATCTGCGCAAGGTGTGCGGGGTCGTGTGGTGCTATGTGGGCGCCCCCGAGGACGCCGCCGAAGCGATGGCACCGCTGCTCGACGCCGTGCCGGAGCCCTTGCTGCACGCGGTTCAGCCGATGCCCCTCCCCGCTCTCCAGGGCGCCTTCGACCCGGTCTATCCAGCCGGGGACCAGTGGTACTGGCGCGCCGATTTCGTCAAGCAGATCCCCGACGCTGCCGTCGAGGCGCACGCCAACTTCGGTGCTGCGATGCCGACGTGGCAGTCGACGATGCACCTGTACCCGATCGACGGAGCTGCCCACGACGTCGGCCCGTCCGACACCGCATGGAACTACCGCGATGCGGTCTGGGGCTCGGTCTTCGCCGGTGTCGATCACGACCCCGCCAACGCCGATCTCATCCGCCGCTGGTGCGTCGACTACTTCGAGGCGCTTCACCCATACTCCGCCGGTGGTGCTTACGTGAACATGATGATGGACGAGGGCGAGGAGCGGGTGCGGGCGAGCTACGGCGACAACTACGACCGGCTGGCGCAGATCAAGGGCACCTACGACCCGAACAACCGCTTTCGGGTGAACCAGAACATCCGTCCCGCCATCACCGTTAAGGAGGCATGACTGGCGCTGGGAGCACGCAAGTGCGATCATCAGAACCAACCACTGAGAAGGGAGTTGCCAACCGTGGAGTCCTCCAAGCCCCCTGTCCGAATACTTGTGGTGGCCCACAAGACTGCCGCCACACAACCCCTGCTGGACGCCGTGCGAGAGCGAGCTGGGCGCGGGCCGTGCACGTTCACGCTGCTCGTCCCGAACGCAGCCCACGGCCTGCACAAGATCGTTGACCCCGAGGACCAGGACGTCAGCGAGGCCAAGGCCGTGATCGACCAGGCCTTGCCCCTGCTGAGCGAGGCCGCCGGAACGCCCGTCGAGGGAATCGTAGGTGCCCCTGACCCAGGCGTAGCGGTGCAGGACGCGATCAACCTGTACGGCTTCGACGAGGTGATCATCTCAACGCTGCCCACGCGACTGTCGCGATGGTTGAAGCTCGACCTTCCCAGCAAGGTGTCGGGCACGGGTCTGCCGGTAACGACCGTGACCCCCTCGGAGGTCCCTGCGACATAAGGCAGAGGCGACCGGCCGCTACCGCCTGGCCGCGCCGACCGGCGTGTTCAAGCGCTGAGACCCTCCCCTACACCGACACTTCTGACACCAACTCCTCCATGGCTGGCAGCTCGACGGCCTGGAGATCCCTCAGTCGATCGACCCCCGCGAGCGCGGGGAACAGCCGACTCCAACCGAGCGCGATCAAAATCGTCACAGCGCCGCCCGCCACAACCGCGGGCACCGCACCGAGCAGGAACGCGGCGACTCCTGACTCGAACGCACCCAGCTGGTTGGAGGCACTGATGAACACCATCTCCACCGCTGTCACACGGCCGCGCAGCCGGTCGGGCGTAGCCAGCGCGACGGTGGTCGAGCGGATGTACATGCTGAACATGTCCACGAAGCCGCTCACAGCCAGCGCCACCAGCGAGAGCACAAATGAGCGCGAAAGCCCAAACACGACCATGCTCGCTCCAAACGCGCCAACCACGCTCAACAGCGTGCGCCCGGCTCGCCCGCCCAGCGGCCTGCGCGTGAGCACGGCTGCCGCGAGCAGCGCCCCCACGGCGGGCGCGCTGCGCAAGACCCCCAGCCCAGTGGGACCGACGTGCAGGATCGAGCGGGCGAACAACGGCAGTAGCGCCACCGCTCCGCCAAACAGCACCGCCAACAGATCCAGGAGGATTGCCCCCAGCAGGATCTGCGTGTCACGCACGAAGCGAATTCCCGCGAGCACGCTGGCAAGACCCGGTGCCGAGCCGGTGCTCGGCACCGCATCGGCCGCGGGCGTGTGGCGCATTGCGGCAACGCTGCCTGCAGCCGCCAGGCACATAGCGCCCGCAACCCCATACACAAGCCCCGCTGAGAACGGGTAGATCAAGCCTCCAAGCGCAGGGCCGACTACCTGGGCGCCCTGCACCGCGATCGAGCGCAGTGCCATCGCGCTCTCGAGTAGCTCGCTTGGCACAAGCGTCGGCGGTAGCGCCCGCGCTGCCGGGGTGCCGATCGCGCTCGCCGTGCCAGCCCCCAGGGCCAGCGCCAAGAACGGCCACACATCGGTGACGCCTGCGGAGCTCACCAGCGCAAGCCCTGCAGCGACCGCCGTGCTCAACAGCAGCGAGCAGATCAGCACCAGCCTGCGCGGCAGGCGATCGGCCAGCTGGCCCGCCGGCAACGCCAGCACGAACATTGGGATGAACTCCGCCAGGCCGATCAAGCCCAGGTCGAGCGCGCTGCGCTGATTGGTGTACACCTCCCAACCAATCGCCACCTCGAGCATCTGCACGCTCACACCCATGCCGAGCAGCGCCAACCACAGCAGGCGAAAGTCGCGCTCCCCAAGCGCTGGCCCGAATCGTCTCATCGATCCTGGTCTAGCATCTGAGTCCACCCGGACCTGCGAAGGAGGACTGTCTGATGGCGAACACGCTCTACACAGCCAAGGCACACGTCACTGGCGGTCGCGCGGAGGGACACGGCCGCACGCAGGACGGCGCGCTGGAGGTGGATCTGCGACTTCCCACGGAGATGGGCGGCACTGGCGGCGGCACCAACCCTGAGGAGCTGTTCGCGGTCGGCTACGCCGCCTGCTTCGAGGGCGCCCTCGGCGTCGTGGCACGCCGTGCCAAGGCCGAGACCGGCGATGCGGCGATCGACTCCGAGGTCTCCCTCTCCCCCGATGGCAAAGGCGGCTTCGTGTTGTCCGTTGCCCTGGATGTCACCCTGCCGAGCATCGAGGACCCGGCCACTGCTGTGGAGCTCGTGCGTGCGGCGCATCAGGTGTGCCCTTACTCGAACGCCACCCGCGGGAACATCGACGTCGTGCTTACCGCCAACGGCGCCTCGGTCGACTAACACAAGTCGCGAGCCGCGTTCAGCGGCCGAACGTGCGCACGATCTCGCGGGCGCGCGTGCTCAATCCAGCCAGCAGCGAGCGCACCTGCTCGAGATCCGCGCGCAGCTCGGCGTCGCCTACCTCGACGGGCAACATCGAGTCCTGCAGTGTCGCCAGCAGCCGGTCGGCATCGCCGATCGCCTGCACAGCGCCATCCAGAAAGCCCTTCACGCCATGCGAAGGGGCGCCGCTGCCCGCCTGCTCAAACGTGCGCCCCGGGAGCTCATGGCGCTCGGCAAAGCCCGCGTGGGCGCGCTTGGCACGCCCATAAGCCATCTGCACGGGGCGGAACAGCTGCTCCTCAACGGCATCCGCGCTGTGTTCGTCGAGCTGCTCGTATGCCTCGCTCAATGCCGCCAGCGCCGCGCCTAGCGCATCAGCCGACTCGGCAACCGTGTCCAGGAGCTGCTGTCTTGCGTCTGCGGTCGTGTATGGCACCAGCCAAGAGTAGACGTACTCTCACGTCTACACCGATCATCCCGTCTGACTCAGGCCCACACTGAGCATCTAGGGCCTGTCGATAGCTCAGCTGATCGCGTACACGAGCGTGACGTCAGTACTGAGCGTGCACGTCGTGGCGGTGGCTGCTTTGGCGGAGGGTTTGCGCTTGCGCTTCTTCTTGGGGCGCTTCGCTGCCGGCTTGTGGAGCACCGGAGCGGCCCCCGCGACCTCGGGGGCTATGACCCTCGACACCGATGAGCCAAAGTCGGGCTGTTCGCCGTCGTATTCGACATACGCTGCTTCTTCGCCGCCCGTGCACTGGATCGAGCCGCTGCCTTCAGTCACGCTCTGCACGTTCCCCAGCGTCGCCGCCGTCTTTGAGGCGAGGAATTCGGCCTTATTTTGACCGTCAGCCACTGCTGCGGCCATGCCTTCCCGGTATATCGATCGCGCCACGGCCATGTTTGCGCCCTGCGCGATCGGCAGGCTCGCCACGCCGTCCACACTCACGGTGCGAACAGGCGTCGTCGCGGTCGTCGGGGCTTCAGCGGAAGCCACGCCGATCATGTTCGCGAGCGCCAGGCCCGCCACCACCGCCAAGATTGCTGCAATCGCGCTCCTCATCACTACCACTGATGCTAGCGCGCGCCGTCCGCCATGCTCCGCGCACGTTCGAGCACCGCGTCGATCATCGGCTCGGTCAACTTGCCTGTGAACGTGTTCTGCTGGCTCGGGTGGTAGCAGCCGATCAGCGAATATGGCTCATCTGCGAGCTCCGCCCCATGCCCGAAGCGGGGGCGCGGACGGCGCACTGGTGCCCCCGGCCCAGCGAGCGCGCTCAGCAGACGCAGAGCACCGTCCCAGGCGAACCCGCCGAGGCAAACCACTACGCGTACCTCGCTCAGCAGACCTAGCTCCTGCACGCTCCACGGCAGGCACTGATCGCGCTCGGCCGGGGTCGGGCGGTTGGCGGGCGGCGCGCAGCGAACTGCCGCGGTGATCCACGCGTCACGCAACGCCAGGCCGTCGTCGCGCGAGCTCGAGGTCGGCTGGTTGGCGAAGCCCGTGCGCCACAGCGCGGCGAACAGAAAATCCCCCGAACGGTCGCCAGTGAACATGCGCCCCGTGCGATTCGCCCCGTGGGCAGCCGGCGCGAGCCCCAGCAGCAACACTCGCGCCGAGGGGTCGCCAAAGCCCGGCAGCGGACGGCCCCAGTAGCTCTGATCGGCGAAAGCCGCACGCCGCTCATGCGCCACCTGCTCGCGCCAGGCGACCAGTCGCGGGCAGCGGCGACAGCCCGCAACCTGGGTCTCCAGCTCTGCCAGCCGCTTGGCTCTATGCGATTGCACAGTGCAGTAGTACCATCGGCCACGAGATGCCGTTGTGGCTCTGGATCCTCCTGTTCGCTGGGCTGGTCAAACTCCCGCTGGCCGCTCTGATGCTGTGGATCCCCTATCGCTACGACGAGTCCGCGCATACACCGGACATTTCGGACTCATCCGAAGAGGACGGCGGGTCCAAGGCGCTTCCTGGTGGACCACTCGACCCTCACCCGAGGATGCCGCTCCCGCGTGGCCCGCGCCGCGGCCCACACGGATCGCCCTCTCCCCCGCCACCGCCGCGTGTGCGTACCAACGTGCACGGCCGGCGTCCAGTGCGAATATCCCACTGAGCGTACGTCAGCGGTTGCGCTTGCGTTGCTTGCGCGCAGCCTTTGCTTTGGCGCGGCGCTTTTGCAGCCGCGCGGCAGTGTCGCTCGCTGAGCTTCCCTGGATCATTTCCTGCTCAGTTGCCGGTGCAACGCGGCGCGCGTCGCGCACGATCACAAACGCGATCCCCGACAGCAGCACCACGGCCGCTGCAAATCCGAGCAGGATGACCGTGTGGTTGTTGGTCGTTTCAGCGCTACTCGTGCCCGTCGTCGACGTGGTTGAGGTTTTTGTTTCTTCCGCTTCGCCTTCCGTCAGCTGACTCAACGCGCCGCCATTGTTCAGGGTGGCCGCAACGGCCGCCGGCACTACGACACTTCCGACGCCCACAGCCAGCAGGCCGGCCAGGCATAGCGCACAGGCGCGCGAACGTAGATTCAGGGACACACGATGAGGGTCGCTCGACACGTTGCGAGCATACCGGCTGCTGGGTCTCCAGCTGATCACAGATTCAGTGAGATGCCCGCACAGGCGCTAGCGCGCGCCCACAACATAGAATGCCCGCTCATGGCTCCCAAACAACGTCAGGTTCGCATGGAACAGCGCGGTGGCATCGATGCCATCCAGGCACTTTCGGAGCGCACCGACGAGGAGCTGGAAGCCGAGACCAAATACAAGGCCGCCGCCCTCGCAATCCTCGGCGCCAGGGCATCCGAGCGCTTTGACGCTGACGCGGCACGCGGCTTCTTCCAGCGCGCGATCGCCGCTGCGCGCCCACAGGAGCGCATGCAGATAAGGCGTATGGCGGACGCCTCACTGGCCCTCGCTGAACGCCGTGCCGGAGACCTCAAGCAGGCGGTGGAGCGGCTCGGGCAGGCACCCCCCAGTGGCCGGCAGCTGTTTGCCCTACAGGCGATGGGGTTGCTGATCCCGCCGACTTCCGCCGGCGTCATCGCCCGCATCCGCGGCATCCTGTTGATCATCGTGCTGATCATCGTGCTGCTGGCGATCGGCCTGGGGATCGTTGAGCTCGTGTCGCTGCCGTTCGGCGGACTGGGGCTCGCGCCCGGCATCCTGCTCGGCTTGTTCGTGGTGATCGCAGCATTGGCGATCATCGCCATGATCGGTCGACGCCGGCGCGATCGCGCCAAAGCTTCGCCAGCCAGCTGAGCAGCACTCCTAGGCCGCTGCGGGTCAATCCCCGCCGGCCGCACTAGGCTTGCCCCGTGCCCGCACCAGTGTGCCTGATTGTGAATCCCGCCGCCGGCGGTGGCAAGGCCGGTCGTGTAGCGCCCGCTGTTGAGCAGGCACTGCGTGGGCACGGGCTGAACGTGCGCCGAGTAGATACTCGCGATCTCGAGCATGCGCGCGAGCTGGCAGCCGAGGCCGCTGGCAACGGCGAGACGACGGTGGCACTCAGCGGCGACGGCATGCTGGGTGTGCTGGCCGACGTCCTGCGCGAGATTCCGGGCGCGGTCCTCGGGGTGCTCCCAGGAGGACGGGGCAACGATCTCGCGCGTGTGCTCGGCATTCCCGACGATCCGATCGCGGCGTGCGCCACGATTGCCAATGGAGTGGCGCGACCAATCGACCTCGGGCTCGTCAGCAATGCACGATCAGAGGCTTTCGATAAGGCGTTTGTGGGGATCGCATCCGTCGGTTTCGACAGCGATGCAAACCGGATCGCAAACGAAGCTCCCGCGTGGCTTGGAGGGTTCGTGTATGCATACGGAGCACTACGCGCCCTGGCGGCATGGCGTCCAGCGCGCTTTGAGATCGAGCTCGACCCACCGGGCGAGCGCAAAGCGTTCACCGCTTTCACGATTGGGGCATGCAACTCCAAGGCATACGGCGGCGGTATGCGGGCAGCCCCAGGCGCGCTGCTCGATGATGGTCTGCTTGAGGTGATCGTTCTCGAAAGCGTCAGCAAGTTCGCATTCGTGACGCGAATCCTCCCGAAGGTCTTCAGCGGCAAGCACGTACGCGAGCCGGGCGTGCGTGTCTTCCAAGCAAAAGAAGTGAGCATCGACTGCGAGCGCGAGTTCACCATGTATGCCGACGGCGACCCCATCGGCCAACTACCGCTGCGCGTGCGCGCCCTGCGCGGCGCGGTCATGATGCTGACGCCTGCCACGGTACCCGCGGACACACCGTTCGCCGGCCCTGCCCCAATGACCGCGGCTCCTAAGCCTGCGCCTTCCGCCGGCCCGCCGGGCGCATCCGCTGGCGATCACTCCCCGGCCAGCTGATGGCAAGCGCACTGCCGGTCAAGCTTGCGCTCGCGCGCACGGTGGGGACGCTCTCACGGCTGCGCGGCGGCGGCGCCACGAGCGCCCCGGGAAAGGTGCTGATGCGCCTGGCACCCGAGGCGATGGCCACGCTGGGCGCCCGGCTATCACGAGGGAGCGTGCTGATCTCCGCGACCAACGGTAAGACGACCACCGCCACGATGGCCGCTGCGATTCTCGAGCGCGCAGGGATTTCGCTCGTGCACAACCAGGCAGGCGCCAACATGACTGGTGGAATTGCAACCACGCTGCTGACGGCCACCCGCTCGAACGGCACCCTCGCTGGCGAACTGGGGCTTTTCGAGGTCGACGAGCTATGGCTAGCCTCGGTCGCGGCGCAACTGCACCCCCGAGCGATCTTGCTCGCTAATCTGTTCCGTGATCAGCTCGATCGCTACGGCGAGCTCGAGACGATCACTGAGCGCTGGGAGGAGGCGCTGTGCCATCAAGATGCACAGTTGGTGCTCAATTGCGATGACCCGTCGGTCGCGGACCTTGGCCGCGACCGAGCGGGCGTCCTTTACTTCGGTGTGGAGGATCACTCGCTGGCGCTGGCGGGGATGGCGCACGCGGCGGACGCCAAGCACTGCCGCCGCTGCGGCGTCCCGTACGTGTTCGATGCGATCTACCTCGGTCATCTCGGCCACTACCACTGCCCCAGCTGCGGACACTCGCGGCCGACGCCAACGATCACCGCTTCTGACGTGCAACTGGAAGGAGTGCGCGCGGCTCGCTTCACGCTCCATACGCCTTCAGGCGATGCACCGGTCGCGCTTGCACTGCCCGGCCTGTACAACGTCTACAACGCGCTCGCTGCCGCTGCGCTGGCGAGCGCCCTGGAGATCCCGTTGGAGACGATCGTCGCGGGGCTCACAGCCACCAGGGCTGCATTCGGACGCGCTGAGACAGTCGAGCTCAAGCTCCCTGCGCCGGCGGGCCAAGCGAGCGCGGGCGGCGGGCGCAGGGAGCTGCGCATTCTGCTTGTCAAGAATCCGGCGGGCGCGAACGAGGTGCTGCGCACGCTCGCGCTCGAGCCGGGCGAGCACGATCTGCTCGGTGTGCTGAACGACCACGTAGCCGACGGCCATGATGTCTCGTGGATCTGGGATGCCGACTTTGAGCTGCTGGCAGGGCGCATTCGGCTGGCCACCTGCAGCGGTACTCGCGCAGCGGATCTC
>DATBYJ010000076.1:0-36344 GCA_036513795.1 Solirubrobacteraceae bacterium | reverse complement strand
CACGCGGTTGTCGCTCGTGCCGGAGATCCACGGGCGATCCGCCGCAGACGTGAGTTCCACGAGCAGCGGCCACGCTCCGCCCACCAGCGCCATCGCGCCGCCACCCGCCAGCAGCTGACGCAGCGCGTGCAAGCGTCCGCGCCCAGCGGGGGCGACCCACAGCCACGCGGCCGCAATGCCAGGGACCACCACGAGCGCCACCAGCATCTTCGTCTCGAAGCCCAGGCCCACCAGCACCCCGGCCGCCACCAGCCAGCGCGTGCCCGAACGCTCGGGGGCGCAATCGAATGCGCGTACCGTGCACCACAGCGCCGCCACGCAGCACAGCACCAACAGCGCGTCAGGGTTGTTGTGGCGGGAGATCGCCACCGTGATCGGCGTCAGCGCCAACGCCAGGCCCGCCACGAAACCGCCCACGCGACCGAAGCGGCGACGCACCAGGTCATAGACGAGCGCCACGCTCGCCATACCCATCAACGCCTGCGGCACGAGGATGCTCAGCGAGTGGTAGCCGAACACTCGCACCGACAGCGCCTCGACCCACAGCGCCAGCGGCGGCTTGTCAATGGTCATCACCCCACCCTTGTCCAGCGACGCGAACAGGAAGTCGTGCCAGCTTCCGCTCATCGACCTCACCACCGCTGCGTAGTATTCGTTTGCCCAGCCGTTGCGGCTGAGCGACCACAGGTTCAGCACTCCCGCGAGGACCATCAACGCGAACAGCTCCGGGCGCGAGACTCGTCGTGCGAGCACCTTCGCCCGCGAGCGCACATCCCAGGCAACGGCGGCAGCTTCCACGGGCACCGATGTAGCCGAGCTCATCTCCGGTGAGTAACTCATGCCCGACAGCATCGCCCGCGCCCGTAGGAGCAGTGTGTGAAAAACCTCAAAGCTTCATAAGCAACGTAACGTCGCTCGGGGCGGTCGCTAGTCAAGCGAGCCAAGGACGCAGAGAGCGTGGCGTACCGAACCGGGAGACGGGCGCTTCGCGCTCGAATCCCCGAACCGGCCAGCACGCGAGCGATCGAGGACGCAGCCTCGCGCCGCCCAGCCTGTGCCCTCTGGGTACGGGCGCCGTAGCCCTAGTCGATTAGGCGTTTGCCCAGCTGCGAGATAGCCAGCCGCCACATGATCACCGCGAACGCCAGCAGCACCGCCGCGTGGCCCAGATCGGCCGTGCCCAGCGTACCCAGCGACGCGTCGCGCACGAGCTGCACGCAGTGATACAGCGGGTTCACCTGCGCCACCTGGCGGATGCCATCAGGCAGCGAGGACACCGGGAAGAACGTGCCCGCCACGAGGAACATCGGCGTCAGCACCGCGCTCGTTATGTAGTTGAAGTTGTCGATCGTCTTCGCGATCGCCGCCACCGTCACGCCGAACGCCGCGAAGCCGAAGCCCGTCACGAACCCGATCAGCGGCACCAGCAGCATCCCCCATTCCGGCTGCAGACCAAACGCAAACGCCACCAGGATCGGCGCCATCCCATACACGCCCGCGCGCAGCGAGATCCACAGCACCTCCGCCGTGATCAGCTCTTCCACGTCCACCGGCGCCGCCAGCATCGCGTCGTACGTGCGCTGGAACTGCCAGCGGATGAACGTGTTGAACATCCCCGGGAACGCCGACGAGAACAGCACCGCCGTCGCCACCGTGCCCGTCCCGATGTACTCGATCGTCTTCACATGCCCGATCGTTTTCACAAGCGTGCCGAACCCCAGCCCAAACGCCAGCAAGTAGATCGTCGGCTGCACGATCGACGAGAACGTCGTCGCCTTCCAGTAGCGCCCGAAGATCGCCACATCGCGGCTCATCACCCCCGCCAGCGCCGCCGGTTCCAGCCGGCCGATTCGCCGGGCGCTCGCCTGTGCCCCTGAGGGTGCGGGCGCCCGGCCCACAGCCGCGGTCTCGCCTTGCGAACTCCAACTCATTCGATCTCCTCCCCTGTCAACGCCACGAACGCGTCCTCCAAGTTGGCCGGGCGACGCACGCCCTCCGGCGCCAAGCCGTCCAGGCTCTCCGCGCGCATGATCGCCACCGCTGGGCCGCTGCGCCTGCGCGACCAGCCGTTGCTCGATGCCAGCGCGTCCACCTCCGCCAGGCGCTCCGGCGGGCCGTACACCTCCAGCACCTCCTCGCCCACATGCGCCCGCACCAGCTCCGCCGGCGTGCCCTGCGCGATGATCCGCCCGCCCGACATCACCGCCACCGTGTCCGCTAGCCGCTCCGCCTCCTCGATGTAGTGCGTGCTCATCAGCACCGTCACGCCGCTCGCACGCAACCCGTCGATCAGCGTCCACAGCTCCTGGCGCACCTGCGGGTCCAAGCCCACCGTCGGCTCGTCCAGCAGCACCAGACGCGGACGGTGTATCAGCCCCCGCGCCACCAGCAGCCTGCGGCGCATCCCGCCAGATAGCTCCTTCACAATCGTGTCCGCCCGCGGTTGGAGGTTCGCGATCTCGAGCGCTCGCGTCACTGCCTCCGTGCGCTCGCCGCGCGGGACTCGGTAGAGGCGCGCAAACACCGTCAGGATCTGCCTGCACGTGAGCTCCTGGTCGAGGTTGTCCAGCTGCGGCACCACGCCCATCTCCAGACGCGACTGCTTGGACTCCCCCGGCAGCTCGAAGCCCAGCACCGAGATCGCGCCCTCGTCCGCCAGTGTCTGCGCCGTCAGCATCCGCATCGTCGTCGACTTGCCCGCCCCGTTCGGCCCCAACAGGCCAAAGCACACGCCCGGGGGGACCTCCAGGTCGAGACCATTCACCGCTTTGATCTCGCCAAAGCGCTTGGACACGCCCTGCAGGGAAATTGCCGCCGCCGCCATTGCCCACACTCTATGAGGCCCGACTGGGCGATTGTCGATTGTCGGTACGACGCATATGGGACGCCGGTCCATATCGATGCGGCGGACGCTGCTGCATCCTGGGTCAGGCTGCACGTTGCGCATCCCAGCCGAGGAAGAGGGTCATGCCAAATAGAGCTCCCCAGATCGTCGCCCTTGGGGGCGGCGGATTCTCAATGGAGAGAGATAGCTCGCTACTTGACGACTACGTGCTCGGGCTCACCCAAGCCGCACGGCCGCGCGTGTGCTTTCTGCCAACAGCGTCAGGCGACGCCGACCACTACGTGGTGCGCTTCTATCGACGCTTCTCCCCGACCTGCGACGCGAGCCACCTGTCGCTGTTCAGGCGCGACCAAGGCACCGACGGCGTCGAGGACGACCTCGCCACCCACCTGCTCAGCCAGGATCTCATCTACGTGGGCGGCGGCAACATGCTGAGCATGCTCGGCGCCTGGCGCGCCCACGGGCTCGACGCGATCCTGCGCAAAGCATGGCGACGGGGGATCGTCATGTGCGGCCCCTCCGCCGGCTCGCTGTGCTGGTTTGACCAGGCGCTCAGCGCTTTTCACGGCCCACCCCGGATCGTGCGCGGCTTGGGTCTGCTGCCGTACTCCAACTGCGTGCACTACGACGCCGAGCCCGAGCGACGGGCCGAGTACCACCGCTTTGTCGCCGACGGCATGCGTCCCGGGTTCGCAGCCGAGGACGGGGTGGCACTGCACTTCCGCGGCACCAGCCTCGAGCGGGTCGTCACCTCACGTCCCGACGGCAGCGCGTTCCTGGTCGAGCACGATGGTACGGGAGTGCGCGAGACGCGCCTGCACGGCGAGTTCCTCGGAGCGCCAAAGCTCATGGCTACATCGGCTGTGGCGGCTTGAGGCGGGCCACTCGATGACCCCGCGTCCTGCCGCTCCGATCGAGAACCGCCAGATCTTCGCCATGGGCGGCGGCGGCTTCACGATGGAGCCGAGCAACCCACTGCTGGACGACTTCGTTCTGTCACTCGCAGACGTCGCCGAACCGCGGATCCTGTTCATGCCGACCGCATCAGGCGACACCACGTCATTGATCAACGCCTTCAAAGCTCGCTTCAGCGAGCGAGCGTGCGTACCCGAATACGTGTCGCTGTTCAACCTGCGCAACACCACCCGCTCGCTCGCCGACATCGTGCTCGAACAGGACATCGTGTACGTCGGCGGCGGCTCCATGCGCAACCTGCTCGCGCTGTGGCAAGCCCACGGCGTCGATGAGCTGCTCGTGCAGGCGTGGCAGAAAGGCACCGTGCTCGCCGGGCTCAGCGCCGGCGCCATGTGCTGGTTCCAGGGCGGGGTCACACGCTCCAGCGGGCCGCCCGAAACGATCGCCGGACTAGGCGTGCTGGAAGGCTCGCTCAGCGTCCACGCCGACGGCGAGCCCGAGCGGCTGCCCGTTTGGCTGGCCGCCGTGCGCGAGGGCACGCTGCCCGGCGGCTGGGCACTGGATGACGGTGTCGGGCTGCTGTTTCGCGGCCAGCGCCTGGATCGCGCCGTCAGCTCCCGCCCTGGTGCAGAGGCGCAGCGCGCGGACGCCATCGCCGGCGAGCTGCTGCGCCAGCGCCTGGAGGTGGAGCTCCTCGGCGACGGCCCCCACGCCGCGCTCGGCGGCCGTGACGAAGCCGTCGAGGAACTGCGCCGGGTGCACCGCATGCGGCGCGGCAGCTCCCGCGGGCGCGGCTGAGCGACGCTAGTACACCCGTCCAACTAGCTGGCTTTTCGCCCAGCGCGGGCTCACACTGCCCGAAAGGGACTACACAGAGTTGCCCGTTTCGGGTCATCGGCGTAGCCCCAACCGAACCCCCTCCAACGTCAAGTAGGCCACCAATGCCCTTTCAATTTCCTCCCATGCCAACCACCCTACGTGCGCCACACCGACCGGGCGCGGCACTTGCCGCTGACCGCGTAGCAACACGCAGCCAACACTGCGGCGAGCTGATGCAGTGCGTCTCCTCCGGCTACCTATCTGAGGACTGCTCCTGCGAGGCCACGATCCCCAGCGGTGTGGTCACCACAGCATGGGCCCGTGAGCGAGAGCTGCTCGGTTCGCACGAAGACCGCTTCTTCCGTTTCGCGTGGCGTGGCGGCGTGTGGTTTGCGTTCGGCGTCAGCGATGGCAGCGTGCGCGGCGTTTACTGCCCAACCCACAGCGCCGCGCGGGCGGAGCGGTCGTTCGCCAAGAACTTCAACGTGGCTGCGTAAGACGCAAAGCTATGCGTCCACGCTTTCGAAGATCGCAGCCAGGCCTTGGCCGCCGCCTATGCACATCGTCTCAAGGCCGAGTCGTGCGCCGCGCCGCTGCATCTCACGTAGGAGCGTGGCAAGGATCCTGGCGCCGGTGGCGCCGACGGGGTGACCGAGCGAGATGCCCGACCCATTCACGTTGACCCGCTCCAGACCGTCGTGAAGATCCCACTCGCCAAGCACTGCCAGCACCTGTGAGGCAAACGCCTCGTTGAGCTCGATCAGGTCGAGGTTCTTCAACGTCAGCCCCGCCCGCTCGAGTGCCAACGCGGTGGACGGCACCGGCCCAATGCCCATAGTCTCCGGTGGCACACCCGCCACCGCCCACGAGCGCAGGCGCGCGAGCGGCTCGAGCCCCAGTTCCGCGGCCTTGTCCGGATGCGTGACGATGCAGATCGCGGCGCCGTCGTTCTGGCCGCTGCTGTTCCCAGCTGTGACCGTCGCGCCCGGGTCGTCCTTGCCCATGATCGCCCGCAGCTTGCCCAGCGCCTCCAGGGTGGTGTCCGCGCGTGGGTGCTCGTCGAGCTCGACCACCGTCTCGCCGCCGCGGCCGGGCACCGCAACCGGCACGATCTCCTCAGCAAACGCGCCGCTCTGCTGGGCGGCAACCGCCAGCTCGTGCGAGCGCAACGCGATCTCATCCTGCTTGTCCCTTGGGATCGAATATTGGCGCCTGACGTTCTCTGCCGTCTCGAGCATGCCACCCGCCACCTGGTGGTTGACGCCACCAGCGTTTACACGCGCGCGTTCCAAGCGATCCTCCAGCCTGATTGCGCCACTCTTCACGCCCCAGCGTGGCCTCGTCGAATAGAACTCCGCCTGGCTCATGCTGTCCGCGCCGCCCGCCAGCACGAGCTCCGCAGCCCCCGTCTGCACCTGCATGCAGCCGTAGATCACAGCCTGCAAGCCCGAGCCACAGCGGCGGTCGATCTGCAAGCCGGGAACATCCACTCCCAGCCCCGCATCGAGCGCCGCCACGCGACCGATCGCCGGCGCCTCACCGCTCGCATAGCACTGGCCCATGATCACGTCGTCCACGTGCTGCCCCTGAAGCCCTGTGCGGGCAATGAGCTCGCGGATCACAGTCGCCGCGAGCGCTGCCGCGCCGACGTCGCGGAACACACCGCCGAAACGCCCCACCGGGGTACGTAGGGGTTGGCAGATCACGGCGCTTCTAGTGGTCATGACGTGCGATTGCCTCCGGGGGATTTGCGGGGTTTGAGCGTAGCGGGCGGTGGGGAAGCCTGGTGCTCGATCTCCCGTCAGGCTGCCTGGCAACATCGTCGACGGTCACCCTCTGCGGTCGTCCGTTAGGGTCGTCCCATGACCGACGCGACGATCTCGGGTGCTCAGAGATGGTGGGCTCGCGGCGCACACTTCTCGTGGAGCCCAGACAGCGACGCCGTGGCACCCGTGCGTGTATTCCATGTCGAGCTCGGCGATCCAACTGCCCCGGCGCTTGCGCTCGTGCACGGTTTCCCAACATGCAGCATTGACTGGTTCGAGGTAGCCGAGCGGCTGAGTGCGCGCTACCGGGTATGCATGCTCGACTTCCCCGGCTTCGGGTTCTCCGACAAGCCGCGTGCGTGGGGCTACAGCCTCCACCGCGACGCGGAGTTGCTGGACCACTACCTGGCACACATTGTGGGAGCCGAGTCCGCCGTCGTCGTGGCCCACGACAGGGGAGACAGCGTCGCGCTCGTACACGCAGCCGCGGCAATGAAGGGACCAACGGCGGTTGCGATCGATCACCTGGTGTTGTCCAACGGCAACATGTTTCTGCCACTCTCGAACCTCACCGACGCACAGCGGCTCATGCTCCACAACCCGGAGATGCTCTCGCAGCTGACGCCGGATCTGTTCGCGGCAGGACTGGGAGCCGTCGCGTTCACCCCGCCCCGCGGGCCTGAGGATCCCGAGGTACAAGCGCTCGCCGCTACGTTCGCGCACTGCGACGGCATCGCCGTCCTGCACGAGACGATCCAATACCTCGTCGAACGCTCGGTCGACGAGGAGTCCTGGCTACGATCGCTCGCCGCGACCGGGCTCCCCACAACCCTCCTTTGGGGTCTGAACGACATGATCGCGCCAGTCCGAGTGGCAAACCATGTCTGGCATGAGCACCTGATGTTCAAGCCCGGCCGCAATGCGTTCTACCTGATCCCCGGCGCCAACCACTATCCGCAGAGCGACCGTCCAGACGCGTTCGTTCAGGCCGTCTTGCATGCGCTGGACTCGCCCGCTGACGCCGCCCCCGGGGCCTTGGACGCAGCGTTCGATGCGCCCATTCTCGTCGACCGCTCTCGCACGGAGCTGCCCAACGCGGCGGAGCTCATCGCACGGCGAGCCCCCAGTTCCGGTTGAGGGGGCTTGGATCGGCGATCCGCATGAGTGCGCCCATGAGCTCAGCATGCTGAGCTAGGCTCGACGCGATCACCAAGCTATGAGCAAGCACCAGCATTACAGCGAGCAGCAATTTGAGGAGCTCGTTCGTTCAGCACTCGACGAACTGCCGCCGGAGTTCCAACACGCGCTGGAGCATGTGGCGGTCGTCGTATCCGACCGCGGTGCCGAGAACCACGCGTATGGCATGTACGTCGGCTCCAGGCGGGGTGGAAGCCCTTTCTTCGGCGGCGGTGGCTTGCCAGACGAGATCCTGATTTTTCGCGACACGCTGGTGCGCGACTTCGGGAGCGATCCCGAGCGCCTTCGCCAGCACGTCATCCAGACGGTGCGCCACGAGGTTGGTCACCACCTCGGCTTCAATGAGGCAGGGGTTCGCAAACTCGGGCTGTGACTCTCACGCGCTCTCGCTCGGCCGATACCGCCCTCTCGCTCAGCCGACCATCACCGTCGTAGAGTTCTTCAGCTTCCCGCCCGTCGCTGGAGTGAAGGTCAGGTTGATCTTCGCCTTGAGCTTGCGGCCCTTGTGCTTGGACAGGGCCGCCGCCTCGCGTTTCGTGAGGGTCAGTTTGACCGTCAGCGTGGTCGCGCCCTTGGCCTTCCTGCTGACTTTGGAGAGGCCCTTGCCGGATGCCGCGAGCTTCCCGGCCGACGGTACCTTCACCTGGATCGTCGCGGTCTTGCCTTTGACCCTGTGACCGACGACCGTGATCGCGGGGGCGCAGCCTGTGACGGTTGCCGTCGAGTCCTGCTTCACGGGCGCACCACCGGCTTGGGAGACGAATTCATTGGGGAAGACCAGTTTTTGATCACACAGGTTCCCGTTCGCCGTCAATGCTGAATATGGACCCTGTGGCAGGACCAATTCGAATTCACTGAACGGTGTGTCAGGGACCGCCTTCAGGGTGGTGCTCGTTATTCCCGCTTTGCTGATGAAGGTCGTTCCCACGAGGTCGATCGTGATCCCGTAGCCCTGAAGCACCATCGTCAGGGATGGGAAGGCTTCTCCTCCATGGCTTACGAAGATAGCCGGGCCGGTCAGCGGCACGGGCAGCAGCGGAGTGTGGACCGTGGCATGGCCGATCGTCGCTTCGGGCGGACACGCCGCCGGGTTGGCTTCGAAGACCTTTGCCAGGCAGGCCTTTTGCAACGTGGTGATGCGGCTGGGAAGGGCCTCTGGCAATTCCACTTTGAAGTAGCCGACGTTCGCGTAGGTCCCCTGCGGAGCGCTCGGATAGGTGACCTTCGTGATCAGGTCCGCACCGTTCTGTTTCGATGTCTTGCCATTCGTTGAGAAAGAGATCTGCGGGGCGAACTTGAGGCCCGTACAGCCTCCGACCTGGAAGCGGTTCGTCAGCGGCACTACCTGCCCCGCCGCGGTGGTCACCGATCCTTCGATTGCGCTCGGATCGCAGCTGGTCGGGTTGAGGATGAAGCCAGATCGGTCGAGCTTCAGTTCGATGCTCCTGATGTCAAGCGGGACGCCGTCGAGGATCGTCGGCAGCGAGTCACTCACGGCGTGGATCCGAGCCGTGTGTTCGTCGATGTAGAGGGCGACCCGGGTGACGACGTCGCCGAGGTCGAAGGGCCCGGCAACAGCGGGGACGACGACGACCAGGCTGAGCGGGGCGCCTCTATAGGAGCCGGCAAGGTAGACGTGCCCGGAGACGGGGGTCGGTTCGGCACCGGCACCAGCGGTGACCTGGATCGTACCCACTTCGCTTGCCTGCGGACAGGACGGCGATGCCTGCTCTTCCTGGCCGTGCTGCGGCACTTCGCGGCTCTTTGCCAGAGCGATGTCTTCCTCCGAGCAGTAGGGAATTCCCGCTAGCTTGCCGGTCAGTCCGGCGGGAAGGGTGGTGTCGATCCCGGTGATGCGCTGGGTGCCGTCGGCGCGGGACAGCTTCAGCACGAACGGGCTGAAGGAACCCGCTTGCGGTTCGACCGTGCCGGCACTGAACGTCGGCGCGTTCGGAGCGTCCGCTTCCGAGCTCGGGCACTGACCCGAACCCGACGCCGCAGTAGTGGTCTGGAATGAGTCGCTGGGATGAGCATCGGCGCCTTCGGGGGTCGACCACGGCGTCAGATCGGTGGCGGTGGAGTATTCACCGCAGGCCAAGGGCGACGTCAGCGCCGCGCCTGGGCCTTCGAAGAACTGGAGCGAGATGTCTTCGAGCGGCAGCTCGGGGTTTTCGGTGAAGGTCGCTGTCAGCTGCCCCGTCTGGGGGTCTGGTTCGACCTTCCCTGCAAGCTTGGCGATGATCCCGGTTTCTTCGTCTTCCACCGCCAGGTAGATCGCCAGCAGCGAACCGAAAGGGTTCTGGTAGGGCTTAGCGAGATAGATCGACCCTGGCAGCTTGTGAGCAAGCAGCGGCGTGCTCACTTCGAGCGTCCCGATCTTCGCGGAATCAGGACAGCTCTGCGGCGCTTCGGAGAACCGGATCTTCCCTTCGGCAGGCTGATATCCGATCTGCGACTCATCACAACTACCCAGACCGTTAGCGGCGGAGGCGTTCACCGTCACGCCCTCGGGCAGCGTGACCCTCGCGTCCTTCAGCGGAGCGGTGCCGCGGTCTTCCAGGTTTTCGTCCTGGGGCTGGTGGAGGTCGAACCGAAGACCGGTCGGGCTGTCCGAGAGACTGGTGGTCGGCTGCGCGGTGATGGTGGGTTTGAACTGCAGTTGGTTGCAGCCTTCGAGCTCGACCGGGTTACCGGCTTCATCCTCGACATCGACCGTGCTGCTGATCGGTTCCGCCGCCTGCCACGCCGTCGCGGTGAGACCAGTCGAGAGCGGCTTACCGCACTCGCTAGGCATCGTCAAGAACGGCACCCCCGTATCCGCCACCGGACATTCCTGCCCATAAAGTTTACCCGAGTATGCGCATTCCCCCCGCCGGTAGACGTGGCTAGGGTCACCGGGATCGCCCCACAGTTCAGCTGCAAAACCACTGGTCGAGCCAAACGTCGGGACATCACGCGCGCTGGCGCTGAGGACGAAATCCCCGGCGGAGTCGACGTGTCCAAGCAAATGAACGTAGATGCCAAAACCCGACGGGTTGAAACCAAACTCCGCCGGCACACCAGGCGGAGGAACCAGGTTATAGAGCGGCGTCGAGATAGACTGGACGGGGGATTCGAAGAGGCCCAATGTCGGATACACGACACCTACCGCGGAACCGGCAGGACAGGAGCTGACTTCCCCTTCTGGACCGCCCTTAGGCGTCTCGAACTCTGTCTCGGTGCATCGTTCCGGTGTCGCTTGTGGGTTGACCACCATGCCATGCGGCAACGTAACAGTGGCTTCCTTCAAGTTAGCCGCGGGTCCCGGACTGCCCCCCTGGGGGTGCACGAAGCTCAGTTCGAAGCTGGTGTTGAACTGGTAAGGATGCCCTCCAGCCTGCGCGAAGCTCGCGCCGGTCGCATCGGCGACGGTGGCATCGTGACGCGTGAATTCAAACCCGGCAGGCGTATCGGAGACCTGCGAGGTGAGCGTCACGCTCGCCGCCGGCGCCCCACCCCCCGACACGCGCGCGACATTCACCGCCGGATTTTCAACCCAAGGACCCGCCAAGATCGGAAGAAATACCACGATCGAGTACCCCGGCAGCAAGACACGGTCGCTAGTGCATACGGGCTCCGGGATGGCTTCGCACGTCCGACCAATTTCTTCGGTTGGATTGTTGAAGAGGTAGAATTCCGGGATGTCTCCCTCAGTATATTCGCGTGGATCGACGTTGACCCCGGCGGGCAGGTCGTCGGTGACCGTGATCGGTGAGCCGTCGGTTGGGGCCCCACCGTCGTTGACTACCTTGATCTCGTAGATGGCGGTGTGACTCTGATCCCCGGGGATGATGCGTGAGGGACCTAGGGTGGACGAGATTCGCAGGTGTGGCGCCGCAAGCGTTGCGGCGACGGCGGTGGTCGCAGTCGCTGTCATGACGACCACAAGAGCCGCTACCGACGTTATTGCCATCGTCCTCACGATGGTCGGGATCGCGATCGATCTCTTGTTCCTAGTGTTTCTCGAGACCGGTCGCATCTTGAGGAACTCAGCGCTGAGCATCTCTAACGCCCACCCTTCTTCTTTGCGTTGGGCCTGGGTTTGGCTTTGTGCTTGGAACCAAACCCCTTACGTGCAGCGCGTTCGCATGAGACCCGCTTGCGCTTAGGCTCCGTCCGGCAAGCCTTCAAAGCAGTCGCGAGCTTCTGCTTTCGAGTCAACGCCTTTCGAACGGTCTTCTTCGTCGTCGCGATCACCGGCGGCGTTAGGTTGCCGGGTCCCTGAAACCCCGGCGTACCGGGCGAGGTCCCGGGAGCGGACTGCGACACCGGACCATGACACGTATCCGCCGAGGCACACGGCGAGGCCGGCCCCGTGGCGTACTGTGAGGCCAGACCGCCTTCGACGCGGGCGTCATAGACATCGACGAGATTATCCTTATCGCCGGGCACCAGTTGCCTGGCGGTGAAGAAGAAGACATCGCTACCGGAGGCGGACGCGTCGGCGAAGAACGCCGGCTCTTCACCGGCATCAGCCGAAAGTAGATACAAACAGCCGCCATCTTCGCTCGCACTATGACAAGAACCAGAACCGGGCGCCTCCCACTCATACACGTCGCTGACATTGTCGGTGTCGGCAGGAACCAATCGGTCCTGGGTATCGAAGAACACCTCATCACCATCAGCAGACAAATTGCGAGAAAGGAACTGCACCTTAGGTGTCGTACCGAAGGCCGATGCAGCAGGAGCTAGGTGTGCGTCCGAGGTGGCCGGTACACCGGTCGGAGCGCACGACACGCAATTGATTTCGTTCGCCCCGGGCTCGTAACGAAAGAGCTGGCTAAACCCGGAGCCCGCGGGAGTGGCAAAGCTTTCCGGCGCGACGAACAACAACGCGCCGGTGGCCGACACCCGCGCGAGCGGCCCCACACCAGCCTGATCAGACCCCAAAACGATCGTCCCGTGTGTCCAGTTCTTTGCCACGCCGAGAGCCTCTCCGGCTTCGCCGTTTCCTTCGGTGATCCTGGTCACAAGTGAGACGTTGCCTTCGTGCCAGAGGTAGATGTTGCAGTTGCCGCCCGACCCGGACGCGCCCGGCACGGCGCAGTTCCCGGGTGTGGCGCCTGGTGCGAGGACGCCGTTGGCGGCGAAGTAGACATAGGAGCCGTCCTTTGATGCTCCCAGCACACCGACCACCGCGGCCCCCAGCGAGTTGGCCCCTTCCAGGTGCGTGGTCAAATCCTGCAGCGACCCCGAACCGGGATCGTAGGCATAGAGGTCCTGGCCCTCCAGCGCCTGACCGCCTTCGGTTTCGGTGCAGCTGTCGGCACCGGTCGAGGTCGCAGTCGATTCCGGTGTCAACTTCTCACAACTGGTGAACAGGACCTCAGAACCAGACGGGGTCGCAAGGTCGAACGCGGCGGGCTTGGTGCCGTTCGGATCGGACGAGACGCCACGCGGCGCGGAGACACGCGTGCTCGCCGTGCCGTCTTCACGAACATACAGCTGCCGATCGACAGCAGCGGTGAAGAACTCATAACGGCCATCTTCGGAGATCGGATGAAACTGCGTCGCACCTTCCTGCCTGAGCACGCCCTCAGGGGAGACTTCACACGGTTCACCACCCCCCGCAGCATCGCAATGGTCCGAGCCGGCGGGCGGCACGAGACCAACCAACGAAAGCGAGCCGTGATCCAGGTCATAGAGATTGCTCGCCCCTTCTGGAAGAGCGCCTTCATCGGGCGCTTCGGGGGTGAGCTTCTGTTTCGTCTCGAAGATGAAGTCGGCGTCCGTGCCGGCAAAGCCATCGAGCTTTGCTTCAGCCTCGAGGGCAAAGGGAGTCAGTTCGAACTCACCCGTCGCACTGTCAAGGAGATGGATGCCTTCTCCGAACACCCCAGAAGCTGCGTGGTCGATCTCTTCATCCCACCCAAGGAACGTTTTTTCCTGATTCGGTGGCACGAGCGGTGTCAGCGATTGCGTCGTCCAGCCCGTCGCGGAGCGAGAGGCGACGAAGTTGATACCCGGCGTACTCGTCGACAGACCAGCCACATCAGCGAAAGTGACCCTGTCGCCCCCGATCGCGGCCTGCGTAACGAACAGTCCCTTTTGAATGTCCGCGCCGTTCTTGTCTACCGGTGATGCCTGCTCGTAGGCTCGGCAGTCAGGCAGCCCTGCGCTTGGGGTCGAGGTCCGGAAAGCCTGGTTGGGACAATCGGTCTGCGGAGACGAGGGTGTTTGGTATGTGGTGAATGTGCGGTCGGGTCCCAGGCGTTCGTGTGTGCCGAAGGGATCGATCGCGACGACCCGCCAGTGATACGTAGTGCCGGGCGTGAGACCGGTGATCGTTTCGGTGACGGTCTGGAATCCTTCGCCTTCACCGAGTGCGACTTCGGGGGTCGCGCTGCCATAGTTCGTGCCGGTGCCGTATTCGAAGCGATAGCTGGTTAGCGAGCCACGCGGGTCGATGCTCGCTTCTAGTGTCGCTTCGCTCAAACCAACGCGGCCGGCCTGCTCGGCGCCGACAACGGCGCCCTTGGTCTGGAAGCTGAGATCGGCGCCCGCCATTTCGCCGCCGGCGCGTTTGACGACGAGCCGGAAGTGATAGGTGGCGCCACCCGGCGTCAAACCCGTGATCGCCGCCGAGACCGCGTGTTCGCCTTCGTCAGCGGGCACCGCTTGTTCGCAAGGCGTGCTCGAACCGTAGGCTTCGGTTTCGCCGTATTCGAAGAAGCATTCGACGATCGCTTCTCCTTCGGGGAAAACAACACCGTTGAGGCTCGCTGAGGTATCGGTGACCGCGGTCGCGGGTTCACTCGCGACCCACGCGGCGGTCGTGAACGTGCCTTCGCTCGAGTTCAGACCATTGGCGTTCCTGGCACTCAGCTTGAAGTAGTAAGTGGTGGTGGGAGAGAGACCGGTCAGCGCCGCGGTAACGGGATGGTCGGCTTCGTCGGTGGGGATCGCGCCGCTGCAGGACTGGCTCTGACCGAGCGCCGGTGTCGTCCCATATTCAAACACGCATTCGCTGACCGCCACCCCCGACGGGTTGACGGTGCCATGCAATGTAGCCTTCTGGCCGGTGATGCCATCCGCTGCTTCGACGGCCACGCCGGGGATGACCGCGGGCGCACCGAAGACCTTGACCTTGCCGCTGGCGCCTTCGCCGACATAGACCTTTTCCGCTGCGGAGTCGATGGCGACCCCGTCCGATTCGCTGAGCTGGCCGGCGCCAAAGGTCCCCAGCAGCGCACCACCCGCTGCGTATTCGGCGACGAGACCGCCACGATCGGCGAGAAGATGGTTCGTGGCCGGGTCGACGCCGATCGTCGGCGCGCCTTCGATCAGCGTCGGGCTGGGATCGGCGATCCCTTCGAGCTTCGCGATCTCGCCACCAAGATAGTTGGCGGCATAGACATTCCCGGTACCGTCGACGGCGACGTTGCAGAGACCGACTCCTTCCAGGCTGCCGGTGGCGGTCTTGTCGGTTTCGGTGGGTGGGTTCGCCGAGGGCGTGTACTCATAGATCGTGGCACCGAACACACCGACATAAAGCTCCCCTGTGGGACTGACCGCGACACCACAAACTTCACGACCGCCGGCAACGACCAGTTCCGTGAGTTCTTCACCAGACGCCTTGAAGACCTTCAGCGTCCCACTCGAACCACCATGAGCGACATAGATATCGCCGGCGGTACCCCCCGGAGAGCCCGGCGGAGCAACAGCAACCTGGTATTCGGCAACACCAAAGCCCCCACCGACGCCTTCGATCGCATTACTACCGGTGGCACTGAAATCGACAGGCGCACCAGCAGCATCGAACTTGTAAATCTTTTCAGCCGCGGCATCATACGCAAAGACATCACCGGTGGCTTGATCGACGGTAATCGAGCGCAAGGCCGCGAACGACTCGCTGCCCCCAACACCATCAGGCCCAAAAGAGACACCCGAGTAAGGCCGCGTCTGGGCAGCAAGAGCAGGCGCAGACCCCAACGCGAGCACAGCGCAGAGCGCAACCAGAGACGAAGCCGCCGTGGCTGCCGTTCTCATCGATACGGACATGGAACTACGTCCTTCGACCTTCGGTCGTGCGAGTAGGCCAGTGTGCACTGTCGACCTCCAGTCGTCGTGTAGAGATTGAACTCGTGTTACCGAATTCGCTGATGTTGCCCGTTATGAGGCATGTAGCCTCTCCCTCCCTCATCCTGTGCCCATCGTTGCCGCGATTAGGCTTGACTGCAAGCCTAGGGACAGAAGGTTCTACTTTGTGAATCTCTTTTGTACAGCCCAGGCGATGACGACACAGGGATTGGCTAGTATCGCCCGCCTGTGCCCGCCGCCAGAATTCCGTCAAGAGCCCGTTCCTGACCTATCGCGCGCAGGCGCTCCGGCGCAGCTGACGATCGCGCCGACTGTTCCAAAATTAGAAAGTTCTACTTTGTGAATATAAGGTTGACCCCTATAAACCTATCAGTTTTCTGTGTATCGTTCCCTTGTCAATGCTTGGAAGGGCGATCAGAGACGCTGGTGCTGGGGTGATGCGCTCCCCCGTGAACTGGGCCGTGCTCGGCCTGATGATCGAGCGGCCCAGCTATGGCTACGAGATCCTGCAGCGCTTCGAGCGCAACTACGGCGGCCTGCTGAAACTCAGCAGCCCCTCGCAGATCTACGCGGCATTGGACAGCCTCAGGGATCGGGGGATGATCGAGGCGACGAGCGAACCGATTCCCGGTGTCGCCTCGCGACAGCCCAAGCTGCACTACCAAGCGACACAAGAGGGCGTCCGCCGCTACGAGGAGCACCTAGTGGACCAAGCCGAAGAAGATCGCCGGCGCTCCAGCCTGTTTGCGCGCGAGCTCGCAGCGCTGGCGCCCGCGGCCGCACTCGCTGTCCTCGACAAGTACGAGCACGTGTGCCTCGCACAGGCGACCAAGGCGCGGCCGCGGGATGGAGAGCCGGCAGCGCGGGACGCCGCCACGACGCTGGCCGACCGCCTCGCTGCCGAGGAGGAGCGCCTGGCGATGGAAGCCAAACTTCCATGGATCGAGTACGCTCGCGGAGAACTGCGAGCGGCAGCAGATCGGGGCCGCCAGAATGACCCTGCTTGAGCTCGCCGGCGTCGGCAAGCGCTACGGTCGCGGGCAGCTCGAACGCGTCGCGCTGCGCAACGTCTCGTTCGAGCTGAGCGCTGGAGAACTGCTCGCCGTCTGGGGGCGGCGCAACTCTGGGCGCTCGACGCTGCTGCGTATCGCGGCCGGCCTCGAGGCACCCGACCATGGAGTTGTGTCGATGCACGGGCGCGACCTGCACGCTCGCGGTGGCGAGGATCTGCGCGAGCAGATCCGCTACTGCCGCAAGACCTACCGCCCGACCGAAGGGCAGCTTGTGATCGACCGGCTCATCACCGCTCAGTTGACCCGCGGCATCCGTGGACCATCGGCACGCGACCGTGCACACGGGGCGCTGGCGCGTGCCAATGCTTCGCACTGTGCCACGCTCAAGCCAAGCGAGCTCGACGTCACCGAGACGGTTCTCGTCGGGATCGCCCGCTCGCTCGTGCACCAGCCACGGCTGCTCGTCATCGACGAGCCCACGCTCGGCGTGGACGTGTTCGAGCGTGATCGCATCCTCTCTCTGCTCCGCGGCCTCGCCGACGACGGCATCTCGGTGCTGATGAGCGTCGGCGAGACGACCTGCCTCGCGGGCGCCGACCGGGCGCTGTCGATAGCGAACGGCGAGCTGCACGGCGACCTGCAACCCCCGGAGCTCGCCCCCGTCGTCCACCTACACGATGCGGCGAGCCGGACCGTGAGCGCGTGAGCGCGCCTCATGCCTCAGCCAAAAGCGGATAGCCGCAACCGTGCTTGAGCTCGAGGACGTCGTCAAGTATTACCACGGCGCAAGCGAAGACGTTCACGCCGTCGACGGCCTGACGCTAAGAGTGCAGCCGGGCGAGATGGTCGCCGTCCACGGGCCAAGCGGCTCCGGCAAGACGACGCTGCTGCTGATGATCGCAGCGCTGATGCAGCCCGACCGCGGCACGCTCCGCTTCGACGGGCGCGACCTCTCGTCCCTCTCGGAGCGGCAGATCAGCGAGTATCAGCTACGCGACGTGGGCTTCATCTACCAGCGATTTCGGCTCATGCCGGGAGCCTCCGCGCTCGACAACGCGGCACGAAAGCTGCTGATCGGCGGCGTGCGCATGCGCGATGCGCGCGCGCGGGCGAAGCCGTGGCTGGATCGAGTCGGCCTCGGCGACCGGCTCGGCCACACGCCGGCGGAGATGTCTGGCGGGGAGTGCCAGCGGGTGGCGATTGCGCGGGTGCTCGCATGTGAGCCACGACTGATCCTTGCTGACGAGCCGACCGGGAACCTCGACAGCACACGTGGCCGTGAGATCGTGCAGCTGCTCAGCTCGATCGCACGAGAGCGCAGCGCCGCGGTATTGCTGGTCACCCACGATCTCGCCGCGCTGGAGATCGCCGATCGCAGCTACGCGCTGCGCGACGGCAGGCTGATCGGCGACGATCCGCGGCTTTTGCGGCCAGAGCCGGAGCGGACAGCCGACGCGCTTCAGGACATTCCGAGCGCGCCCGCGTGACCGACATGCCGGCGACAGGAAGACCAGATCTCAGATCCCGTCGACTCATGGGCGCATATGCGCTTGCCTACCTGTATCGCAACCGTCTGCGCGTCCATGCCGCACAGGAGCTACTGGCGGGTTTGGGCGTCGCCGTTGCCGTGGCGCTCATCTCCGCGACGCTGATCGCCAACGGAAGCATCGCCGGCTCCGCCGGCGATGTGGTGCACACGGTCATCGGCCCGGCGAACCTGCAGGTGCGCGCTCGCGGACCCGAAGGCTTCAGTGAATCGCTGCTCGCACAGGTCGAACACCTACCCGGTGTCCGCCAGGCAGCGCCGCTTCTGGAAGAGACCGCGACCCTCCGCGCTCCTACCGGCCGACGTGTAAGCGTGTATCTGGCCGGAGCGGACCTCGGCCTCGCCACGCTCGACGGCCTCGCCCACACGATCCCCCGCCAATCCCTTTCGGGCAATGGCATTAGCCTCAGCGCCGCCACCGCCAAGGCACTCGAACTGCCCGCCGCGGCCGGCCTAAGCAGCCCGTCTTTGTCATTGCTGCTTCGCGGTCGCGCCTATCAGAGGCCGATCTCAGCTGTACTGGGCAAGGAAGCCGCCGGCGCGCTCGCGGGCGCACGCATCGCCGTGATGCCGCTCGCCGAGCTGCAAACGCTCGCAAGCCAGCGGGGCCTGATCTCGCGGATCCTGATCAGGACGAAGCCAGGCGCCGAAGCATCGGTCCTCAAAGCCCTCGTCGCGCTCGCGGGCGGGCGCCTCACCGTCGCCCGCTCCGACCAGGATCTCGCGCTGCTGCACCAAGCACTGGGACCGAGCAACCAGGCAAGTGGGCTGTTCGCGGCTATCAGCGCGCTACTCGGGTTCCTGTTTGCGTTCAACGCGATGCTGCTGACCGCGCCGGAGCGCCGCCAGACGGTCTCCGACCTGCGGGTCGACGGGACCAGGCGCGGGGCAATCGCCCAGATGGTCATCTTCCAGGCGCTGTGCCTGGGGCTGGCAGCGTCCGCGGTCGGGCTGCTCGGGGGATACGCCCTCGCCACAGGGCTCTTCCACCAGTCGACCGGCTATCTCTCTCAGGCGTTCACGCTCGGCTCTTCAACGGTCGTGGGAGCAAGCCCGATGCTGATTGCCTTGGCTTGTGGAGTGCTCGCGACATGCCTAGGCGCGTGCACACCGCTCGTGGACCTCCGGCGCGGGCGCACGAGCGATGCGGTGTACGCCGACGACGCCACGCCGGGCAATCAGCTCAGCGCTCACACCCGCAACCGGCTGACGACGGCTGCCATCGTCCTGCTGACGCTGGCAAGCGCGCTGTTCGTGCTCGTGCCATCGGCCGCCTTGCCTGCGTGCGTGCTGCTCGCGCTCGCGACGATGCTCGCGGTGCCGATGGTGCTGACCGGCGTGATGCGTGGCGCCGGCCTGCTAGCCGACCGCTATCAGCAACTCACGATCCTGCCGGTGGCGCTGACAGGGCTGCGAGCAACCACGTTGCGCTCGATGGCGCTCGCTGCGACGGGTGCTGTGGCGCTGTTCGGGAGCATGGCGCTCGGCGGCGCCCGCGGCGATCTCCTGCGAGGGATCGGACAGGTCGCTCACCGCTTCTCCGACAACGCCGGGTTGTGGGTGATCAGCCCACAGGACAACCAGGCGACAGTCCCGTTCCTGCCACGCGACTACGCCGCACGCGTCGCGGCGCTGTCGGCCGTATCGGGCGTCGGCGCATACCAGGGGAGCTTCTTCGACTGGGGCGACAGGCGCCCGTGGATCATCGCGCGACCGGCGGGCGCCACGGCATCGGTGCTCGAAGGCCAGATACTCCAGGGCCAGAGCGCTACGGCCACCGAGCGGCTGCGCGAAGGCGGCTGGATCGTGCTCTCCAAGCAGATCGCAAGCGAACACGACGTGCGGGTGGGAGGCGTCGTGCGCCTGCCCACTCCCACGGGCCTCCTCAGGTTTCGCCTGGCGGCCACGAACACGAACTTCGGCTGGCCCACGGGCGTGATCTTCATGAGCACGGCCGACTACACGCGAGCGTTTGCAAGCTCGGCGATCACCGCACTCGGCGTAGATCTGCGGCCGGGCACGAGCATCGGTCCGGCGAAAGCGGCGATCGAACGTCAGCTTGGTCCGAAGAGCGGCCTCGAAGTGATCACCGCGGACACGCGTGCAGCGAGGATCGAAGCTTCCGGAGGCGAAGGACTCAGCCAGCTGCGCGAGATAGCGAACCTGCTGTTGGCGGCGACGATCGTGGCGATGGTGGCAGCGCTCGGTTCGAGCATCTGGCAGCAGCGCATCTCGCTGGCCTCGCTACGCCTCGAAGGCACCCGGCCGGCCCAGCTGCGACGCCTATTGCTGGTGGAAGCGCTCGTGATGCTCGGCGCGGGCTGCCTCACCGGGGCGCTCGCGGGCGTCTACGGACAGCTGATCATCGACGGCTACCTCAGGCACGTCACGGGGTTCCCGGTCGCAAGCCTCGTGACCGCGGGACGCCCGCTTGAGATCTTCGTGCTGGTCGTAATCGTTGTCCTGGCGCTCGCGGCGATCCCCGGCTGGTTCGCCTCCCGGGTGCGCCCCACGCTTGCCTTTGGGGAGGAGTAGAGCGCCGATGCGATCCACGGTGTTCGCCGATCGCCAGCTGCTCGCACCGGCGGGCCTCGCGCTGGTACTCGCGAACGTGCGTTATTGGACGACGATCGCGCCGAAGGTCCGCGGCGAGCTTACGCGTTGGCGAGCACGCGCGCTGGAGATCGAGGAGCCTGAGCTCCGCACGCTCGCGCTGCAAACCCTGCAGCGGGAGGGTTTCGCCGCTGAGGTCGCGGCGACGCTCGCCACCCTCACGCCGCGCCGGCACCGCGCGACGGCGGTGCGCGCCATTGTGGCGTTCGAGGTGATGTATGACTACCTGGACGGGCTCACCGAGCAGCCGGCGCCCGACCCGATCGCCAACGGCCGGATGCTGTTCAAAGCCTTCACGGACTCCGTCGACCCGAGCGCCGATCTCGACGCGGACTACTACCGCCACTGCCCATCGCCGGGCGACGGCGGCTACCTGCGCGAGCTCGCGACGACTGTAAAGGACGCGCTCGCATGCCTTCCGTCAGCCAAGGCGCTCGCACCGGCGATGCTGCAAGCAGCGTCGCGCTGCGCCGAAGCGGAGGTATTGACGCATGCTGGCACCTTTACGAGCACCCCCCAAGTCGAGGGATGTGCTTCCCAAGCCGAGCTGTGGGCGAGGAATAAAGCGATCGGCTCGGGCCTGGAGTGGCGCGAGTATCTGGCAGGTGCCGCGTCTTCGGTGCTTGCTGTTCACGCGCTGATTGCGCTTGCGGGTGACGAGCACACGACGGTGGAGCACGCAGCGCCGATCGACGCGGTGTATCTCGCGCTGGGGGCTCTCAGCACGATGCTCGATAGCGTCATGGATTACGAAGAGGACACGGAAAATGGAACGATCGCCTACATCCGCCACTACGGTGACGACAGATCGATAATTGGAGATCGCATGGTCCACGTCGCGCAGGCAGCGGCCCGGCGAGCGCACGATGCGCCGAGAAGCGTCCATCACCTGATGACCCTCGCAGGGGTGGCCGCGTACTACACCTCTGCACCGAGCGCCACCAGTGAGCTCGCGTGGCCGGTGACTAGCCGGATACAGGCCGAGCTGCAGCCGCTGATCACGCCCACGCTTGCCGTCATGCGTACGTGGCGCCTGGCAAAGCGACTACGAGCGCACGGCGGTAGATGATGCACGTGGCGATCATCGCGGACGGCAACCGTAGGTGGGCGCACGCGCGTGGGCTGCCTGTGTCAGCGGGCTATGAGGCAGGCTCCGACACGCTCAAGGCCCGCCTGCAGGACGCGATCGAGCTGGGCGTCGAGGAGCTGACGGTGTACTCGTTCTCGACCGAGAACTGGTCGCGCCCGGCCGCGGAGGTCCGTGAGCTGATCGCGGTGATGACAGCGCGCATCGAGCGAGAGACCCCGGCGCTGCACACCGAAGGGGTGCGGATGCGCTTCATCGGCAGACGCGACGACGCCTCACGGGCGCTGCGCGCCCAGATGGAGTGGGCGGAGGCTCTGACTGAGGGCAACCGTCGCATCATCCTGTGCGTAGCATTCAACTACGGCGGGCGTGCGGAGATCCTCGATGCGGCCAGACGCTTTCAGGGAGACACTGAGGCGGACTTCCGTCGCTGCTTCTACGCTCCCGACCTGCACGACCCGGACCTGATCATCCGCACGGGCGGTGAGCAGCGGCTGTCGAACTACCTCCTCTGGCAGGCGGCCTACTCGGAGCTGGTGTTCTGCGAGCAGATGTGGCCTGATTTCTCACGCGCCGCGTTCGAGGATGCGCTCTCGTACTTCGATACCCGCTCGCGACGCTTCGGCGGCAGGGCTGCGGAAGCCCCACCGAGCGAAGCCGTGGCTGCAGCGCATCGACCCGCACCGAGCCGCGTTACAACAACAGTCGACGATCGGAGCATCATATGAACCATCGCAGTGGCCGCCGGGATCACGTCCGCCGTGGGACGACAGTCGCGCTGTGCGCGGCGCTCACTGTGACGAGCTGCCTGGCGATCGCCGCGCAGAGCGGGCGCGCCCATGCCTATGCGCCTTCGGAACGGGCACACGCTGCCCACGTCCTGAAGGCGAGCGACACCGCGCACCTGCACTACGTATCGGCGTCGGGAGCGCTGTTGTTCGACGAAGGCAGGGCAACCGGCACGCTGCCCGGCAGAATGCGCGTGCACCTGAACCTCGGGACGACGTTCACGGGCAGCTTCACCATCTACGCGAGCGGCGGGTCGATCGAGGGTCGTGGCAGCGCCGCGCCGCATGGGTCGGGCACGTACGAAAGTTTCTCCGGAACGCTGACGGTGACAGGCGGCACCGGCCGTTACGTTCACGCCCGCGGACGTGGACGCTTGTACGGGACGTTCGATCGTGAAAACTATGCGCTTGTCATCGAGACGACCGGCAGCCTCACCTATTGACCTCGTGCGTGCATAGCGCAACTCGATTCACTGGCTTCAGATTCGGCACACCGGCGAGGGCCTTCGTCGGGCTGGCGACAGTCCTCATGTTTCTGTACGTGGCTGGCGCTGCGTGCGCCGCCCAATCCGCCACTCTGAACGCCTCGTTCATGCCGTATCGCCTCGGCGGGCGCACGACGATCGGCCTCAGTTTTCAAATACACGCCCCCGCGGGGCAGATCCCTTCGGCATTGACGGAAGTCGAAGTTCGATATCCACAAAACCTGGGCTTTGCGTTGAGTGGGCTCGGCTTGGCCGTCTGCTCAGCTGCGATGCTCGAAGCGGCTGGCACAAGCGGATGCCCAGCCAACTCGATCATGGGCCGCGGCAGCGCCGTCGCAGAGCTTCGCTTCGGCTTACAGCTCGTTACCGAGAGCGCATCGATCTCGATCGCCCGCGCAGCCGACGAAGCAGGCCACATCGCGCTGCTGCTGTACGTATCCGGCCCCAGCCCGGTCAACACCCAGATCCTCTCACCGGCACAACTATTGACGGCTTCTGGCCCGTTTGGCGGCCGCCTGAACATGCAAGTGCCTGTGATCGCCAGCGTCCCTGAAGCACCGGCTGTTGCGATCGTCTCGCTGCACGTGACGCTTGGGCCGCAGGGCCTCGTCTACTACGAACAGGCGGAAGGCAGCACGCTCGCCTACACACCCAAGGGCATTTTGCTGCCCACGAGCTGCCCGCGCGGCGGCTTCCAGTTCGCAGCGACGTTTTCGTTTCTGAACGGCTCTCACGCAACCGCGCGGACGGTGGTGCCATGCCCGCACCGGCGGCGGTGAGGGCGGACAGCTGAAATGGCGACGCAATCTAGGTGTCACGTTCGTGTCCTGGGCAGCTCAGATGTGTAGACAGTTCTCCCCAGCCGCTCGCGATTCAGACGAGTTGAGCTCGCCGGACGCTCTGAGAAGGCGGAACCACACCTTCTTCGTCTGGCTCCCTACGAGATTCCTGCCCAGGCCGGTGCCGCCAGGCGTCCAGTGCCCCATCGCAGCCAAACGCCTCGCATGGCGCGTCGACGCCCGGTCCTGGGTCTCCGGAGCAACCGACGTCTCGTGGTCGTTCGCCGCCGTCATAGACGCCGCTTCCGAGCGTAGGCGATTCATCGCCAGGGCGATAGCTCGCAGTGTCCCCGCACCTCACCGATTCTTCCCATTTTTCTTTTTCTCTGCGCTTGCGTTCTTCCTTTTTCTTTCGGATTTCTTCTTGTTCGGTCTTCTTTTCGCAAGGCCTGCAAGGGACATTCTGCGACGGACCAGGGCAATACAGCAGAGTGCACGAGTTCAACGCGTAAGCCAAGGACCGGGACGCTTTGCCTTTGGCTTTGCCGCCTCCGCCTCCGCCCTGGCCGATTTCGCCTTCCATGGGGTCTTCCCATTCTTCGGCTTCTTCGGCTTCTTCGGCTTCTCTGGCCGCCGCTTCGGCCGCTTCCCGCGCCGCCTGTTCGCGCGCGGCTTCAAGCCCTGGTGCTTCGGCCGCCTCGCGTGCGGCGCCTTGCATGTTCCATGCTTCCTCTTGCATGGTGTAGGGGGCGCCGGCGCCTGAGCCTCCCGGCAGGCCGGGAGCATCGACGGCTTCGCTTTGCAGCGCCTGGGCGATCTGGGGGACGTAGGAGGTCGCCCCGTAGGTGATCACGCCGCTCGAGAAGGAGCTTTCTGCTCCCAGCGCGCCAAGGAAAGCGAGCTTCGCCGGGGCTTTGCCGGCCTTGGGCACGCCGAATTCGGTGCTGTTGTAGGTCGAGAGCAGTTTCGTTTCCCCAGCTTTGTCGCCGATCGTCGCCACGACGTCGCCCTGCAGGTCGTGCAACTGCAGCACCGGCGTTTCGCCATTTGTCTGCGTCGCCAGAAGCGTTCCGTCGATCCCCGCGATGTTGCGTACGGCCTTTTCTGGCGATTCGCTCCAGGCAACGGCTTCGCCGGGGCCGTCGTAGTGGTCGATCGTTTTCGTGCTCCCGGAGACCAGTTCGCGGGTGCGGCCTTCGGGGTCGAGCATGTATTCGTTGGTGACGCCGTTCTGGGTCTGGGAGGCGACGGCGTTATCGACGTAGTAGCTGCTCGTCAGTGCATGGCCTTCCGCGTCGGCTGCTGGCAGGTTCGTCACGTTGCCGTAGGCGTCGTAGACGATCCCTGAGTCGGCCAGGCGGTTGGCTTCGTCGTAGTTATGGGATTCGGTGGTGCCGCCTTCTGCCTGGCAGGCACCGCCAACACCAGGCGTGCGCGTCGTCGCGCTTGCTCGATTGGATTCTTCGTCGTAGCTGTAAGCGCGCACGGTGCAGCCTTCGCCGCTCGGACGTTCCTGGGTTTCGGTCAGGCGACCGGCGGGGTCGTAGGTGTAGGTGTAGCTAGCTAGGGTGCTTTCCTGCTTGAGCATTTCGCCGCGGATCGAGGGGGAGCGACTGTCTTCGTAGTAGACACCCGGTTCTGCTTCGGTGCAGTATGAGGTCTTCTTGTACTGAAGGCTGGTCGCTTCGCCGACTGAGTTGTAGGAGTAGGCGGCGCAGAGGCCGTGGGGGTAGCCCACGCTGGTGAGCTGGCCTTCGGTGTTGTAGGTGGCCGTGAACCTGCCGGCGGCGGAGCCGGTCAGCATCGTTACGAGCTGCGTCGTCGGGTCGTGTTCATAGCTCTGTTTGCTCGTGCCGGCGTCACTCGAGTCCGAGGTTTCGGTGAGCAGGTCGTCGCCTTCGGGACCGGCGTAGGTGTATTTGGCTATGTTGCCGTCTGCGTCGATGTACTTGGTCAACTGACCGAGGCGGTTGTGTTCGCTTGTAAGGCTCTTGCCTCCGGCTGTCTCTTTTTCAAGGACGCCCTGTTCTGAGTTGTAAGAGAAGGTGACCTTCGGCAGGGTTTTGCCGCTGGTCGCGGTCGTTTCGCTTTCGCTGCGCCGGCCGGCGGCGTCGTAGGTTTCTTTCTGGGTGCGCGTTGATGAGCCGAAGGCTTCGGTGATCGTTTCGGGCTCGTTGTAGATGTTGTAGGAGCTGTAGGTGGTCGTCGGCAGCGGCGGCAGGCCCATCAGTTCGGGTTGCTTTGCCGGTAGCGTCTCGCAGGTCAGCCCCGACCATTCCGGGTGTGAGCCGCAATTCGGGTATTCGCCGTTTGCCCCTGCTGAGTAGTAGACGATCTTCTGATCGTGGGCGTTTGCGCCCTTTGACCATTGCTCCAGGCGATTGTTCGCGGAGTCCGTGACCCACGCTTTGCCGGTGGCGTCGAAGGCGATGCCTTTGGGTTCGGTGAGCTGGCCGTTGCCGGTGCCTTTGTAGCCGATCTGCGTGACGTAGGCGCCGCTTGGTGAGAACGCCTCAGCGCGGTTGTTTTTGGAGTCGGCCGTCCAGATGTTGCCCTGGGCGTCGATCCGCAGGTCGATCGGAGTGTTCAGCTGGCCCTCGCCCGATCCGGCGCTGCCGAAGTTCTTCAGCAGGCTGCCCGAAGTCGAAAACTCCTGAATGCGGTTGTTGGCGGTGTCTGCGACCCACACGTGTTCGCCACCGTCGATCGCGATGCCCTTCGGTTCTTTGAGCTTGCCGGCTTCGGTACCCAGGGCGCCGAATTCTGCGACGTAGACGCCTTCTTTGTTGAACTTCTCCACGCGGGAGTTGCCGGTGTCCGCCACCCAGACGTTGCCTTTGGAGTCGATCGCGACATCCGAGGGCGTTTTGAGCTTGCCCGATTCGGTGCCCAGCGAGCCGACGGTCTTGACGAATGCCCCACTCGATGAGAACTCCTCGATGCGGCTGTTACCCGTGTCCGCGACCCAGACGTTGCCCAAGGAGTCGAGCGCGATGCCCTGTGGTTCTTTGAGCTGGCCGTTACCCGAGCCCGCCGTGCCGAACGAGCTCACGTAGGCGCCTTCGGCTGAGAACTTCTCGATCCGGTTGTTGGCCGAGTCGACCACAAGCAGCTGGCCTTCTGTGTTGACGGCGTCGCCCCAGGGGGTTTTGAGCTTGCCGGCTTCAGAGCCGGCTTCGCCGAACTTCTTCACGTAGCTCAGCGTCGTTTCGGCCGATGTCGAGCCGACTTCTGTGACCTGACCCGTCGTTGCGTTGTACGCAGTCGTGCTCTTGGTGAGCGCCGTTTCTTCCGGGCCGTAGCTCGTGGCCGAGGTCGGCGCGCGCAGTTTCCAGCCGAGATTCGACTGGCCAGAGTAGGACGTCTTGGTGCTCCTCACTTCGACTTCTTCTTCGTTTGCGAGCTGCGCGAGCGTCGTCTTCTTGGTCGGCAGGTCATAGACTTCCCCGCCGGGGGCGCCTTCGTCATAGAAGATCTTTGAGTGCAGGCGCGCGAGCACTTCTTTGTGTTCGTGGCCTGCCACGTAGGTGACTTTGTGCTGGGGGCCGATGCTTTCGATCAGGCGCGTGCCCGGTTCTGCCACTTCGCCTTCTTTGGCGCCTTCGCCGTTGTAGGTGTTCTGGGTGTCGAGCACTTTTGATTTTTCGGCTGAGGCAGCGCCGGCTTCGAGCGACGTCTGGCGGTTGCCGGGGGTCAGCGACCTGATCGGGTCGTTGAATTCGTTGTATTCGGTCGTTGAGATCGTGCTGTAGGAGGAGTTTGAGGGGGCCGCGACGTTGACCTGGCGGCCTTTGCTGTCCAGGTAGTAGACGGTGGCGTGCTTGTACCTTGTGGCCGGCCATGACTGGGGTTCGTCGGGGGGGGTGATCGCGGTGGCTTCGACGGGATCGTCGCTCTGGCCCCACTGGGCGACTTCGGGGGCACTCATTTCGTGGGGGGCACCGGAGCCGCTGAGGGGGACGTTGTAGTTGATCGTTGTGCCGGGTTCGGGGGTGTGGGCTTCGCCTTCGGCGACAGTTACGGCGATCTTCCCGATCTTCGACCCATTCTCGGCGAACCAAATGTTTTTGTCCGGCCCGGTGGTCAGATTGTAACTGCCGACAGGCAATGGATATTCGGTGATCGCTCCGCTCGTCGTGATCTTCGCGATCTTGGCGCCTTCGTACTCACCCGCCCAGATGTTCCTGTCTGGCCCCACGACGATCCCGAGCGGATCGCTGCCGCTCGGCAGCGAGTATTCGGTGACGATGCCACTGGTCGTGATCTTCCCGACCTTGTTCGTCCCGGACTCGGTGAACCACAGGTTGCCGTCCAACCCGTATACGATGTCATAGGGATGGCTGCCTGCAGGCAGTTTGAATTCGGCGATGCTCCCACTCGTCGTGATCCTCCCGATCTTGGAGCTCGCAAACTCTGTAAACCACAGGAAGTTTTCGGGCCCAGTTACAATGCTTATAGGTTCGCTACCCGCCGGGAGGGCATATTCACCGAGGATTTCGCCTTTCGTGTTGATCTTGCCGATATAGCTGGCGGTGGCCTCTGTGAACCACAGGTTGCCGTCGGGGCCAGCCGTGATTCCGTAGTTCCCTGGGTTGCTGCGGGTTACGTGATAGCTCGTCAGCACACCAGCCGTGCTCATGCGCTCAATCAGCGACGGCATACCCGTGAACCACAGGTTTCCATCCGGGCCGCTGGTAATGGCCTCGGGCGTGCCGCCGCTTTCGGCCGCGTATTCCGTGACCGCTCCACTCATCGATACCTTGCCGACCTTGCGGCGTTCCCGATCGGTGAACCAGACATTTCCGTCAGAGCCAGCGACAACGCCATACGGGCGACTGCCGGCCGCGAGCGAGTATTCGCTGATGATATCCGCCTTTGCTTCCACCGTGGCGCCGCTCGCAGCCGTCGCGGAGCCGCCTCCGTTGGTCGCGGTGACCAACGCTACAAGCGTATGCCCGACGTCATTCGCCTGCACGGTGTAATTCGCGCTGGACGCACCTGGGATTGGAGCACATTCGCCTTCTTCGCTGTTACAGGACTCCCACTGGTACCCGTACGTAAGCGGACTGTTCGACCAACTGCCATGGGCGACCGCCAGCCTCGCGCCGAGAACGGCGGTACCGGCGATTTTCGGAGCTTCCGCATCTGTCGGGGGGTTGCCGTTCCACGGTTCAGCCGTCGCGGCCGCGCGCGCGGCCTTGAGCAGGCGGCCAGCGCCTGTATCACCGGCAACCGCTCCGTAGGTGAAGGTCCATGGCTCCTGGCCGGGTGGGGTCAGCGCGGTCAGGTGACCCTGTTCGTCATAGCCGTAGGTCGTCTTCAACGCCGGCGAGATCCTCGGGTCCCACTCGGCGCGGAGACGTCCGGCCTTGTCGTAGCTGTATTGCGCGACGGTGTGCGCCTGGATTGCTTTGGCCGTCGGGTCATAGGCTTCGAACGTGACCTTCGCGAGCCGGCCATTGAATTCGCCCCATTTGCTTTCGGCTTCGCCAGTGGTAGTGGTGGAGGTCGCGTAGCTGAACTTCAGCGCACGACAGCCCTGGGTCACCGCTGGTTCACAGGAGGCACCTGAGGAAGCGGCCGACCACACCTCGACCGGCTCGGTGACCGTGCCTGTCACCGTCATCGTGCCGATCTTGCCGACGGAGCCCTGCCGGGTGAACCAAAGTTTTCCGTCGGAGCCTGCCGTGATCTGCGCCGTGTCGTTGCCCCATGGCGATGGATATTCAGCGATGAGAGTACCCGTTGTCGCGACCTTGAAGATAGCGCCGGAGACCAGATCAGTGACCCAGAGGTTTCTGTCCGGGCCGCTGGCGATGCCGTCGAGGAAGTGGGCTCCGGGCACTTCGTACTCAGTGATCACACCCGACATTGTGATCTTGCCGATCTTGCGTTCTTCCGGACCCGCGACGAACCAGATATTGCCGTCGGCGCCTGATGTGAGCTCGAGGCTCTTGCCCCCGCCGGGCACCGCGAAATAAGAGATCGCTCCGGCAGCGGTTATCCGTCCCACTTTGCCGGATTCGCTGCTAAACCACATGTTCCCGTCGGATCCGAGCGTGATTGCTTCTGGCTCGCTTTCCGCGGGAAGCGCATATTGGGTAATTTTGCCCGATTGGGTGACTTTGGCAATCTCCGAGACAGCCTTCTCGGTGAACCAGATGTTGCCTGACGCATCGGCGCCCATGTGGATGGGGACGCGTTCTTCGCCCAGCGCGTAGTTTGTGAAAGTGCCCGCCGGGCTCATCTTCACCAGTTTTGGGGTGTTGGTGTAGGTGGAGAACCAGACATTGCCGAGCGAGTCAACGGCCATACCTTGGGGCACATCTCCTGACGGGAGCGCAAATTCGGTAATGACGCCGGCCGGGCTGATCCTGCCGATCCTTCCCGCGTATTCGCTTTCCTTCTCCGCGAACCAGATGTTCCCTTCCTTGCCCGCAACCATTGCGCCGTCCCAGTTGGTCGCATAGCTCATCGGGTATTCGGTGATCTGTTTCACCGTCTGGTACTTGTACCCCACCGTGTCGGCTCCCACGGCCCCTTCCTGCAATGAGGGCACCCACGCCTTGCCGCCGCCGCTCGGCAGCGTGAACTTCGTCTTCGTGTGCGAAGTCGGGTCTTCCAGCCAATAGGCGAGCTTTTCTTTGGTCGCTTTGTTTTCTTCGAGCTTCAGCACGAGGTTGGAGTCGCCGGTCGGCGATTCGAAGGTCCCGGCACCGGACTTCGCGAACAGCACCTGGCGGCCGTTTACGTCGGTCAGCATCACCGCGCCGTCGACGACTTCGGTGAGCGACTGGACGTTGCCGAGGTTGAGGCTCCACTGCGGCCCCAGCGGCCCTTCGTCGCCGGCCTCGGTGGCGCGTGAGCTGTAGGTGCGCCCGACCGTCAGTCCCGAGCCGAGCGAGACGTCGGTCGCACCGAGAGCGAAGTCGCCGGATTGCAGGTCGAGCGAGCCAGGGCCGAGCGCGACGGGCGTCGAGTGCTTGATCGTGACTGGCTGGTAGGTGTGCGCTTCGTTGCCGGCGTTGTCGAGCGCGACGATCTCGATGTCGTGTTTGCCCGCGCCCAGTTCGGCGCCGTCGAGCGTCACTTTGCGCGTGGCCGTGCACTGGCCTTTGGCGACGGTGCAGGAGCCCGTCGGCGTGCCGACTTCGTGGCCGTCGACCAGCAGCGCGATCGATTTGACGCCTGAACTGGCGATGCTCGCGCCTTCTCCGTCGCTTGCTTCGACGGTCAGTTCGTAAGCGCGTTCTGAGAGTTCGTTGCCGGAGGGCAAGCCTTCGATCTCCAGACTATGCGGTGCTTTCGTGTCGACTTTGACTTTCGCCTTGCCTTCAGTTTCAGGGCTCTGCGTGCCGGAGATCGCCTCTTCAGCGCGGTAGCGAAGCGTCTGTTCGCCGTCGGGCAACAGCGCGGGCAGCGTCGCGTATTCGGTATGGCTCACGTAGCACTGCACGCCCTGGCAGGCATTTTCGTTCGCGAGGTAGTTGTGTTCGAACAGCTGGCTCCATTTCCCCGCGGAGCTTTCGTATTCGAGCTTGGTCGCGGCGACGCCGATGCCGGGGTCAGCTGAGTTCAGCGCGAGCGCGCCGCCCAGGTTCGACAGCCAGCTTCCCGAGCCGTAGAGGACGTTGGCGCGTTTGAGTTTTTCTTTTTTGCCTTCTACCACGACTTCAAATTCGAGGGTCGGCGAGGTCGTGTTGTAGCCGCTCGTGGAGTGCGTGCCGCTCGGCTCGGCGATCGAGACGATGCCTTGGGTCATTGAGTCTGAGAAGCCGGTGCTCGACGAGCCGGTCGTCGCCTGCTCGAAGTGCACCGAGTTGTTCGCTTTGCCCGAGCCGGGCAGGCATTCTTCGGCTTTCGAGGCGTTCGCCGCGCACAGCGTGACCGCTTTGTGTTCGTATTCGGAGTTTTCGGGGGTCGAGAGGACCTCCTTGGTTTCCTGCGCCCCGGACGGCGGTTCCTGGAATTCCAAGAAGCTTTCGACTTTTGCGCCTGAGTTGTGGGCTGACGTTTCGGTTTTGATTTCGTAGATGTGCGAGACGCCCTTGGTCTGGTAGCCCCAGTAGCCGTATTCGCTCGGGCCGTAGCCGCCGGAGGCTGTAGTTTCAAGGCGTTCGGCCCCAGGGCCTCCGTAGGATTCGCTTTTGGAGAAGTGCGCGCTGTTGGTCTGAAATTCCCAGTTCGAGTGCTTGCCCGAGGAGGTTGTCGCAAGCTGTGAGTCGTTGACTTCGGGGTCGACCGCGATCGGGTACAGGTAGTCGCCGGCGAGATCCACTTGCAGCTCGATCGTCTCGCCCTGCAGGGTCTCCGTGACGGGCACGTTGGTTCCTTCGGCGTCTTCGGCGCTGACGGGCGAGATGACCGCGAGCGTCGTTGCGCCCTCGAGCACCCGGATCGCGCCGTGGCGGGTACGGATGAGCCGTGCTCGGGCGGGCATCCCGACGCGGAAGTACAGCCGTTCGGGGCTGCGCTGTGAGAGCAGCATGCTCGTCAGCTCAAAGCCGTCTGGCGAGGCCTTGGCGAGCGTCGCGAGATCGCCTTCCCCGCTCGTGGCGGCCTTGGCGGCGTCCCACAGGACGCTCGCTCCGTCGAGTGCGCCGGCGGAGGAGTTGAGCGGCTTGCCTGAGCGTGTGAGCGGCGTCAGTGAGACACCAACGCTCGTCAGTGTGACGCCGCGCGAGAGATCGCGCGGCACGATCACACCGGCGTGCGAGCGCACCGGGTGAAAGCTCGCGCCGGCTTGGGTGAGGTGCAGGTCAAAGGGCACGCGATGGCCGTTTGAGGAGGGCGTGGCGATCGGCGCGAGCGATTCGATCAGACGTTTGCCGCCGCCGGGAACCGACACTTCGGCGCTGTAGTCGGTCGGGTAGCCGACGATCCGCTGGCCGGGCGCAAGGTCGGGGACGCCGCTGTCAGCGGGCGCGAGCAGCTGCGGGAAGGAGTCGGCGGCGAGGGCGTGCACGCCCTCGGGGCTCACGTTCTCGAACTTCACCCGCGAAGCCGCGCGTGCGGCGACGGCCTGGGGACTCGCGCGGCGCGCCGCGCGCGCGGCGGTCAACCCTTCACCGCCGACGAACTGTTCGACCGAGGGCGGGGTAAGCGCTTCACCTGTGAGCGATTCGGCGGCAGCGATCGGCTGCGCCGAGGCCCGCCGATCGCTGGGCTGAGCACGACGCTCCTCGCCGGAGGCTCCGGCGCACGCCAGGACCAGACCGAGCAGAAGCCCGAGCACGGCCAGCACGAAACCCCGATCGATCAGTCGTCGCATACCTACGCTCCTCTCGTGATGACCCCACCGAGCTCCCCGGTCCGGTGGCGATGTCCTACCACTCGCTACTCAAGCTCCTGCCGGTCGCACGCGCCGACTACACGCCAACGCGAGTACCTTCACTCCAATGCGCGGGGCAATATAGCCTCGGCCGCGCGTGAGTGTAAGTCGTAACTTGTAAGGTAATAGTTTGTGATTAGTACGCTGGAGCCAGTCGCGCCAAGGATCTTGCGCAGCTCGGCTTGGGCCCAGACGGCGCCGTCGAGTACCACCTCGCAAGGCATTCCGCAAGCTCGACGTGAAGTCGCGCACTCAGCTCGTACACCGCATCGCGTAGCTGCCCGCCGATCGTTTGCGTTCTAATCTTGCCGGCATGGCCGGGGCGAAGCGGATCGAGGTGGCTGACGCGCGTGAGCGTGAGCGCTACGAGTTGTCGATCGACGGCGAGGTGGTTGGCTTCACCGCCTACCGTGCACGACCCGGCCTGATCGCGTTCGTCCACACCGAGGTCGACGAGCGCCTGCAAGGTCGCGGACTAGCTGATCGACTGATCCGTTTTGCTCTGGAAGACGCCCGCACACGACGTCTCGCGGTACTCCCGTTCTGTCCGTTCGTCAAAGCGTTCATCGAACGCCATCGAGAGTTCGAGGCGCTGGTTCCAGAGGCCTACAGGGAGCAGTTCGGCTTGTGAAGCGCGGGAGGAGCCGTAGCCGAGAATGATCGGACCGGAGATGAACGCGTCTACCGAGGCGGCCGATCCGCCGGGCGACGCGACACCGATGACTCGCTCCTCGGCGTGGGGGCCGTTTCGCTCTCGCGACTTCGCGCGGATGGCCTCAGCGCAGTTCGTGAGCAACATCGGAGGCTGGATGCAGACGGTCGGCGCTCAGGAGCTGATGCTCACCCTGACAACCTCGGCGACGCTTGTGGCCCTGATCCAGACGGCGGCGGGCCTGCCGGTGGTCCTGCTCGCCGTGCCAGCCGGTGCGATCGGTGACCTCGTCGACCGTCGCCGGCTGCTGATCGTTTCGCAATCGTTCATGCTGCTGGCGGCCATGACGCTCGCCGGGTTGGCACTTGCCGGGCTCCTGACACCATGGATCCTGCTTGCGCTGATCTTCGCTGTCGGCGCAGGGCAGACGCTCACCTCGCCTACCTGGCAAACGCTGCAACCCGAACTCGTCGCACCACAGGACCGCACCCAGGCGATCGCACTGGGCGCCGTCAACCAGAACCTGAGCCGAGCCGTGGGCCCCGCCATCGGCGGTGCGCTCTACGCGGCGAGCAGCGCGGCTGCCTTGTTCCTGGTCAACGCAGTGAGCTTTGTGCCGGTCATCGGCGTCGTCGCCCGCTGGCGCGGCGGCGCGCGCCCGGCGGTGGCACCCGAGCACGTCGTTGGGGCAATCCGCGCCGGGGCGCGCTATGTCGCGGGGAGCCCGGCGCTGCGCGTCATCCTTCTGCGCGCTGGGTTGTTCATGTTCTTCGCAAGCTCGATTTGGGCGCTGCTACCGCTGTTCGCGCGCCGGCACCTGCAGCTCGGCTCCGGCGGCTACGGTTTGCTGCTGGGCGGCGTGGGCATCGGAGCGGTCGCCGGCGCCGCGGCGCTGCCGCGCCTGCGTGGGCGCGTATCGGCGGGAGCCCTGATGACGCTCAGCACGCTCGTGTTCGCCTCGGTGACGCTCGCGCTCGCATACGTGCGCGTCAGCGCGCTGGCCGCGTTGGCGCTCGTGGTCGCCGGCACCGCCTGGATCCTCGCGCTCTCTACGCTGAACTCCCGGTATCAGTCCACGCTGCCAGGCTGGGCGAAGGCGCGCGGCATGTCCTACTACCTCGTGATCTTCCAGGGCGCGGGCGCCCTCGGCAGCGCCGCGTTCGGCGTGCTCGCGGAGGATGCCGGGCTGACCGAGGCGTTCGTTGTGGCGGCCGTGGGACTTGCGGTCGTGGCCGTGGTCGGCTTGTCACTCCCGTTCAGCGCGATCTCCGCCGCCGAGCTGCTGCCTTCCGGCGACTGGCCGGACCCGCAGCTCTCCGGCACCGCAGAGCCAGGCAGGCCAGTGCTCGTGACGGTCGAGTACCGGCCAAGACCGGGACTCGAGCGAGACCTTATCGAGGCCCTGCACGCGGGGCGCTACGCGCGACGCCGGACGGGGGCAACGAGCTGGCGGGTGTGGCGCGACGCGGCCGACCCCCAGCACGTGCTCGAGCAGTTTGTCGTCGGTTCTTGGGAGGAACACCTGCGCCAACATGAACGCGTCAGCCTCCGCGACCAGCGGCGGCTAGAGGAGATCCTCGCGATGACCGATCCGGATCAGCCCACTACAGTCGTTCACTGGCTGGCGCCCTAAATGTCCGCAACGCCTGATGAGAGCATGGCGGGCTCAAAGACGGCGCTCGTCGTCACCGTCTGCCTCGCCCAGTTCATGGTGGTCCTCGACGCGACAGTCACAAACGTCGCGCTGCCAACGATCGCTCGTCATTTGCACTTCACGTCCGGTGACTTGCAGTGGGTGGTCACCGCGTACACGCTCGCGTTCGGAGGGTTTCTTTTGCTCGGCGGTCGATCCGCGGACCTGTTCGGGCGGCGGCGCTTGTTCACGCTCGGCGCGGCGATCTTCACCGTTGCCTCACTCAGCAACGCTCTCGCACAATCGCCGACCGCGCTCATCGTCTCACGCGCCGCGCAAGGCATCGGGGCGGCGCTGATCTCCCCTGCGGCACTCAGCATCATCACCACTTCAACCGCGCAGGGCCAGGAGCGCCGACGCGCGCTTGGCATATTCGCTGCGATCTCCGCGGGGGGAGGAGGGATCGGGCTCGTCTTGGGCGGGGTGCTCGTCACATACCTGAGCTGGAGGTGGGTGTTCTTCATCAACCTGCCTGTGGGGGTCGGGGCAATTCTGCTCGCTCGCTCCTACGTGCCCGAATCTCACGCTCGTCACCGTGCAGGAAGCTTTGACTTGGCGGGCGCCATGCTGATCACGGCAAGCCTCGCTCTACTTATCTATGCCGTGACCGAAGCGAACCGCTATGGGTGGCTCAGCGCCAGGACCGTCGGCTTCGGCATCACGTCGCTCGTGCTGTTCGCCGCGTTCCTCGCCACCGAGGCGCGGCTAGCAGCGCCCCTCGTGCCGCTGTCCATCC
>DATBYJ010000075.1:0-12951 GCA_036513795.1 Solirubrobacteraceae bacterium | reverse complement strand
CCACGCCAGCTGCTGGGTGCTGCGCGGATGCGTGCGCGTCGCATTGAGCAGGTGCTCGAGAGCGGCTTCCTCGGCAGGCTTGCCCGTGGCCTCAAACTGAAAATCCAGGTACTCGAGGAAGTCGACGCGGCTGATCGCCGGCAGCTGCATCTCCGCCGCCTCGCCAAAAAGCGGCTGTTGGGAGCGCTCGAGCATCATCTTCAACGCGTTGCGAATCGATCCCGTGAACAGCAGCGAAACATGATTGGAGCCCGAGCTCATCAGCGCCGAGCGGATAATCGCCAGCGGATCGCCTGGACAGTGGCGCAGCCGCTGAAACTCATCGAACACCACCACCAGGCGATCCGACAGCAAGCGCAGCGACACCAGCTGCGCGTGCAGCGTCTCCGCATCCTGCGCAGGGCTCACCGACGAGCTTCTCACCGAGCCCTTGATCACCTTGATGTCGAAGCCGATCTCCTTCTCCAGCGCTCCGATTTGACGCTGCGCCGCCCGGCGAAGGCGCTTGTCGGGGTGGCTGGTCATCGCGTCATGCACGCAGCCAATGAAGCCAGGGATGCTCACAACCCGCTGGAGGTTCACCTTGACCACATCAAACGGCGGTGCGTCGCCGCCATGCGCCTTGCCCAATTCGAGCGCCAGCTGATTCGTGAAAGTCGTCTTGCCAGTGTCCCGCGGCCCAAACAGCGCCACGTTCGTCTGCCCCTTCAGCGTCAGCGCCACCTCATGCGCAAACGCCTCCATCCCAATGATCTTCGACGGGTCATCCAAAGGGCGATCCCAAATGAAGGGGTTCAGCAAGCTCGGCATCCCCAGATTGTACCACCTAGACGGTACAATAATGTACCTATCGGCCGGTACGCTCAGTGGTCAGCCGTGGCCGCACTTCGCGACCAATCTTCCAGCCAGCCGCGCCCAACGAGATAGAATGCAGACGCAGTACATCTCCGGGGACGACAGGCTTCGACGTGGTCGGCTCGTGGGGATGGTGGCGAGTCGAGGTCCCGGGCGGCCTCGTAAAACACCCGGGAAAAACATAAGTGCGGACTCTCACGAGTACGCCCTCGCCGCTTAGTCAATAGCTAAGCCGTGAGGTTTCGGGCCCTGCCTGCCTGCCGCGGGGGTCACCCGGAATCAGAATGCAGGCTCACCCGGTGCGGTCCGTCTCCGCCAATCCAGGGAAATCTTCAGGAGGCTGGTCCCCCACAACCCCGCCGGCGAGGCGAGTAGGGGACGAGATCAGAGCGCCGGCTACGCTCGTAGAAGCCACTTTTACGCGATTACGGACGTGGGTTCGATTCCCACCGTCTCCACTGATTTCTCGTTTCCGCTGCAAGTGACTGGTTTTTGCGGCGGGGACGGGGGGAACGATTGCGAATCGGCCGTTTCGGCGTCCTCGTCGGCGGAGAGCACGTCGGCCATCGTGGCGGCGAGCTGGTCGATGTCCCAGTCGGCGTAGATGTCGCCGGTCGTCTGGATCGAGGCGTGGCCGAGCAGCTTCTGGACTGCCTTGAGGTTGCCGGTGGCGTCGAGCACGCGCTGCCCGGCTGTGTGGCGACTCTTGTGCATCTTCTCGCCGCTGGTCGTGCCCGGCGCGACGATTCCGGCGGTGGCGAGGCAGCGATACCACCAGTCGTGCGCGGCGTGGCCGCTCATCGGCTTGTCCGGGTAGCGGCGCACGCCGACGCGGGGGATCGTGCGCTGCGTGCATAGCAGGTAGTGCGAGGGCTGGGCGCCAATGTCGAGGATGTGGTGTTCGAGGTCGTGCCAGAACGCGCGGTGGGGGATGGGCAGCTCGCGCACCTTCTGGCCCTTCGTGAAGATCGTCAGGCGCTTGCGCTGGTGGTCGAAGTGAATCGCCCCGGCTTTTTTGGAGGCGTCCAAGACTCCCGGGGCGATTCATCCTACGCGCGTTCCCATCTCGACCGAGATGCGTCGTGCTGTCTTTGAGCGTGATGGTGGCCGCTGCGTAGAGTGCGATGGTGGCTTCGATCTCCAGTACGACCACATCCTGCCTGTCGCCCACGGTGGTGCGACGACGTTTCAGAACCTCCAGCTCCTATGCGCCGACTGCAACCGGCGCAAGAGCGATTCCATCTGATCATCTCATCCGGCTGCGCCAGGCTAAGGCGTCGTCGCCAGCGAGCCTCAATGCGCCTCACGCCAGGAACGTTGCGCGGGTTCGGTTCCTTAGCTCCACGATCTTGACGAAGGTCAAACCGGCCCTGTTCCGAAAGTCTCGATGGCTCCTTGCCGAGTGTCTGTGCAGAAGGCATAATCGGATGCCGTGCACAGATGCGCTGCAGATCGAGTAGATCGACGACTATCGAGCAGAGCGTTGGCGGTGGGACTCATGGTGGCGGCACAGATCGGCCTTTTCCACGCAGGCACTGTCCTGGCAACGAATGTCTCGCGTCCTTGTCCAGCATTTGATGTGGTGAGCTATACGAAGCTCCAAGGTCATCGTTGGGTCTTTGACGACCGTGCTTATGACATCAAGGGTCGAGGTCTGAGCTGTTCCGATGCACACGCGCAGATCCTGCGCGCAGATCATGCTCTCAGCGCGCGAGGCGCCGGAGTCGGCGTGCTCATCCGGGTTGAGGGATGGCGGTGCACGTCATTCAGGCCCTTCACGGGGAGCGCGGGCTTCGTTCACTGGGACAGTGTGTGTGAACGACCGAATGGTCGTCAGTTGACGTGGTCGGAACGCACGCTTCGCTCACGACAGTCGTAGGTTCCCATTGGCGCCCGCTCTGTCGAGCGGTCTCATCGCTCGCGCAGAGCTAATCACTATTCGCTTAGAAGGTCCGAGAGATGCCGCGGCGTCCACACCGAAACATCGGTGAGCTCCGCGTCGTGCAGATCGCCATCGCCGCTGACGATCGCATCGGCTTTGGCTGCCCGGGCAAGCGCTACGAGATAGTCGTCTTTCGGGTCGCGGGTTGCGCCCTTGGCCTGCGGTGGGTCGTCGTGCATCGTCGCATGACGCTCGAGTCGGGCGACGAGCTGTTGTGCGCTCGTCTGGTCGAACCAGCGGCGGAACTTGGGTCGCAGCAGTACCCGACGTAGCTCGGCGATCAGCTGCGGGCTTGCGATGACCTCGAGCCGGTCGTCGATCCAAGCGCTGAAGATGCGATCGGGCGGAGATCCGCGAGAGCCAATCAGAACGGAGACGAAGACTCCGGGATCGACGACGACCCGGATCACGCGCTGGCGCGTCGCTCCTGGCGGGCTGCCGACAGCTCATCGTAAGCCACGCGCTCGGCCTCCTCCTCGCTGAGGCCGGTGGCGAGCTGTGTCGTGTCGACCATACGCCGCAGCAGATAGGCGTTGATGGCTCGCTCGATCACTGCGTCATCCGCAAGGCCAGCCACGGGCTCGCCGAGCTGCTCACGAGCCTGTGCCACGATGGACGCGTCAAGAGAAACCGTGATCCTGTCTGTGGCAGGCATGCCCAAACGGTAGCGCGTGGAGCGGGTGGTCGGCGCATTGCTCGCCTGGATCTCCGGGGAACTGGCACTCGCAATGTAGCGCTTTGTCTACAATGCCTCCTATGTGTACAGATGGCTTGCTCGAATGGCTGCGGTCGTGTCCTGAGCATGACTGGTTCGTCGGGATCGAATCGGAATCGACCGTGGGATTTGATCACGCTGCCTGGCAGGAGACGGCCTATCTGTTCCGCTCGCCAGCGAACACACGCTGGCTCATGGGCCAACCGGGCCGGCGTTGCCGATCGTGAGTTCCATCGCAGTCGATGGCTACGGTCATGTTCATGCCGAAGAAGTACAAGGACGTGAGGAAGGCGCTCGTCGATGCGGGTTGGCGTGTCGTGCGTCAAGCGGGCTCCCACGAGGTTTGGGCGCATGCCGAGCACAAGGCGCGTATCGTCGTTGCCGGCAAGGACAGGGACACGGTGCCTGTCGGCACGCTGGGTAGCATTAGGCGAGCAAGCGGTTTGGAGCATCTGCGATGAGTGACTACGTGGTGATCTACGAGCAGGCCGAGGATGGGACTTGGGGTGCGTATCTCCCGGACCTACCCGGCGTTGTTGCGCTCGGCGCGACGCGCTCGGAGGTCGGCGAGCGCATCGAGGAGGCGCTCGCAGCGTACGCGGATGATCTTCGTGGGCGAGGCGGCTCGCTCCCGGCGCCGCATCACACGGCCGGAACCGTCGCTGCCTGAGTGCGCGTATTTGGCGTGGCATCTACGCCAAAGACAGACACGCAGCGCACACTACGACGGGGTTTGCGCAACGTACGGTCCTCTCCGGAGGGCGGGATGCGAACCGCGCTCTAGCTGAGCCGCACCGCCAGCAACGCCGCAATCAGCCGACTGACACGATCCCCGCCCAAGAACGCCGAAGGCCCAGCCCCCTCTCGGGCAACTGGGCCGGTTCGACCTTCGTCAAGATGGTGGGAAGATCGGGACGAGTGCGAACCCCGTCACGGCCCTGAATAGGGTGCTGGAGGCGCTGATGGAGCCGGTTGTCAGCGCCGGCGACAGGCAGCCGGCGCGATTCGCGGCATAGCTCGCTGAGCCTCTTGTTAGCTGGACTTTCGGGAGCCAAGCCGAAACCCTGCGACGCGAGTCGAGGCTCTGCGGGAGGCGCTACTGGGCTTCCGGCGTTGAGCTCAAGGCATCAAAAAGGTCTATGATCTCTTGGAACGGGTTCTGCTGGCTCTTGGCTGCCTGTCCGATGTAGAGGGTCTTCGCCCGAGGCAGCGAGACCTGTGCTTGCGCCGCGAATACGGCTAGCACTTGCTTTCCGGGGATCAAAGCCTTCCATTCATCGGAGTCCCGTTCGAGCGCAGTCTCCAACTTGGTGAATGTCTCCTCCACCTCTCGGCGGACCTCATCCCCTGTCAGGACTGCCGAGACTCGGCCAAGCTCGGCTTCCGCCACCGTCCGAAATAGCGCTTGCGTGTCTGCGGAGGACTTGCCGTGTACATCCTTGGGCATCAGGTCAACGTTCCCGACCTTACGCCGAAGGCTCGATGACGCTGCGAGGGCAACCGCGTATGACACAAACCCCGACGCGATTTCCCGTAGCTTCGCGCGAACCTGAGCGGGGTCACGCAACCACGATTCTGGTGGCTCGAAGGTTGCGAATGTCTCCGACCAGACCTGCTCGTCTAAGAAGTAGTTCTCAAGGTGGTAGCGGCTAAGACGACGTAGGCGCCCCTCCGTCACGGCCCGATCGGTGGTCCCGGAGTGCGGCGGAGCAGAATCGCCATCACAAAGCATGAAGAACTCGACTCCCCATAGCATGCGATTTAGCACCGCCTGATAGACGGTGTCAAAGGACTCGACGACGTGCTTCCCACCCGAAGGCACGAGGACGAGATCCGGATGCCGGTCGCCCAAGATTGAGCCGTACGTCTGCTTATCCAGGCTGGATTCCTCACCCTCTATGAGCACGATGCGCTTGCCGAGTGCCACTATGCCGATGGACTGCCCGAGCAAGCGGAGCGCCTGATTAGTCTCATCTGACTCCGTAACGGGAATGGCTTGGTTCTCGAAGGACCCGTCCACGCTCTCTTTAGATGGCGCTACGAACACAACCGACTGGTCAAGCGACGCTGAGATTACATCGGGCGAGTGGGTGGAGAGGATGAATTGATTTCGCTCGCCGATCGAGCGTAGCGTGCGCAGGAGCTTGTAGCTCAGCTCTGGATGTAGGTGCAACTCGGGCTCATCGAAGAAGACGATGCAATCGCGAGGCTGGCGGAGCTGAAAGTCAAACGCGATGTTGACGACCTCACGCTCGCCGGAGCTTAGGCTGTCAAAGTCGAACGTTTGGTCACCCTGAATGTATTGCAGTTTCTGGAGGCGCGCCTGGGGATCCGCGAGTCGTTTCGGGTCTAGAAGCATCTCAAAGACCCGCTTGAATTCAGCCATAGGATCGACAAATCCGAGCTGCATGCTGTCGCGCCCCTCCCGCTTGAGCTGGATCGCGCGAGTGGCGATACTTTGCTTCTGCTGCTCGACCAGCCGGAACATCGAGTGGACCGTGTCTTGGAATCGGTCTCTCATGCGACCGTAGGTCACGTCCCACCCCATCGATTCCTCGTCGGGGTCCGGCATATCCCACGCCCACTGAAGGGGCTGTAGCTGCTGAATCGAGCGGTCGCTCTCAAAGTTCACGAGACTGCTCGTCCACTTTGTACGTTTGCGCCCAACTTGGAGCATCTGTGTGAGGCGTCGGGCGCCCTCCGGGTTGGTTAGGTCTAACTCGGCCTTCCCCCATGCGTCCTGCTCGGCTTGGTTAGTCGAAACGACCTCTGCTTGCACAACAGAGCCGCCAGCCCCTGGACTACGTAGAGCGTTAACAACCGCGTCGATGAGGCGTGTCTTACCTACCCCGTTGGGGCCTGCGATCATCACTGTATCCGCAAGGTCGGCCACCTCAAATCGCCGAACCGGCATTGCATCTTGAGCCGAGATCGCCGACAGCCTCATAGACCGGCCTCTTCACAGGTGTTGCTGTTAGTTTTACGCCGCATAATCCCAGCTTATGTTGACGAGCCCATGACTGGCAAGACAAAGCTCTAGGTATCGACCAGCGGCAGTGTGCGTAGCGGAACGATAGTCACAACTCGCTCACACAGGACGCATCACCGAACGGTAGCATCGAGGGATAGTCCCGAAAGATCGAACGAAAGGACCGACCAAATGCGACGTAGCCTTGCATTCCTCACCGCGACTTGCACCATCGGCATCCTCGGTGCGGCGAACGGGGCAGTTGCGATGCCTGAGAGCAAGCCTGCGCCCGGCGACTTTGCGGGCACGTGGTTTGATCCAGCCGCGTCCTCAGACTTTGGTGTGCCGGACATCACTCTGGAACAGAGGGGTAAGAAGCTCACCGGGAAAACGGACTACTGGGGAGCCTGCGACACGACCTTTGGAGACACGATCAAGGCCTCAATCTCAGGACTGAAGGCTAAAGGGAAGTGGACCAACTTGGGTACCAAGCCAAAGTCGAAGACCACGGTCGTAATGACACTGAGCGCCGACGAAAGCACGATCACCATGACTTATCACACCGTGAGTGGCGCAGGCGGGTGCTCGGGTGTGAGCGGTGAAGAACACTTTGAACGGGTCTCAGGCTGACGGGAAGTCTGCGAAGCGCCAGTGGAGCACTGACACGACACGTCGTGTCAGTGCTGACGGCTCAGGTGCGCTCGCCGGCCTCGGGTGGTTTGTGTCGCAGAATCGGCGTTTCTTGCAGTTGGCGTGTATCAGACCGGCGCGATCCGAACGAACGCACCCGAGCGCTCGACCAGCCCGGCGGCCTGGAGAGCTTCCAAGGCTTCGGCCACCATGCTCGGACTGCCTATCTCGTCAACCAGCTCGCCGATGCCCCAGGTGGTCTGGCTGTGCTCGAGCAGTAGGTCGAGAATGATCCACTCGACGCTGGCGGCGGTGCAGCTGCGTGAAGTGGGCACGCTCAGTACGGGAACTCGCCGTCCAACCGCCAGCGAGCCCTCGGCAATGAGCGCGTCGAGCTGCGGATGCAGCCGGCGCGTAGTCCACGAGCCGTGAACGAATCCCAGGTGCTCGGCGATGTCGCTCATCATCACGCCTTCGCCCTCCCGCTCACGATGACGCGCGGCACGCTCCACCGCCGCGAGCACGAGCCCATCAGACACGAGCTCAAAACGCCCCAACTCGATATCCAGGCGCCGCTGCTCCCGTGGGGGCCGAGCGCCGCCCAAACCGTCATCGCTCATGCGCTGCTGCTTGTCTGCGTCGCTGCTCATCTCGCTGGCTCCTCTCGGATAGACCGAGGAGCGCGCAGACGAGCACGACCGGATGACCGCAGAGAGCTACGGTTTCCAGGGCATCGAAGGCACGCACCTTCGGTGCTCAGGCCGGGCGGGCGCTACCAACGTCCGCCCGGCCACTTGATTATCGAATCGCGCGATCAGAGCAGAACCCGCGCGGGATCTCAAGTGGCTTGTTCGCGTTGCCAGCCATCCGCGCGTAGGGGCGCTCAGCCCCTACGGCTGCGCGTACCATCACCGGCGACCGATAGCCTGGCGAGAATGGTGCAGCCGTACTACACAAGCGAGCGAGGCGAGCTCTTCCAGGGCGACTGCTTGGAGGTCATGGCCGGACTTCCGGCAAAGAGCTACGACCTGATCTTCGCCGACCCGCCCTTCAACCTCGCCAAGAACTACGGCTCGGGCATCAACGACAAGATGCGCGACGACGACTACCTAGCATGGTGTCGTAGCTGGATTGCGGAGTGCGTCAGGCTCATCGCGCCAGGGGGCGCGATGTGGCTATATAACTTGCCCCGCTGGAATGTGCAGCTTGGACACGAGCTAGGACGGCATGGCCTTCTTTTCCGGCATTGGGTCGCCATTGACATCAAGATGTCGCTTCCTATCCCTGGGCGCCTCTACCCGAGCCACTACAGCCTCCTGTACTACACGGAGGGGAAGCCGAGAGCCTTCAACCGCCCGCGTGTGCCCATCCCGGTCTGCCGTCATTGCGGCGGCGACATCAAGGACTATGGCGGACATCGCAATAAGCTCCATCCTGACGGCCTCAACCTAAGCGATGTCTGGACAGACATCCCCCCGGTGCGCCATGCGCGCACCAAGACTCGCTCAGCGAACCAGCTAAGCGAGAAGCTTCTAGAGCGAGTTCTCACGATCGCGAGCGAAGAGGGCGACACCGTCCTTGATCCGTTCGGCGGCAGCGGGACGACCTATGCGGTGGCTGAGCGGATGCACCGCCACTGGACGGGGATTGAGCTAGGCGACTGCGAGCCAATAGTGCGCAGGCTTAAGGGCGAGGACATAGTCGTCCAGATGCCTGGCCTCGGCGACTCGGCGAAGGGCATCAGGGCCGCAAGCTAGAGCAGCGCCCGCCCGGAAGTTCCCTTCGCAATTCGAGAAACACGCGACGAAGTCCGGTCGTGCTCCACGGCAAGGACGGCGAGGTATCCGCGCCGAACCCGAGCAGCCTTCCAGAGGGGGAAGTAGGGCTCCAGCTCCCTGACATTTCCGATGCGGTCCGTCAGATACCGTGCGAAATCGCGGGTCGGAACGATTAGAACGCCGCCGGAGATAACGCCTTCAATTAGACCGAGGGCGAGCTTGTTCATGGAACGGTGCGAAGACGAGATGTTGCCCGTCTCCCACTCCACCATGAACGGCGGGTCCGCCCCGAACACCTTCGCAGCGTCCATGGCGCCGAACCGCGCACCCCCCTTAATTCCTTCCAGCGGAAATGGCATCTCAAGGGTCCAGCCGTGGGGCCAGAGCGCGACCACAAATGCTTCCTTGATCGGGACAACTCCGTTTCCCTCGCCGCGGGCCTTCCCGCTCTCAGGGAATATCGCAAAGTCCTTACCACCAGGAGGCCAGCGGATAGCGCCGATCGCCGCGTCTATCTCGCGCAGTGCCGTCTCGGTCGATGGATACCGCTTCGCGTCAATCAGCGTGTGCGTGTGCTCAATCTTGATAGCCGAACTTTCGCCGCCGTCCCGTCCATCCCTGCCCTTGCGAAGTCCCTCGGTCACGTAGATGCGTGCCGCAGCTCCTACATTTGCGACCCGTTGGCCGGAGGCCGTTACTGCGCCTCCGGCCGACGCCCTTACTTAGCCTCGATGCTCCGGCTACAAATCCGAAGCAGTCGAGTCGACTCGGCACTCTGTCCACCTCCACTTACAACGGGAGTTCGGTCGCTTTGTCGGTCGGGGCTCGATTCGGGTCTTCATCGAAGCTAGCGCGCGGCTATCGCGAGCGGAAGCCCTGTCGTACCAGGGTGCGGGCACGGCACGTAGTTATTCCCACTCACCCGTTCATATCACTATCGCGTTCATAACCTACGCGCCCGCATGCTGGTGACAGACGTGCCCGCACCTTGGTGATAGCATTGCCCGTGTACTGGTACGGAGCACTTATCGGAAACGAACCAAAATCTGGGTAACCATCATATGCCACCAGCACCCCGGAAACGAGCGAAACGCTCGACGAAGCGCCCACCGAAACGCTCAACGAAGCCAGCGGCTCCAGTCGCTCCGACGCCTGCTCGCTCGATCATGTTCGGCCCCGGCGAGGGCAAGGCACTTTTCCGCGTTAGGCAGGCGCATGTCGCCGGCCACTACAAGCCATTGATTGCACGGAAGGCCTACGCCGCAGTCAAGCTGGATCTTGTGCTGAGAGCGATCGCTCTACTGCCGAGGGACGCTGGTGCCCGCGAGGCGGGGTTTGTCCTGCGCGACTGGAGCTACGAGGATCTACACGACCTCGCAAAGTCTGCGCCTGCGTTTCGGGTAGGCGAGGATCGCGGAGAAAAGGAGACGCGTCATCTCAAGCGCAAGTGGGTCGGCAATCAGATGGACAAGCTGGTCGCCGAAAAACTGGTTCGCCTTGAGGCACACAATGGGCGCCCGACGATCATCGTCCTGCGCGACGATGCCAGCGGACTCTCCTTCGATGATCCTGGTGAGGCTGGCGGGCGCGGCGACGATCGTTACCTGACGATCCGCGGTAGCGTCGTTGCGTCTGGTCGCCTCGCGACGTGGAAGGCGCCTCAGCTCGCCGCGTACTTCGCCGCAATCTATGCCGAATACCACCAGGATCGAGGGGGCGGCCGAAGCTTCTCCAGCAACGGGACTGGAAGCTGGTGGCGGCAGCTTGCCTGGTTCAACAACGCTCAGTGGTACCCGAAGGATCGAGTCCTCCTTCCCTTTTCCAAGAGTCTCCTCGAGGACGGCCTCAACGCGCTCATCAGCGAAGGCTTGATCGCAAGGAAGCACATAAATCGAGATCCCCTCAGCAACAAAAAACTCGTTGGCGAGCGGGTGCTCTATACCAACCAGTTCGCTCTACTCGACACCGAAGTCACGCGAAGCCAGCCCAGGCGACGGCCAGCCGACGCCGCTGCTGGCTAGGAGACGGCATAGGTGGCCCCGCTACCGCGGGCGGGACCTGCAGTTTGTCCAACCTTGTACCAAGGATGTGTAACAACCTAGCCGCCCAAAATCTTCTCAAGAATGGCGGCGATGCTCGCCAAGCAAACGCCAGATCGCAAAACGACTCGCCCGGCGTGACCCTTCGTTGGTGGGTCGCCTTCATGCCGACGCGCGCGGACAGTTAGCAGCCAATCGATCCAAGCATGCAGTCGACCAAAGACAGGCATAGTTGCGAGCAGAACCGTTCGGCGACCCCCAGCTCTGCGGCACTTCGTCGAAGCCCTCGTGCAAAGAGGGCGGCGGTCAGAGGCATAAGGGTCGCGGCCTCGGCACGCCACTCTTCTCCCCACTCGTCTTGACGATCCCTTGGCAACGATGCGATGGTGGCCTCCACGTTTGCGAGGACGCGGTTGCGGAGGTAGCTGCGTACCTCGTTGATGGCTAGCACGCGAAGTACCATCAGCACTCCTGCGCCGGCCACGGCGCCAGCGAGGACGAGTACGGTCATGCCAACTCCGTCCGTGGTCGAGGAAAATGATCGTTCCCCGGGGGCCAAACTTGAAGCGAGACTAGGTGTTCGTCAAGCGCCTTTTGGCCATCGCACACTCCGACAGCGGTCAATCGATATAGACGGCGTTTCGGACGGCCCTCAACGGCAGGGTCGATTTCCTCCCAATGCCGCTCAAGCCAGCCGGCTTTCAGGAGTCGGTCAAGGACAGGGTAAATCGTGCCGGGCATGAAGCCCGAGCGTCTCGACAGTTCCAAGCCGTACCACTCTGCGCTCGGGTCGCCAAGCATGGCGCCCAGCACAGCGAGGGTCGGCGTTGTCAGACGCGGTGGAGCCATCAGCTGCGCACCAGCGCAACCGAGGAGCCTTGGGGCGGCATCGTTGCAAACAGGCTCCGACGGCGTGACAGCACATCGCCTGCACCTATAAAGAGTCTCGACACTGCGGTGATGAGCTACGCCAAACGCAGAAACGGAGCCCGCACAACCGCGGGGTTTGCGCGACGTACGGTCCTCTCCATCGCTTCCCGAAGGGCGAACCCTGGGCCAGGACGGGGAGGCGTCTTTGCGGCGATCGAAGCCCTGGGCGCTCTCGGAGGCAGGGCTCCGCCGATTTCACAGGATCGTAACTTTGTGAAGATGAAGGCGTAGAACGATTCGAAGATCGCGGCTTGACCGAAATTCGATTCGGTCGACCTTGAGTCCGCTTTTTTCGGTTCTGATTCCGACGCCAGTTCTTCGGCCGCCATTCGGTTCGAATTCGGCGCCTCTTCTGTCGCTTCGCTTTCTTCGGTTCTGATTCCGACGCCAGTTCCAACACCTTCAACGCTTCGGCGTCGACTCTCGAGCTCAGGCATCGCCACGAGTGCGCCAGGAGGGCGTAGGCACCTCAACTGGAGCCATCTTGAATCAGGGCGGGGACAGTAGGTGGGCTTTTTGTTGCCGCCCGGAGTGCCGGAGTGGTTGGTAGCAGCGTGGGTTGTCCTGGCGACGGTAAGTGCTCTCATCATCGCGATTGCCGGCCCGCTTCGAGCTGCGGAGGCTTTGCTCAAGGCCACTGCGGGAGTTCTTCATTGGTGCAATGAGATCCGCGATGAGTGGCGCAAGCTGCGGCCACCCAAGACCTGACTCTGCCTGAGGTCGTACCCGGCTGCTTGCTCACGACGCGCCGTGCGCCTACTTGACCTGGCACCGGCGCGCTTGCGCTCAGACGGGACTCGAACCCGACTCGCGGATGCTCTGGATGAGCGCCTGTCGAAGCACCTCAACCCGATGTCCGGGTTTTGTTCTTCGCCGCCGTGGTTGCACTGACAGTTGTCTGCGAACATCGGCCCGCAGGCAGTCTGCGGTGGTCAGATCAGCGATGAACGAAACGTGAGGCCGGCTCGAAGTCGCCGTGCAGCACAAGGGGATCGAGGTCTGCACCGTTGGGCCATACGACGGTCCCGAGGTCGTCGTCCACGCGAACCTGCGCAAAGAAGTCGGGATCGGCAAGTGGCGCGAACACGGGGCCG
>DATBYJ010000074.1:0-4057 GCA_036513795.1 Solirubrobacteraceae bacterium | reverse complement strand
GTGCGTCGCACGGGCAATCCGGAAGTGGCGGCCGATCTGACGGCGGAGGTGTTCGCGGCAGCACTTGTCGCAGCAAGCCGATACAAGCCACAGGCACCGTCGGCCGCCGGCTGGCTATTCGCGATCGCACACAACAAGCTCGTTAACAGCCTGCGTCGCGGGCGCGTGGAGGCCAATGCGCGCCGACGGCTGGGGATCCGCGAGCCAATCGAGTTCTCCGCCGATGAGCTCGGGCGGGTGGAGAGCGCCGCCAGCGAGAACGGCTGGGTGATTGAGCTGCTGGAGCGACTGCCGGAGCTCCAGCGCGAAGCCATCCGCGCGCGAATCGTCGATGAGCGGCCCTACCCCGAGATCGCCAGCGAGCTCCAAACCTCGGAGCTCGTCGTCCGCCAGCGGGTGAGCCGCGGCCTTGCAAAGCTCAGAGACGCACTAGAGGAGCGACCATGAATCTGTTGCCGCAGGTCAGAAACCAGCTGCACGATGCCGCAGAGCGGCGTGCCCGTCATCGGTTGCGCCGCCTCAGAGCGTCCATCCGCGGCGGTCAACGACGCGGATGGCACCGAACGCCGTTGATCGCCCTCACAGGCGTGCTCGGTGTGGCAGGCGCAGCATTCGCCAGCGGCGTGATCCAGTTCGGGGCGCCCGCGCCAAAGTCACGGATCGAACTCTTCACCGCGCCCCATACAGGCGATGGCGAGCTGAAGCCCGGGACCGTCCGCATGCTTGCCATCTCAACCCCTGACCCAGCCGGCGGAGCACCGTGGGGCATGCGCGAGTTCTCCACGAGCCGAGGCCTTGGCTGCATCGAGGTCGCCCGTCTGGCCGCTGGCAAGCTCGTAGCAATCGGACAGGATTCCGCGTTCGGCAACGACGGGCGCTACCACGAACTCAGCGTCGCCAGCGGCGGCGCCGGCTACGGCGATTGGTGCGCATCGCTGGACCGCTACAACCGGCTCTACATCAACGACATGTGGGGCGAGCAGCCGGCAAGCGCCTGGCAGAGTCGCTGCTATGCACCAGGCTCGCCCGCCGGAGGCCACCAGCGCGGCGAACCGGAGTGCCCATTGCAGGACGAGCGCAACCTCTACTTCGGACTGCTCGGCCCAGACGCCGCAAGCGTCACGTATGTACTGCGCGGCAAGCGCCACACCGTGGCCACCAGCGGCCCCGAGGGCGCATATCTGATCGTCACCCGCTCGACTCCCGGCCAGCTGCTCACCGGCGTGGGCACCGGTGGCGTCGTGCCCGTCGACGGGCCGATCACAGAAGTGCATTACCGCGACGGGGCGAGTTGCCACCTGACCCGGCGCAGTTGGATCGGCGGCGCCTATGCGTGCACCCCGAGCATGCAGGTTCCCGTCGGCTACGTGGCACCTCAGGATCTCTCATACAGCCACCAGCAGGCTGCGGCGCCCCTGAAGGTGAAGCTGATCCGCACACACGCAGGCCGCTACGAGCTGGGACTCGCGTTCACCTCGCGCGTCACGCTTACGAACGCAGGCACCGGCTACGACTTCATCTGGTCGGTGCCCGGCGCTCTACATGAAAACCAAGGCGATTACAGAACCGAATGGAACATCGCCGCGGGTCAGCGGCTGAGCACCACCACTTGTCCCCTCCCTCCCGGCTTGATTCACGGGACCGTCAGCCTGTACGAGCCGGACGAAATCTTCAAGCACAAGAGCGAAGTGGTGTATGCGTACAAATACGAAAAACGGGGTGTCCTGGTAGCGAGCTTCTCAGCCCGCATCCCAGGAGCCCCAAGTCATGTGAACCCGGAACACGAGCAAAAAATCAATCATCAGACGCACCGTTTCGAATCGCCGTTCGAGTCATGCAGCGTCCGCCCACTCATACCGCGGCGCTAACAAGCTTGCGGCGTTCAATCCACGAACAGCCCGCGCACGACCCGCTCTGCGAGAGTCTCGTCTTGAGGAGTACGCCCAGCTATGCCAATTGCAAGCCCCTCGAGCGTCGACAGATACGCGGCCGCCATGATCCGCGCTGGCGGCCCCGGCGCGATCGACCCGGCGCGCCGCCCCCGACTGACGAGCTGCTCCACGCGCTTGCGCAGCGACGCGGCGACGCTCCACACGGCCTCCCCCACCGGATGCTCGCGCTCGGCGAACTCGACGCGCAGCGTCATCAGCACACGCGCACGGCCGTCGCGGCAGTACACGATATGCCCACGCGCCAAGGCAACAAGTGCCTCCAGTGGCTCTACCTGAGGATCCACTGAGTCCCCCACTTGCTGCTGCCACGTCTCATCTACCCACGCGACCACGGCAAGCGCCAGGGCTTCCTTGTCCTCGAACAGGTGATAGATGGCCCCGCGGGTGTATCCCGCCTGCGCGGCGACATCGGCCAGCTTCAGGTTTCCGTAGCCGTCGCGGGAAAGCGCCACCGCGGCGGACTCGAGCAGCGCAGCACGCGTATGCGCGCGCCGCTCGGCTTGGGAGCGGTGGGAGCCGCTGGTGTTGGCCGGTGTCACAGGAGACATACGTGCACGTACGGAAGTAGGTTACGGCTCGGCCGGCTGCCTACTTGCCTGCGCCGGCGCGCTCCTACACTTCCATCGTGACGCCAGATGCGCTCGCCAACCTCGCGCACTTGCGCCGGGCACGCGATCTTATGGACCGCGAGTACGCGCGCCCGCTGGCCGTCGCGACGCTCGCCCGTACCGCGCTGATGTCAAGCGCACACTTCTCGCGACAGTTCCGCGCGACGTATGGAGAGACGCCCTACGCCTACCTGATGACGAGGCGCATCGAGCGGGCAAAGGCGCTACTGCGCCACGGCGACTTATCGGTCACCGAGGTTTGCGCGGCGGTCGGGTGCACCTCGCTGGGATCGTTCAGCGCCCGCTTCACCCAGCTCGTAGGCGAAACGCCGACCGCGTATCGAGCTCGCGACCACGGGGCACTGGCGAGCGTGCCAGGCTGCATCGCCAAGGATCTCACCCGCCCGAGCCGCAAGCCAAGCAGGGCCAGAGAAGCGCGCAGAACGCCGGCTCCCTAGTGTTGGCGGCATGAACCTCACTCTCTCCCAATGCTTCGTGCTAATCCATGACCCCGAGCTGGCCCTGGCGTTCTACTGTGACACGCTCGGCCTCGAACTGCGCAACGATGTCGCCCGCGGCGATTTCCGCTGGATCACCGTCGGCGCTGGCTCCCAGCCAGGGGTCGCGATCGTCCTAACCAACTACCTGAACGGCAGCCCCGCCGACAACGATGCGCTCGGCTCCCTGATCGCCAAGGGCGCGCTCAACGGCGTGCACTTCCACACCGACGACCTCGATGCCACTTTCGCGAAGCTACAAGCGTCGGGGGCGGAGATCGTGCAGGCACCAACCGACCAGCCATGGGGCACGAGGGACTGTGCCGTGCGCGACCCCTCCGGTAATCAGGTGCGCATCGACCAGCCGCCGGCCGCACAGTCCTAGCGCGGTCGACACCGCGCCCGCCATTAGACGCCGAACCAGCGAGCGCGACGGCTGGAGCCAAACTGTTCCTTCTGTGCCATCTGCTCCGCGGAAGGCGCATTGAACGTGCCCGTTTTGGTCGGGCCGGACAGGAAGTCGATGTCGACGCTGCCGATACGGCCCTGACCGAACTCGATGTAACAGGTGCCTCGCCCGAGATGACGCTCTGGCGGCTCACCGCCGTGCACTTGCGAGATGATCGTCTGCGCGACGACCCGAGCAGCTCCCTCCGCGAAGACGCCGGCCTTCGGGACCCCCGCGGTGGCGACGTCGCCTACGGCGTACACGCCGGGATACCGCGTCGCCAGGCTGGCGCAGTCAACCGGTATGTAGCCATCCTCGGTCATGCCACTGGCTATCACAACGTCCGCGGCGCGATGCTTTGGAACGCCAAGGAACAAATCAAAAGGCAACTCGCTGTCATCGTCGAGCACGGCAACGCTGCGCGAGCCGTCGAGCGCAGCCACACGCCGCCCACTGAGCAGCGTGATTTCACGCGCAGCAAACTCCTGTTCCAGAGCAGCCGATGTCTCCGGTGATGGTGGCACGGGAGTACTCAGCGGCATCACCATTGAG